>JBBRYO010000153.1:0-6834 GCA_038237595.1 Candidatus Limnocylindrales bacterium | reverse complement strand
GATGTGACTTTCGGCCAGGCGATGGCCATGAGCACCGTGCTGATGCTGCTGACCGCGGCGTCGATCCTCGTGATCGAGCGTCTGCGTGGCGGCGGTCCGGAGCCCTTCTGATGCTCGTGCTCGAAGGTCTCAGCGCCCGCTTCGGGGAGCACCAGGCCGTCGATCGCGTGAGCCTCAGCGTGGCCGACGGGGAGCTGGTGAGCATCCTCGGGCCGAGCGGGAGTGGCAAGACCACGCTTCTGCGGCTGATCGCCGGGCTGGAGCGGCCGTCCGAGGGCCGCGTGCTGCTGGACGGGCGGGACCTGGCCGGCGTCGCGGCCCACCGCCGGGGCATCGGCCTGATGTTCCAGGACTTTGCGCTCTTCCCCCACCGCGACGTCGGCGCGAACGTCGCCTTCGGGTTGCGCATGCAGGGACTTGACGCCGGCGTCATCAAGAGCAGAGTGGCCGAGGTGATGGAGCTCGTCGGGCTTCCCGGGACCGAGCGGCGGGCAGTTGCCACGCTTTCGGGCGGCGAGCAGCAGCGGGTGGCCCTGGCACGGGCGATCGCTCCTCAGCCGCGCCTCTTGATGCTCGACGAGCCGATGGGCTCCCTCGACCGGGAGCTGCGCGACCGGCTGCCGCTGGAGCTGCGGGCCATCTTCGAGACGCTGGGCGTCACGGTGCTGTACGTGACGCACGACCAGGAAGAGGCGTTCGCCGTGGCCGACCGCACGGTCGTGCTGCGCGACGGCCACGTCGAGGCGGATGGCTCGCCGGAGGAGCTCTGGACGCATCCACCGACGGCGTTCCTGGCGCGCTTCCTCGGCTTCCACAACGTCGCCGAGGCCGAAGTCCGCGATGGCGTCGCGATCACGCCGTGGGGCCGCGTGCCGCTGCCCGCGGACGTGCCGGACGGCAATGCGACCCTGCTGCTTCGTTCGGACGCACTCCGGATCGCGGTCGATGGCCCCATCCACGGCGTCGTCTCCTCGAGGCGCTTCCGCGGCGACCACGTGCTGCTGACCGTGACGGTTGGGGACGCTGCATCGCTGGAGGTGGCGGTGCCGATCGGGTCTGCCCTCAAGGTTGGCGATTCCCTGGAGCTCGCCGTCGATCCTGATGCGATAGTGGTCTTGCCGCGGACAGAAGGTAGGACTGCGCGTCCCGGGTGAACCCGAGGCCCTCGAGGGGGCGAGCTTCTCGGCCGGAGTCCGACTCGGCTGTTTGGGCACGATCCCGCCGTGGACGCAACGGGACTAACCTTCGCCGATGACCGACACCGCGACGACCCCCGCCATGCCCCAGGTCGCTGCGCAGGCTCCCGACTTCACCCTCCCTGACGACACCGGCACCCCGCGCAACCTCTCCGACGCACGCGGCCACTGGCTGGTTCTCTACTTCTACCCCGAGGACGACACGCCCGGCTGTACCACCGAGGCATGCCAGTTCCGTGACGCCGATGCCGGCTACCGCGAGTCGAACGCGGTCGTGTGGGGCGTGAGCAAGGATGGCGCCGGCAGCAAGGCGGCCTTCAAGGCCAAGTTCGGCCTGCCCTTCACGCTGGTCGCCGACGAGGACCACGCCGTCTCGAAGCGGTATGGCACCTGGGTCGAGAAGAACAACTACGGGCGCAAGTCGATGGGCATCCAGCGCGCCACGTTCCTGATCGACCCGGACGGGCGTATCGCGAAGATCTGGCCGAGGGTCAAGGCGGACGGCCACGCGGACGAGGTCCTTGCCGCGATCAAGGAGCTGAGCGCCGCCTGAACGGGCGGAGGCCTCCACCGGCCGAGGTCATCGCGCGCGGCCGATCCCCGGGCCGCAATGAGGCGCAACGATTTGAAGCATCGCTCGTGGGGGGAGACGAGCGATGCCTCGCGCCGGATCATACACGCGGGGGTGCGCCGCGCAAGTGCCTTCGGCGCTCCCCGGCGCTAGGCTGCACCAGTGTCTTCAACCGAGTCCGCACTCCACACCGCGCGCCCCGAGCGGATCCTCGTGATCGTCGCGCATCCCGACGACGCCGACTTCGGTCCGGCGGGGACCGTGAACCGCTGGGTGGGGGAAGGCTCGGTCGCGCATCTCGTCTGCTGCACGAGCGGAGACGCCGGCGCCGACGACCCCCACACCGATCCCCTCCAGCTCGCGAAGGTGCGTGAGACCGAGCAGCGAGCCGCGGCCGCGCTGGTGGGCTACGAGGGCGTGACCTTCCTGCATCGCCCCGACGGCGCGCTGGAGAACGACCTTGCGCTGCGCGAGCAGCTGGTCCGCATCATCCGCACCTTTCGCCCCGATGCGGTATTCGCCGTCGATCCCATGGTGCTCATCAGCGACGAGGGCTACGTCCAGCACACCGACCATCGGGCCGCCGGAATCGCCGCGATCGACGCGGTCTACCCCGCCTCGCGCAACGCGATGGCCTTTCCCCACCTGGCGATCGACGAGGGCCTGGCGCCGCACGATGTCAACCTCCTGTACCTCTTCTGGACCGAGCGTGCCAACGCGTGGGTCGACACCTCGGCCACGATCGGGGTCAAGATCGAGGCGCTCCGCGAGCACGTCACGCAGATCCGCAAGCCGGACGAGCTGGAGGAGCGCATCCGGACGGGCGCCAAAGAGGAAGGTGAGCGCTTCGGCGTGGAGGCAGTCGAGTCGTTTCGACTGGTCGACCTGAGCTGACGGACCTCAGGGCTGGGTGACGGCCGTCGCCTCGGTCAGGAGCATGGGCCGGAGTATGAGCCGCCATCTGGGTCGTCAACGACCCGAACGTCCCAAGACCCTACATTCCCGGTGTACCCGTGCAACCCCTTCAGGGCAGCGGCGAGAGGGCCGCGATGGTAGATTTGTCTCCCGGTGGCGCCCCGTGCCGCAACGCTTCCTGAGCCGTAGAGACCCTGTGGAAAGAGGCTGGTCGCAAGTTTGGCCATCGACCCCAACCAGGAATTCCTCGTTCAGCCTGTCGACGCCTCCTGGCTCCAGTGCAACATCGAGTGCCAGGAGGCCTGTCCGGTCGGCACGAACTGTCGTGGCTACCTGAACCTCGCCGCAGAGGGGCGGTTCGAGGAGGGGTACATCCTGTCCCGCGAGCCGAACCCCGTGGCCGCCATGTGCGCCTACGTTTGTTCCGCCCCCTGCGAGCGTGCCTGCCGCCGCGGTGACATCGACCGGCCGCTGGCCATCCGCGCCATGAAGCGGTTCCTCGTGGAGTGGCACACCGCCGCCGGCATCCCGGACGACATGCCGGTGATCACGCCGCGCGACACGACCGTCGCCGTGGTCGGTGCCGGACCCGCCGGTCTCGCCGTCGCGCGCGAGTTGGCCGTGGCGGGGCACCAGGTGACCGTCTTCGACGAGCTTCCCTATGCCGGCGGCACGATGCTCATCGGCGTGCCTGCCTTCCGGCTGCCCCGCGAGGCGATCGAGATGGACTTCCGCCTCGTCGAGCGGCTTGGCGTGAGCTTCCGTTTCAACACCCGGATCGGGCGCGAGATCACCTTCGAGCAGCTCCAGGAGCAGTTCGACGCGATCGCCATCTGCGCGGGTGCCATGGACCCCGTCCCGCTCGACGTCCCGGGCAAGGACCTCAACGGCATCCAGTACGGCGTCGACTTCATGAAGCTCGCCAACCTCGGCGAGCCGCTCGAGGTGGGTGATGACGTTGTCATCATCGGTGGCGGATACACCGCGATGGACTGCTCGCGGACGAGCCTGCGGCACGGCTCCAGCAACGTGACGATCGCCTACCGGCGCACGCGTTCCGAGCTCGTCGTCGACGAGGAGGAGCTGGGCGAGACCGAGCGTGAAGGCGTGCGCATGGAGTTCCTGGCGAGCCCCATCGAGGTGATCGGCGACGAGGCGGGCAACGTGGCCGGAGTCAAGTTCGTTCGCAACCGCCTCGGCGAGCCCGACGCCACCGGACGCCGCGCCCCGGTCCCGGTCCCGGGCACCGAGTTCGTGGTCAAGGCACAGACCGTGATCCCAGCCGTGAGCCAGGCCGCGGACAACACCTTCCTGCCGGTCGAGGCCAGCTTCGAGATCAACCGCGGCCGGATGCGCGTCGATCCGGGCACCTACGCCAGCAACGTCCGCGGCGTCTTCGCCTGCGGCGACTTCGTGACCGGACCGACGACCCTCATCGAGGCGGCCGGCCACGGCAAGAAGTGCGCCTATGCCATCGACCGCTACCTGTCCGGCCGCAGCACGGTCGAGGTCGACGCCAACGTCCGCATCGTGAGCTCGTCGCGCCACGAGATGCCCGAGTTCTACGACGTCCTGCCGCGCGTCCACGTCCCCATGGCCCAGTTGGCCGCGCGCATGCCCTCGACCGATCCGCACGTCAACTTCTCCACGCCCGTGGAGCAGGGCTACAGCACCACGCAGGCCGTCACCGAGTCGACGCGCTGCCTGATGTGCAACTACAACATCTGGTTCGACCCCTTCCGCTGCGTCCTCTGCGGGGCCTGCGCCGACGTCTGCCCCGAGGGCGTCATCCACATGATCGACATCAACCAGATGAAGTCGGAGGGTGCGCTGCCCGAGCTGGTCGACGCCTACGGTTGGAACCAGGGCGCGGCCATGGTGCTCGACGAGGAGCGCTGCATCCGCTGCGCGCTGTGCGTCAAGCGTTGCCCCTTCGACGCCATTACGATGGAGCGGTTCGAGCTCCAGGAGGTGTCGAGCGACGGGCGGCTCTACAAGGAGAGCTACCGCGACACCCAGCTGGGTCTGGCCGGCATCGGAAACCAAGCCGACGCAGGGGGTTACACGCGGTGAGCTTCCTCGAGCGAATCGACGAGACGATCCGCCGCAGCGCTGCCTGGCGCTCGATCTTCCGCCAGCCGTACCCCAACGACGAGCGGTCGCGGGCGATGAATGTCATGAACAGCGTGTTCCTGCACATCCACCCGGTCCGTGTCCGCCAGCACGCCGTGAAGTTCGCCTACACCTTCTGCCTTGGTGGGCTGTCCTTCTTCCTGTTTCTCGTGCTGACCATCACCGGCGTCTACCTGATGTTCTTCTACGTGCCCTCGTCGACCGCCGCGTACACCAACATCCTCCAGATCCAGTCGGAAGTGCCGTTCGGGTTGTTGACCCGCAACATCCACCGCTGGGGCGCGCACCTCATGGTGTTCTTCGTCTTCCTCCACATGATGCGAGTCTTCTACCACGGCGCCTACAAGCCGCCGCGCGAGTTCAACTGGGTCGTCGGCGTGGTGCTGCTCTTCCTGACCGTGATGCTGTCGTTCACGGGCTACCTGCTGCCGTGGGACCAGATCGCGTACTGGGCCATCACGATCGGCACCAACATGGCCAACTACGCGCCGGTCTTCAACAAGCCGTCGCAGCTGCTGCTTCTCGGCGGGATCGAGGTCGGGCAGAACACGCTGCTGCGCTTCTACGTGCTCCACGTGATCCTCTTGCCGCTCACCGGAGCGATCTTCCTGGCCATCCACTTCTGGCGGATCCGGAAGGATGGCGGGATCTCCGGGCCGCTGTAGGTCCACGAAGGAAGGATCGATGACCGACCAGGGAACCCGACTGCCGCAGCCAGCCCCGGAGGCGAAGCCGCCCGAGCGACGGACGTCGCTGCCAGCCGCGCCCCCGGAGCGCCGAACCACGGAGATCGACAAGCAGCGCGTCCCGATGGCCGCCAAGCCATACCGCCTGCTCGCGCTCGTCAAGCAGGACGCCGTCGTTCGTGTCCAGAAGGAACCGGATGACACGGTCATGACCTGGCCGCACCTGCTCTCGATCGAGTTCTTCGCGGCGTCGATGATGAGCATCTTCCTGCTCTTCATGGGCCTCTTCGTGAACGCTCCGCTCGAGGAGCTGGCCAACGGCAACGTCACTCCGGTCGTGGCCAAGGCACCCTGGTACTTCGTCGGCCTCCAGGAGCTGCTGGCCTACTTCCACCCCACGGTCGCAGGCGTGCTTGCCCCGACGGTGATCCTGGTGGGCGCGGCGCTCATCCCGTACGTGGACCGGGGTCCGAACGGTGATGGCGGCTCGCCTCGGCCGAGCGATCGCAAGGTCGGCGTGCTGCTCTTCTCGATGGTCCTGGCGGCTGGACTCGTGATCACCTTCCTGGGCGCGTTCTTCCGCGGCCCCGGCTATGGCTGGACCCTGCCGTGGCAGGGCCTCTTCTTCGCGCTCTAGGTGCAAGGGTAGAAACGATGGGGAACTGGAAGCTCACGCGCTGGCAGGAGCCGACCACCCTGACCAAGGAGGTCCTGCGCGAACTGCGCACGGGTCGCCCAGCCGGGTTGTCGCGGCGCCAGTTGGTCCGCCGCTCGATCGGCGCGGCCACGGGGCTTTGGCTGCTGGAAGTGACCGGCGGCACGCTCGCCTTCCTGTGGCCCAACCTGTCGCGCGGCTTTGGCAGCACGATCACCCTGGGCAACCTCGACACCGTGAAGGCGAGCCCGGCCGTGCAGGGCGCCACGCTCCCTGATGGCGCCCCGTCGTACTTCTCCGACGCGCGCACCTATGTCCAGCTGATCGATCCGACGCTGAGCTTCAACGACGGCGACAGCCCTGACGGCTCCGGCGCGTCCACCAACGTGCGGACGCTCTATCAGCGCTGCCCGCACCTCGGCTGCAAGCCGAACTTCTGCACCACCAACTACTGGTTCGAGTGCCCCTGCCACGGCTCGCGCTACGACCGGCTGGGCACCAAGATCCAGGAGCTCGGCCCGGCGCCCCGCAGCCTGGACCGCTTCGCGCACAAGATCGAAGGCGGCGTGCTCACGGTCGACACCAGCAAGATCACGCTCGGGCCGCTGCCCGTGCCGCTCGGCCAGCCCGGCCTGATCCCCGCGAAGTCGCCGACCGGCTGCATATGAGCGACGAGCG
>JBBRYO010000152.1:0-6892 GCA_038237595.1 Candidatus Limnocylindrales bacterium | reverse complement strand
CGGACAGCACCTCGCGCTCTACGGCAGCGCCGATAATCGGACGCGCTGGCCGTTCTGGGGCTCGGACCCGGATGCGGCCATGCTCGCGGACTTCGTGGCCGCGATCCGTGAGGACCGCCAGCCGGCCGTGACCGGAATCGATGGCCTGCGGGCGCTCGAGATCGTCGACGCTGCATATCGCTCCATCGAGGCTGGTCAGCCGGTCACGCTGGAGCCCTCGCCGTAGTCGGAGGCCGCATGGAAACCAGGAGACGCATCCGCTGGGGCATCCTCGGGACCGGGGACATCAACCGCAGGCTGATGCCCGGTGCCCGACAATCGAAGGAGTTGCAGGTCGTGGCCGTCGCCAGCCGCTCGCAGGAGCGGGCCGACGCCTTCGCGGCCGAGATGGGCATCCCCCGCGGCATCGGCTCCTACGAGGCGCTGCTCGCAGATCCCGACATCGACGCCGTCTATGTCTGCCTGCCCAACTCCATGCACCACGAATGGACGATGCACGCGCTCGCCGCGGGCAAGCACGTCCTCGTGGAGAAGCCCTACACCACGAAGCCCGCGGAGGTGACCGAGGCGTTCGACGCGGCCGACAGGGCCGGGCTCGTGCTGTGCGAGGGGTTCATGTGGCGGCACACCCCGCAGACGCAGCGACTGCGCGAGATCGTGCCATCCATGGGAGAGCTCCAGACGATCCGCGGTTCGTTCAGCTTCCTGCTCGAGAACCAGCGGGACATCCGCCTGAACCCTGACCTGGCGGGCGGCTCATTGATGGACCTGGGCTGTTATTGCGTTAGCGCGGCGCGGCTGCTCACCGGGGAGGAGCCGGACCGTGTCTATGCCGAATCCGTGATCGGGCCGACCGGCGTGGACGTGCGGATGATGGGCATCCTGCACTTCCCGGGCGGCGTTACCGCGGAGCTCAACTGCGGCTTCACCAGCGACCACACGAGCCTCGAGGCCATCGGCACTCACGGCTGGGTGAAGCTGCCCGATCCATTCCACGGGGTACGGGGCGTGATCATCCACGACGACACGGAGGTCCGGACCGAGACCCCGAATCCGTACCGCCTGGAGCTCGAGAACATGGGGGCTGCCATCCGTGGAGAGGGCGAGGCCTTGCTCGGGCGCGCGGACGCGATGGGTCAGGCGCGAACGCTCGAGGCGCTGTACCGATCCGCGGCGACTGGGACGCCGGTCACGCTCGAGTAGCTTCTGGGGCCACCCAGCGAGAGGTTAGGGCTTCCGAATCCTGTTTGCGGCGAGGTGGGCGTTCCACTCCGACGGCGTTGCACCGGAGGTCGCCGTGCTGCCGTGCCAGCCGCACACGCACGTCACCGTCTGGGCCCGGTGCTTGTACTCGGCGATCACGTGCTTGAGGGGACCTTCGGCTCCGGGCTTTCCCTGGTGCGAGATCATTGGGCGCATCTGGGGGCTCCCGATCCCGCGCTCAGGCTGCCGCCTCGACCTTGACGGCGCGCGGTCCGCGTGCGCTGGGTTCGATCTCGAAGACAACTTTCTCGCCACCGGCAAGGCGGTCGAAGTCGAGCGAGCGCTCGAGTCCGTCGCGATGGAAGAAGTAGTCCTTGCCATCCTCGCCCGTGATAAAGCCGAAACCACGGTCGGATATGACCTTCTTGACGGTTCCTGTCGGCATGGTGTCCTCATCGTCGTCTTCTCGGGCAACCGCGGTCAGCGCTAGGTCGACTCGAGAAGGCGTGGCGACCGGGCGACTCCCGAACGCATGCTGGGAGGACGGCAAGTCTACCCCATTGGCCATCGAAATTCGGCGCGGGCCCATCCGCTGGGGGCCAATCGTCACCGCGCACGGTGCTGGCGGGCAC
The DNA here is from genome assembly GCA_038237595.1 of Candidatus Limnocylindrales bacterium. Lineage (GTDB taxonomy): Bacteria > Chloroflexota > Limnocylindria > Limnocylindrales > CSP1-4 > JAFMJV01. The sequence goes on along the minus strand of JBBRYO010000152.1, from coordinate 5,057 downwards.
CGGGATAATGCCCGCCTGGTGGGAGGGTTGTGTGACTGAGGCAGAGAACGCGGAGGCTCGTCGGCGCGTGCTCGCGGTCCTGGACCGGCACGGCCTCGACGCCATCATCCTGCGCGATCCGGCGAACCTGGCGTGGTACTCGGCAGGTGGCCGGTCGCTGATCGTGGAGGGACCCAGCGCGCCCATCTTCGACATCGTGGTTCGGTCATCGGGGGATCTCCTGGTGACCGACGAGATCGAGGCCGAACGCCTGCTGGAGGAAGAGCTGCCGGATATCGGGCTCGAGGCCGAGATCCTGCGCTGGGGCGAGCCGCGAGACGCGCTCCTGCCGGTTGGCCGGTGGGTCGGGTCGGACACGGGCATGACGGGTCGAGTGGACCTGGCGCGCGAGATCGAGGCTGCGCGCCGCTCGCTGACCGAAGCGGAGGTCGAACGCTACCGGGTGCTTGGTGCCGAGACTTCAGCTGCGCTCACGCAGACGATCCACTTGCTGAAGCCCCAGGACCGGGAGTGGGACGCCGCCGCGATGCTCGCCGAACGCGTCATCGCGAGCCGCGCACATCCGGTCGTGCTTCTGGTGGCCGGGGAGGCACGGCTGCCCCGCTTCCGACATCCGCCCCCGACCTCGGCCGCGATCGGACAGCGGGCGATGCTCGTCGTCTGCGCGCGACGCGACGGGCTCATCGCCAACGTCACAAGGCTTGTCAGCTTCGGGCCGCTCGACGCGGAGAGCCGCGAGGCGTACGGGCGATTGCTGCGGGTCGAGGCCGCGTTCCTCGACGCGACGCGGCCCGGGCAGCGAGTGGGCGACGTCTTCCGGGACGGCACGGCGGCGTACACCGCGAACGGCTTCGACCAGGGCGAGTGGCGGCGCCACCACCAGGGCGGTCCGACCGGGTACATGCCGCGCGATTACCTGGCCACAGCCGCCAGCGAGCCGGCTGTCGAGGTCGCGCAGGCCTTCGCCTGGAACCCCAGCGTACGAGGGCTCAAGGTGGAGGACACGGTGCTCGCCGGTGCGGCTGCGGTCGAGGTCCTGACCCGCGACCCTGACTGGCCGACGGTCGAGGTCGGAGGCCGCATGCGGCCCGTCATCCTCGAGCGCTGAGTCATGGCCACGGACGTCCTCGGCGCGATGAGCCGCGAGGTTCCGGGCCGCCTCCGCGACGCCGCGCCACCCGGCGCCGACCTCCTTGCCTGGGGGCCGGGGCGCGCCAACCTCATCGGCGAGTACACGGACTTCAACGACGGGTTCGTGCTGCCAATGGCGCTCGATGCGCGGACCTGGGCACTTGGCCGGAGCGGGGGCGATCGGCTGCGGCTGCGCTCGCTTGACGAAGAGGGTGAGGTGATCGTCGACCTTGCGAGCGGCGAGGGGCCGACCGAGGGCTGGGGCACCTACGCGCGCGCGGTCGTCCTGACGATCCGCGAGGCAGGCTTCGACGCCCTCGGCTTTGATGGCGTGATCGCGTCCGACGTTCCGGCCGGGGCCGGCCTGTCATCGTCAGCTGCGCTGGAGGTGGCGATCGCGCTCACCCTCCTCCCGGACCCGCCGGATAAGGTCAAGCTGGCGCTGCTCTGCCAGCGGGCGGAGAACGTCTTCGTGGGGGTGCAGTGCGGGATCATGGATCAGCTCTCGTCGACCGCCGGCGTCGACGGTCATGCGCTGCTGATCGACTGCCGCGCGCTGTCGGTCACGCCGGTCCCGGTGCCCGCGGAGCTGCGCGTCGTTTTGATCGACTCGGCCGTCCGGCGCAGCCTGACCGACGGCCGCTACAACGCGATTCGCGAGGAGTGCGAAGAGGCCGCTCGGCTGCTCGGCGTGGCCGCGTTGCGCGACCTGGACGAGGGGCAGCTCGAGGCGGCCGCTTCGGCGCTCTCTCCGAGCCAGTTGCGCAGAGCCCGGCACGTGGTCGGCGACGACCGGCGAACGCTCGAGGCGGGGGAGGCCCTCGCGTCCGGTGACCTGCCACGGCTTGGCACGCTTTTCGCCGAGTCTCAGCACAGCATGGCCGAGGACCTCGGCATCTCCACGCCGGAGCTCGACGCCCTGGTCCGGATCGCGACCGAAACGCCCGGCGTCGTTGCGTCACGCCAGACGGGAGCCGGCTTCGGCGGCTGCACCGTGAACCTGGTGCGTGCGGATCGGGCCGCGGCGGTCGGCCCCGAGATCCTGGCTCGCTACCTCGCCGAGACGGGCCGCAGTGGCCGCTGGTGGAGCTCCACGCCCGCTGACAGTGCAGGTCGCCGGAGCTGGCCGCCCTAGTCCTTCAGCCGCTCAGCCGCTGCGGCCCCGGGCGTCCACCGGCCAGTGCCCGACCAGCCGGCCGCCGCGCGTCACCACGAACGTATCCACCAGGTCGACCACGGGACAGACGTGGTTGGGTACCACCGCGAGCACGTCCCCGACGGCGGGCAGCGGCACCCCGTCCGGTACCTCGACGACGGCGTGGTAGTCGTAGAGCGTGCGGATCACGGCGCCGGGGAATGCCGCGATCGCTCCGTGGCCCTCCAGCCAGTCGGCTCGGTCCTTGGTCAGCGCCTTCGCGCCAGAATCGATGACGATCCGGCCCGGACGCGGGGTGCTCACCACCGTCGCCGCCACGAACAGCGCGACCTCCGCCCCGGTGCACGTTCCGAGCATCACCTGCATGCGGTCGCCGTAGACGTAGGTTCCCGGCCGCTCTTCCGTGACCGGGCCACGCGCCGAGAAGGCGGCAGTCGGCGTCGAGCCGGCGCTGATCACGCGCACGTCGATGCCGGCCTGGCGCAGCGCTTCTGCGGCGGCACCGAGGGCTGCCACCTCCTCACCGGCGGCCTTCTCTCGGTCGCCCGGCACGTAGCCGTGGCCGCCGTGTGTGAAGACGCCCACGACCTCCAACCCTGCCGATCGCGCGGCCTCGGCCACTCGGCCGGCGTCGCCGGGATTGCCGACGCCGGTCCGGTGCCCGCCCGAATCGACCTCGACCAGGACGCGCAGCGGTCGCCCTGAGCCCTCGACCGCCTTGGCCAGCGCTCGCGCACCTGCTTCCGAATCGACGCCGACGGTCAGGTCGGCCTTCTCGTGAAGCGCCCGCAACCGCGGTCCCTTGACAGGTGACGCCCAGAGCGGATAGGCAATGAACAGGTCGCGGATGCCGGCGTCTGCCATCACTTCGGCCTCGCCGAGCGTCCCGACGGTCAGCCCGCCGGCGCCCGCAGCCAGCTGCATCTTTCCGATCTCGATGTTCTTGTGGGTCTTCGCGTGCGGCCGCAGCGAGACGCCGCGCTCGCGCATCTGCGCAGCCTCTCTGGCGATGTTGCCCTCGACGATATCGAGGTCGACCACCACCGCCGGTGTATCAATGCCGTCCGGGAGTTGCGGGACCGGGAAGTCGATCTGGTCGCTCACCGGCGCAGCGTAGGGGCGGGCGCCGACGGGAAACGGTCCAGCCGGAACATGGACAGATCGAAGGCCGGTTCCCGGTCCTGCGCCAGGTCGGCCAGGATCTCGCCGATCCCGCTCGCGAACTTGAAGCCGTGTCCCGAGCAGGGCGACGCGACGATGACCTGGGGCACGCCCGGGTAGCGGTCGATCACGAAGTGCTCGTCGGACGTGTTCGTGAACATGCATGTCTTGTACGAGAGCGTCGGGCCGTCCGCGTCCGGAAGGTAGGCGCGGATGCCGGCCCGCAGCGCCTCCTCGTCAGCCTGGTCGACGGCCGTCCGATCGTACGTGTCCGGATCGACGACCTCGCCGCGATGGTGATAACGGCCGATCTTGAAGCCCGGGATACCGGCCATCGGAAAGCCGTAGAAGCGTCCCTCCGGCGCCTCGAGGATGAAGACGGGGAACGCCCCGACGTGGAAGCGTTCCGGGTGGCGTGGCTGCGTCCAGATCAGGACCTGGCGCTCGGCCACGAACAGGGAGGCGAACGGCGGCAGCAGGGCCCCGATCCACGCGCCCGCGGAGATGACCAACCGGTTGGCGCGGTATTCGGCACGCGGCGTGCGCACGATGACGCCGTCCCCGTCCGGCTCCCAGTCGCTCACCGGCTCGTAGCCGTGGATCTCGGCGCCGTCGTCGATCGCGAGGGCGGCGTACGAGGCGATGGCCCGCTCGGAGAACACGAAGCCCGCGTCGGGTTGTGCCACGCCAACCATGCCGCTCGGCAGCTCGAATCCCGGATAGCGCCGGTTCAGCTCGCTCGCCTCGAGAACCTCGTGCGGCAGGTCGTGGACGCGGCAGCTCTCGAGGCTGCCGGTGACGGTATCGCTCTCGGGGGTCCCGGCGTCGATCCCGCCGGTGATCACCAGGATGCGTTCGCCGGAGCGTTCCTCCAGCTCGCGCCATGCGGCGTAGGCGCGCCGCAGCAGCGGGACATAGCGCGGATCCTCGGGGTACGCGAGCCGGATGATGCGGTTGACGCCACCGGACGAGCCCGAGTCGTTGGGCACGCTCGAGCGCTCCAGACCAAGAACCCGGACGCCGCGGCGTGCCAGCTGCGCGACGGTGGCGCTGCCCATCGCTCCGACGCCGGCGACGATCACGTCAAAGCGCTGTGCGGACACGGCCGAAGTATGGAGCGCGGCCGCATGGCCGGTCTCGACACGTCTGGGCCTCCTGTGTCATCCTCCGGCGACTGTGAGCGATCTGCTGCGCCGTCCGTCCTGTCCTCCCTGCGCGTGTCGCCGGCGAGTGTCGGTCGGACGTGGGTGCGCAATCGCCTCACGCGACATTCGCTAGCGAAACCCGACCGGCCTCGCCGCCTCTCCTGCAATCCGCGACACCTGCGCAAAGCGCGTCGCGCTGGTTGCCCGCCGTCCTCTTCACCTGCCGCCGATCGAGGTTTCCCTCCCCATGTCGAACACACCCACCACCCCCAGACAGATCGACCCGCGCGGCCACCGCTTCGGCGCCGGCGTCTCGGTCGTTTTGCTGGGCGCGGCCTTTCTCCTCAACCTTCCCGTGATGGTCGTCCTCGTCGGCCTCGCGCTCGCAGTGAGTGCCTGGTTCGGGACGCGCTACTCGGCGCTTGGCCGGCCGTGGCCGTATGTGCGCGGGGCCCTGCACATCG
>JBBRYO010000151.1:0-7010 GCA_038237595.1 Candidatus Limnocylindrales bacterium | reverse complement strand
CTGATCCAGCCCATCACCAGGTGCCATGCTCGACGGTCAGGACCGCGCCATAAGCCCGCCGAGACAGAGATCCTGGCCGCAAAGCGACCCCGAGTGCCGGAGCTTCGGTGGATCCGGGCTTATGCAGTCGAGGCTGCCTGCCCACACACCGGGAGACCCCACGTTGAAGCGTCCAATCGACTCATGCTCGTCTTCGTCTTGTTGGCCGTCGTGGCCTTCGGTGGCGTCCTCATTTTCGGTGGCGGCTCAGGAAGCGCCCAGCCTGCCCCGATCGCGACTGTCAAGGTCGTGACCGCAGCCGCCAACGTTCCCCTCGGAACGGCCCTCGATCTGCCCCAGCTCGGCACGGTCGACCTGCCTGTCGCTGACGCGGTCGACACATATACAGACCCCAACCAGCTGGTTGGCAAGGTCGTCGGCCGGACCGTCCTCCAGAACGAGGCATTCAAGTCGACTGACTTCCAATCGGCCGGTGGCCTGAGCTCAGTGGACCTGACCGGAAGCCTCAAGGCGGGCCAGGTGGCCGTAGCCGTGAGCGTCGATCAGCTCTCGGGGCTCGGCGGCCTCATCCAGGCCGGCGACTTCGTCGATGTGCCGCTCACGATGACTGACCAGCCTTCGCCCCCCAAGGCACCCGTCGTGCTGCCGATCAAGGATCCGACCCCAGGATTTCCCCGGACCACGGTCCGGGAGATGGACCTGAACTTCATCGTCATCCTCGGACCGGCCATCATCCTGATCATGGCGAACATGGGGCAGCGGCGCCCTGTGAGCGAAGGGCCCGGACCGTGGTCGGTCCGGGACTCCCGCACCGGCACAGTCGTAGCCGAGCGGGTGATCGGAACACACAGCTTCTGGGGACGTTTCCGCGGCCTCATGGGCCGTGCTGCTCTACCGGCCGGTGAAGGCCTCTACCTGGCCGACTCAAGCATCCACATGTTCTTCATGCGTTTTCCCATCGACGCGCTCTTCGTGAGCACGCCAGATTCCGCAGGAGTGCGGCGTGTCGTCGACGTACGAGGCGGCCTCCGGCCATGGACCGGGCTCGTCATGCCCGTGAAGGGCGCGGCCGGCGCCGTGGAGCTGCCGGCAGGCACGCTCGAGCGTGCCGGGGTTCAGGCGGGAAGCGCCGTCCGCTTCGAACCGGTTGGCAGGGCGGGACCGGGAACCAGCCCGGCCGGATAGGAATCGGCGGACGGGCTGCGTGCCAGGAAACGGCAGCAGCGTGGCCGCGATCGCGAGCAGCGGCAGATACTCACGGGGCAGCCACGCCAGCAACGGCAGGGCCAGCGCCCTGGGACGCCCGCGCTGCGCAAGGAATGCCGCCGGCAGCAGCAGGCTCACGAGGTAGTGCTCCCACATCAGGGGTGACAGCAGCAGGGTCGCGCCGAGCGTCACCATGAAGCTGACCTCGGCTTCGCGGCGAAGGCTCAAGAGCGACGCACCGACCGCGAGCGCGTATCCGCCGAGCAGCGCCGCGGTCGCCACTCCGGCGGGCGCACCGAGCAGCAGCAGCGGAGACCCCAGGTCCGCGTTCTTGGCCACGCCCGTCACGTCGCCCAGGTTGCGCAGCACCGTCAGGTAGTCCGTGTAGCTGCCGATCCCTGCGAATGGAAGCGTGATCAGGATCAGGACGATCCCGGACGCCAGCGCCCAGGCCAGCGGCTGCCAGCGGCGTCGGATGAGCCACCATGCCAGAAACACCCCGAGCGTCGGGCGCAGCGACATCGCCACGGCCATAGCGGCCGAGCCGAGTGGCCGGTCGAGCCATCGCCAGGCCACGGTCGAGAAGAAGGCCACGACGATGCTGACGTTGCCGAGGTTGAGGTCGATCAGCACCGGCGACGAATGCGGCCACCACGAAGGCCAAGAGACGCAGCCGCGGGCGGACCGGCATTACCGCGCAGGTCGCGACCAGCAATGCGAGCCGCAGGACCAGCCAGGCGTCCGCCGCGACCGCGACGCTCGTGGCGGTGAGCGGCAGCAATGCGACGCCAAGCGGCGGCGCGTAGAGATAGAGGCCGAAAGGGGCCGGGGTGAAACGGCCCGGCAAGCGTCTCCGGCGGGTACATCGAGGCGCCGTGCGCGAGGCGCTCCGCAGCGTTGAGGTACGCCTTCAGGTCGTATGCCCAGCCGGATGGGTCCGTCACGCCCCGGAACGTCAGCGACGTGATCGCCAGGAAGGCCGCGGCGACGACCACGAGCGCGAGGATGAGAGGACCTGCCAGCGGGCGGCTGCCGGGCGGTCGATCGTCATCGGCCCGATCATACCGGCCGGTTGAGCGTCCGATGAGCGCCGCGTAAGCGCACCGCGCCAGGCTTTGGCCATGCGCGCGATCCTCGACCTGCTGCTCCCGCCGGACTGCCCGGGCTGCAATCGCGAAGGCGAGGTGCTCTGCGAGTCCTGCCGGGCGCCACTGAGCCGCAGACTGCGGGAGCCTCCCGGAGTGCCGTTGGGCCTCCCGGCGGACCTGCCGCCGGGACTCGTCCAGCTGGAATGGTGCTCGGCGTTCACGGGACCCACGCGGCGTGCCCTGCACGCGCTGAAGTACGACGGCGAGCGGCGGCTGGCGGCTCCGCTGGGCGACGCGATGGCGGCGCGCTGGCGGGCGGCGGGGCGTGGCGGAGATGTGCTCGTGCCGGTGCCCGTCCACGCGCAACGACGGCGTGAGCGCGGGTTCGACCAGGCCGAGGACCTTGCGCGCGCCTGCGGCCGGGCGCTCGGCTTGCCGTTCGTGAATGCGCTGGAGCGGCGTGAACGGACCGCGGCGCAGCATGCCCTTGGCCGCCGGCAACGGGCGTTGAACGTCGGCGGCGCCTTCGGGCTGCGCGAAGGTGCGGCTGCGTGGGTGGCGGGTCAGTGGGTGGTGCTGGTCGACGACATCACCACAACCGGCGCCACCCTCAGTGGATGCGCCGCCGCGCTCCATGCCGTCGGTGCGCTCGCAGTGTCGGGCCTCACGGTGGCGCGCGAACGGTGACGCGGGTCAGCCGCGGCTTAGAATCCCGGGCACAGTCTTGGGGAGGGCAACCATGCGCACGATCGTCAAGGGCAAGCAGGTCGATGTCAGCGACGAGGACCGCCGATATGTGCAGCAGAAGATGCGCCGGCTCGAGCGCCTCCTGGATGACCGCAGCGAGGCCACGGTCGAGCTCTCCCTGGAGAAGAACAGGAGCCTCGCCGAGAGCCACATCGTCGACGTTACATTGGTCATCGACGGCCAGCCGGTCCGCGGCGCAGCGCGAGCCGCCAGCCACCATGCCGCGCTGGACGAGGTCGTCGACAAGCTCGAGCGCAGGGCCGTCGACCACAAGGAGCGGCCACGAATGCACGCACGGGCACCCGAGGAGAAGGAGCTCCTGCGGTCGATTGCGGACGGCACCCCGGGTTCCGAACGCGAGCGAGCGCAGATCGTCAAGGTCAAGCGCTTCTCGATCGAGCCGATGTTCGAGGAGGACGCCGTCGGCCAGATGGAGGAGCTCGGCCACAGCTTCTACGTTTTCGTCAACGCCGAGAACGGGCGTCTCGGGGTCGTGTACCGGCGCAACGACGGGGACTACGGCCTGATCGAGCCCGAGATCGGCGGTGGGCACACCACACTGCGCAACCCGTCAGCCCGGACCGCCCGAGGCTAGCCGGCCGGCGCCTCGAGCTGACGGTCGCCCTCGACCCCTGGAGCCGGCGGCCACTCGGATGCAGGCCGGAGTTCGTAGATGCCTGCCTCTCGCCGCATGAATCCAGAGTCCACGAGGTGACGGCGCAGCGCAGCCACGTCGCGGTGTCGCAGCGCGAGTGCCATGTTCACTTCCTTCTCGGGATAGCTGCGCCCGGGCTCGAACGCCGTCTCCGCGAGATAGCGCAGGATCACGAGGCGCTTTTTCTCCTGCGCCGGGATGCTCTCCAGCCTGCCGTCCCCCCCGACGAACGCGCGGATGACCCTGGCCTCGTACGCGGGCCGCTGCCGGCCGTCCGGCCCGGGCAGCTCCACGCCGTTCGCCTCCGCCTCCGTGCCGATGCGATCCAGGTCCGAGCCGATGCTCGCGAGCCGTGGCAGGTAGAGCTCGTACTCGACGTAGGGGTGGCGCGGGTGGGCAACCACCAGGCCCGCATCGCGCAGGCGCTTCATGTGGTGCACCACGGTCCCCGGGCTCAACGCAAGCGCCGCTGCCAGCTCCTCCACCGAGAGGCGCCGCCCGCCGGCGAGCAGCCCCACGATGCGCAGGCGTGACGCGTCCGACAGCGCCTTCAGGGCGGAAAGCAGCTCCGGATCCATCGGCGACAGTCTGGCCGGCGACTTTGACGCCTGTCAAACTCGAAAACGACGCCGGATAGCTTGGAACTCCGGATACCATGGGTGGCAATGACAAGGCTCGCACCCGTGCGTGCGAAGCTCGATACGGCAGCTCCGGCACCCGCGAACCAGTCGGTTCTGCGTGGGCGCCCCGTGGGTCCGCACCTGCCGCTTGGCGGCGGCCTGTTGAATGCCGCGGAGCGAGCGCGCTTCATCGGAGCCACGGCCATCCAGGTGTTCGGCGATAACCCGACGGCGTGGCGGCGCCGCGAAGCGCCGCCAAAGCAGCTCCCGGCCTTCCGCGAACGGCTCGCCGGGCACGGCATCGGGTTCGTCGCCGTGCATGCCCCGTACCTGATCAACCTCGCCAGCCCGGACCTCGTCTTCTGGGAGCGCTCGGTTGCCACGCTCGTGGCGGAGCTGCGGATGGCGCACGCTTACGGCGCGCACGCCGTCAACGTCCACGTCGGCTCGCACGTCGGCCAGGGAGTTGAGCGGGGAATCGCCCGGCTCGGCGAGGGCCTGAGGGCCGTGCAGGCCGAGATCGGGCCGGATCCGGACGGCCCGATGATCGTGCTCGAGAACTCCGCCGGACAGGGCGACGGACTGGGAAGCTCGATCGAGGAGCTCGCCGCCATCCTGGAAGGCGCCGCGCGTGCGGGGGCCGACGTGGGGCGCATCGGCTTCTGCCTGGACACCGCGCACCTGTGGGGGAGCGGCCACGACCTCGACGACCCCGATGCGCTCGAGGTCCTCCTCCTCCGCGTCGACGCGGAGCTGGGCCCAGAACGCCTGCGCATGCTCCATCTCAACGATTCGCGGGCGGCGAAGGGTTCGCGAGTTGACCGTCACGAGCACATCGGCGCCGGCCAGATCGGGCGGAGCGGGCTGCGCACCCTGCTGACGCACCCGCGCCTGGCGGAGGTGCCCACCTACCTCGAGACACCGGGCATGGACAGCGGCTATGACGCGGTGAACATGGAGCGCGTGCGGCGCCTGATCGCCGACGAGCCACTCGATGAACTGCCGCCGGAGGCCTTCCGCAGCCTCGGCGCGCGACCCCGGAAGGTCCCGGTCGAGCCGATCGATGAATCGGACGACGGTCGGGCGGATGGAGCCTGATGTTGGCGTTGCCTGCTGCCCTCGCCCGGTGCGCGTCTTCGAGCGCCGAGTACTGGGACGCTCCGCCCGGGACCCGTCCGGAGCGTCCGTTTCCGCTGCCCCGGTCGTGCCGGTTGATGCCGTACCAAGGGACTATATCGGGCAACACTGCTCGGCTCGATGATCGTTCATGTCACGTCGTGAGCGTGGCCTGAAATGACGGTCCGCCCAATCCGTCAGCTACGGCAAACGTGCCCACCGGGAGCCCGATGAGCGTCCAGAACGGTCGAGCCTTCAACGAATGGCTCCGTGCCCAACTCAAGGCGAAAAAGATGAGCCAGCGCCAGCTGGCGCAGCAGTCCGGCGTCGACCACTCCACGATCTCCCGGCTCGTCCGCGGCGATCGCACGCCCTCGCTCGGCACTGCGACCAAGCTCGCTCGCGGCCTGCGCGAAGTTCGCGACGAGGCCGACACCCCGCATTACTTCGGCCTGATCGCGTCTGCCAACAGCCATCCGACGGCCCGCGTCGAATACGCACTGCGTGGCGACGATCTCCTCAGCGAGCCCCAGGTTCGCCAGGTGATGGAGTACTACCTCGCGCTGCGGATGCGCCGCCTGGCCGTGCGCCAGCCCGCCAACAACCCCGTGGTGCGCGCCGTTCCCGCACAGCTGCCGAAGCGCAACTAGCCAACTCGCTCGACGCCCAGAAGCGCGCCTCGCAGGCGCGCTTCTTGATTCGCGTCCGTTACCCGGGACGACGTCCCGGCCCGGCCGCGCGCCCGCGGCGGCGCTCGTCTACGCGGGCGTTCCCTGGGCGGGCCGCTCGGGCGTCCCCTGGGATCGCCCGGCCCGGCCCTTCGTCTTCGGCGACAGGACATAGGCGATTCCGCCGATCACGATAATCGAGAGCACGCTGATGGCGCGGTCGACGAGCGCGATCGCCGCGGCGTCGGTCGGCTGCACCCGGTACACCGTTGTGAGCACGAACACGATGCCGCCTTCCACGATGCCGAGGCCAGCCGGCGTGAAGGGGATCGCGGTGAGCAGCGAGGCAATCAGCGCCACGAAGAACGCGCCGCTGATCCCGAGATTGAGCTGGAAGCCGAGCGCCAGCACGACGAGGTAGAGGCGCGTCGCTTCCGTTGCCCAGATGAGCGCCGTGACGACGGCCAGGGACGGCAGCTGCCGTGGCGAGATCGAGAACACGCCTTCTTCGAAGCGGTCGTAGAAGTCGACCACGCGGTGCGGCAGCGGCAGGCGCACGATGATCCGCCGCCCGAAGTTGCGGACAACGAAGAGCCCGACCGCGAGAAGGGCCACGACCCCAAGGCCGAGCGCAAAGATGATCCGGATCTCGTTGGGCATCCCTTCCCGGAAGCTCCAGTAGCCCGCCGCGAGGCCGAGCAGGACGATCGCGAACAGGTCGAATATGCGTTCGATGAAGACCGTGCCGAACGTGCGGCTGAGCGACACGTCGAAGTTCAGCCGCAGCAGGTAGGCGCGATACACGTCGCCGAGCTTCGCCGGCACGACGCAGTTGACGAGCCAGCTGATGAAGATGATCTCGGTCGAGTCGCGGATCGAGATCCTGGTGCCGGCGCCGCGCAGCAGCAGG
>JBBRYO010000150.1:0-7032 GCA_038237595.1 Candidatus Limnocylindrales bacterium | reverse complement strand
GCCATGTCTGGAGCCCGTGTGAATCGAGGGCGACCTCCGAGATCTCGCATCCGCGGCGCTTCAGCGCTTCGGCCACCGCGTGCTTGCGCTCGAACCGGCACCACAGGAGCATGAAGCCGCCGCCGCCCGCGCCCGTGATCTTTCCGCCGATCGCGCCTTCGGCCAGGGCGAGCTCGTACAGGCCGTCGATCTCGGGGTTCGAGATTCGATCCGACATCCGCTTCTTCTGCTGCCACTCCTGGTCGAGGAGATGCGCGAACTCATCCCACTCGCGACGCAGGAGACGGTCCTTCATCTGGATGGTCAGGCGCTTCAACTCGCGGAGCGCGTCCACCGATTCCTGCTCGTGCCGCTCGTATCGCCCGACCTGGTGGGCGATGATGTTCGACGACAACCGGACCTTGCCCGTATCGCACAACAGCAGGTTGTACTCGAGCTCATTGAGGATGTCGCGGCTCAGCTTGAGGCTGTTCACGGTGACCCGATCGGCCTGGAACTCGATGAAATTCACGCCCCCGAACGCCGCAGCGTACTGGTCCTGCATGCCGCCCTGAATCCCGAGGTCGACGCGTTCGACCTGGTACGCAAGCTCGGCCACCTGGTAGTCCGTCAGCGAGAGGCTCTGCCACTCCTTTAACAGCCCGACCAGGGCAACCATCATGGCCGAGGAGGATCCGAGCCCTGACCCTGGTGGCGCATCCGAGTGGAGAAAGAGGTCAAAGCCCTGGTCGTCCGCGCCCGCCAGTCGATGGATGGCCGCCTTGACCAGGTCCATGTTGCCGTCGAGCTTGAGGTCGCGACGCGAGCTGTACTGGAGCGACGTGCCGAAGTCGAGCGAGTTGATGCAGATGGCACCGTCGTCCCGGGGCTTGAGTGTGCCCCACGCATACCGATCGATCGTCGCGGAAAGGACACATCCGCCCTCCAGCTCGGGGAATGGCGGAACGTCGGTTCCTCCTCCGGAGAAGCTGATGCGAAGCGGCGCCTTGGCACGAATGAACATCCTGACGTGCTCAGGCGAGAGCGAGTATGGCGGCAGGATCGGTCCGCAGGCCCTGGTAGGCATCAGGAACGCCAATGTCGACGAACGAACCGGTCAATTCAGCGCCGCGGAGGCCGTGCCCCACCAGTCCGGGGAACACATCGCGCTCGAGCGACACAGCCCTGCCGTTCGGCACGGCTTCGACCACGCTGCGTTCCACGACATAGATGCCGGCGTTGATGAGCCCGGCTCCCTGGTTCGCCGCCTTCTCGCGGAACGCAGTGACGTGGCCCGCGGCGTCGACCTCCACCGAGCCGAAGCGCTCCGTGTGATCGAGCCGTGCAAGGGCCAACGTGGCGGCGGGTTCGGCGCCCTTTCGCGACTCGTGCGCGGCGATGAGATCGAGCATCGAGATGTCGAAGAATGAGTCCCCGTTCATGACCAGGAAGCGCGTTCCCTCCAGCAGTGGCAGTGCGTGACGCACGGCCCCGCCGGTACCCAGCGGCTCCGACTCGTCGGAGTATGCGATAGAGATCCCCCAATCGCGGCCGTCCCGAAAGTACTGGCGTACGGCTGCGGACCCTGACCCGGTAAGCAGAACGACCTGCCGGAGGCCGTCGCGTCTCAGCTGAAGGAGGAGATACTCCAGGAACGGCCGACCTGCCAGGGGCGCCATTGGCTTGGGAGTTTCCCCGAGGACGGGTCGCAGCCGCGTACCGAGCCCGCCCGCCAGGATCAGAGACTGCACCGTGGACTCGTCGCTGACGATCCGCCCGCTGCTCTCACCAGAGCGGCAGCCGAATCAGTTGGCGATCAGTGCCTCGGAAGACGCGCGTTCTATCGAGTTCCCATCCGAAAAGGCCGTCGAGCCCCAGGCGACGGCTCCCTCGTTCATGGTCGGTCCGTGGCCACCGCCGACGTCGATCGGGATCGCAACCTGGGCGGGTTGGCCGACTGGTACCGCCACCATTTCGACGGGAACGACCACGTCCGGTGCGGGCAGCGCGTCTCCGCCGAATCGCTCGCGCATGATCGCCCGAAGGACGCGTATCCCGTCCGGAATGGTGCGGAGGCGACCCTGTCCATACACGCGCGCCGACTCGAAACTGGGAACCTCGGCGACGGCCAGTCCCACCTTCAGTGCCCGGACGTTCATCATGGTCTCGATCTCGAAGCCATCGCCGTCGAGATCCAGGAGTGGCACGACGCGACGCCAGAAGGCGTTGTAGCCGTAACATAGGTCCGTGTAGCCGCCGCCGAACAGCAGCCGAACGAGGATCACGAAGGCGCCGTTTCCGATTCTTCGGTGGCGCGGCATGTCGGCTGTGCCACCACCCTTCATGAACCTGGAGCCCTTCGCAAAATCCGCCCCGCCAACCGTCAGCGCGTGGACGAAGGCCGGGATCTCGCGCGGATCGGTCGACCCGTCCGCGTCCAGCATGACGATGATGTCTCCGCGTGCCGCTGCGAATCCCGTCCGCAGCGCGGCACCCTTGCCGCGTCCCTGCTGCTGCACAATGCGGATCGAGGGCAACAGCTGAGTGGCAACAGCGACGGTGTCGTCGGTGGACTCTCCGTCGATGAGGAGCACCTCCAGCACGTCAGCCGGGATGAGCGGCAGGACGTGTGAGAGGTTCTGCGCCTCGTTGAGCGCAGGGACGATGACACTGATCGTCGGTTCAGGCGCCATGACTTGACCCTCGGAAAAGGTCTGGGTTCTCAACCGAGGGTTCGTATGTGGGTGGCTGACCGTCCGCGCAACGCGTGCAGTGGACTGGCGGGCTCCGTCCCCTTCCGCCATGAGATCCAATGCGCTGGCCGCGCGGCCACCGGATGGCGAGTCACGGTAGTACGTCGGTACTACGGAGTCAAGGGTTTTTGGGTACGGTTGCGTACGGACTTGGTGCGCCGGTCGTGCCACGCTAGAATCCTCTTGCAGACTCCGGATGCCCCAGCATTCGAAGATCAATCCACGGAGAGGACGGTCCTCTGGGTTCCGAGGCTCTGGCCCGACTGCGGGCAGTCGGTCTGGGTTGCCATGCCTCGGGAAACGTCCCCGCCGAATGAAGATGGACGCTAGTACCTTCGTCACGCCCCGTCAAGGACCAATAGCGTTTACGTGTTGACTCGCGACACATTTGCAACTCGCCCTGTTGTGGGCTGTCGAATCTCGTGGACGACCCGGAGGCACATATCCACGACCTGTCCCCGGGTTTCCGCGTCCAGGGCATACCACCGGCCTCCGATGAGGCGTACCGTCCATTGGAACGCTTCCGCCGGCCGCCGATCGCGATCTGGGTCGCAGGGCGGCCGGCTCCAGAGCCAGGCAGGTATCCGAACCTCTGCCCGTGGGGCCTGCCTCGCAGAGCGGTCCGTGCCCCAGCACGTCGTCCGCGCGGTGCGTCGCTCCAGGTCTCGGCCGTCGCCGCGGCGAGTCCGGCCTGGAGAGCAAACGACGCACCGCGCGTACACTTGCCTCTGGGACGCGAGGATGACGATGGAGGGCATCTCTTGGATCTCGGACTGGTCGGCGTGGGCAGGGGCAGTGGCCCCGCCAAACGGACGTGGCTACCCTCCTAGTGCGGATCGTCTGCGTCGTGCTCGGCCACCGTCCGACCGCGGCCGGCGGATGGCACTGCAGCAGATGCGGCCAGCGCCGCCACCTCTAGCCGTCGGAACGTCAGGCCGGGACGCGCCTCGATCCTGGGCCCGCGTCAGGGCCCCCGCAGTCTGAGGGTGGTCACCGATCGTTGGTGGGTGGCAGGGAGCTCCCGGCGGGATCCGGAGCAGTTGTCGGCGCGCCCGGGCCCGGCGCGGACTGGATCGAACTGGAGCCGTCGGGCGTGCCCAGGATCGTGACGGCGGTCGCCACGGTGCCCACACCGGGCGTGAACGACCCAGTCAGGCATTCCACCAGCGAACCGTCCGCGACGAGCGCGAACAGTGACGGTCCTTCGAGGTAAATCGGCACACCACGCTCGGCGGCATCGTGACGGACTCGAGCCCGAAGGTCCGGATCGCCGATAAGGCACGTTCGCGCCCCGAGGCGGAAGCCGGCCTCCAGATCGGCCGTCGAATCGCCGACCACGACCGACTCGGAGACCTCGATCTCGGGCATCGCCTCGATCGCACGCAGGAACAGGCCAAGCTGCGGCTTGCGGCAATCGCAGGTCCCGATCTCGTGTGGGCAGACTTCGACGGCATCGACGTCCGCCCCGACCGCGCGGAAGCCCGCCCGCATCGCCGCGTTGATCTCGTCGACCGTCTCTGCAGTGACGAGGCCCCGAGCGATCCCGCGCTGGTTGGTCACGACCACGATCCGCAGCTCCGGAACGCGGGTACGCAGCTCCGCGATTGCCTCTGGCACACCGGGAATGAACCTGAAGTCCGCCGCACGCGTGATGTAGCGGCCTTCCGGCGCCTTTTCGTTGATGACCCCGTCGCGGTCAAGGAAGAGGGCCGCGGTCATGCCGCCAGCTCTGGACACGACAAGCCGTGGGAGGTCAAAGGTTGCCCGCCAGGCGGCCGAGGCGCTCGGTCAGGCGCACGTTTTCCGCGTAGTCGATCGGCACGTCGACCACCGATGGCCCGTCGGTCTCGAGGGCTCGCATGAGGGTCGGGTAGAGGTCCGTGGACGACTCGGCGCGAAAGCCCGCGATGCCGAAGCTCTGGGCATACGCCACCAGGTCGGGATTGCCGAACTCCACTCCGAACGGACGCCCGAACTCGTTGCGCTGCTTCCAGTCGATGAGGCCGTAGCCGTCGTCGCGCCAAACGACGACCGTTACGTTCGCGCCGATGCGTTTGGCCGTCTCGAGCTCCTGGCTGTTCATCAGGAACGCCCCGTCGCCGGCCAGCGCGACCACCTTGCGATCCGGGTGGACCAGCTTGGCGGCGATCGCACCGGGCAGGCTGATGCCCATCGCCGCGAAGCCGTTGCTGATGATCACGGTGTTCGGCTCGTACGCCTGGAAGAGCCGCGCCGTCCAGACCTTGTGGGCGCCGACGTCGCAGATGACGATGTCCTCGGGCCCGAGGGCTCGACGCAGGTCGAAGATCGCTTTCTGCGGCTTGATCGGCCAGCCCTCGTCCGACGCGTTCGCGCGCAGCTCGTCGAGGATGGCCTCGCGCAGGCGAAGGTGGTCGTCGTGCCGCGCCCGGGCCTTGACCGTCGGCAGGGCCGCGCGGAGCCTCGCGACGCTGCCGTCGATATCGCCGATCAGCTCCACGTCGGGTTGGTAGCTCGCGTCGACCTCGGCGGGCTGGGTGTCGATGGCGACGATCCGCTTCCTTTCCTTCGGGTTCCAGCGGTCGGGCGCGTATTCGACCGGGTCGTAGCCGATGCAGATGATGAGGTCCGCCCGATCGAAGCCTGACAGGACGTGGTCGCGGGCCTGGAGGCCCACCGCCATGAGCGAGAGCTCGTCCCGGTCGTCGATGGCGCCTTTGCCCATGAACGTGACCGCCACCGGGATCTCGAGCTGATGGGCGAACCTGCGGAGCTCGTCCGAGGCGTGACGGCGCAGGACGCCGTTGCCGGCCAGGATGAGCGGTCGGTCGCTGGCGGCGATGAGGCGCGCGGCGTGGGCGATGGCCTCGTCCGTTGGCTCGGGGAAGTAGGCCGAGTGCGGCTCGAGCGGACGGGTCAGGTCGCCGGACTCGGGCGGCATCTGGGCGCGATTCTCCGGCAGCTCGATGTGGGTAGGGCCCGGCTTCTCCAGCTGCGCCACGCGGAAGGCCTTGCGCACGATCTCGGGGATGGCGTCGATGCGCTCGACGCGCTGGTTCCACTTGGTGACCGGCCGGAACATCTGCACGATGTCGACGAACTGGTGCGACTCCTTGTGCAGCTTGTCGGACCCCACCTGGCCCGTCAGCACGACCATCGGCGCGCGATCGAGGTAGGCGTCCGCGATGCCCGTGACGAGGTTGGTCGCGCCCGGCCCGAGCGTCGCCATGGCGACCGCGCAGCGCCCGGTCAGGCGGCCGTAGACGTCGGCCATGAACGCCGCACCCTGCTCGTGTCGGGTGGTGATGTGGCGGATGCTCTGTGAATCGGCAAGGGCGTCGAGGACGTCCATCGTCTCTTCGCCGGGTACGGAGAAGACGTATTCGCAGCCCTCCGCCTCGAGACACTGGACGAGGAGGCGCGCGGCCGTCATGGGTCGGGCGGCGGGCTTCGTCGGTGGAGCGGCGGGCTTCGTCGGTGGAGCGGCCGGTTTCGTCGGTGGAGCGGCGGCGGGGTGCTTTGGGTGCGCGGCGGCGTGTTGCGCGGGCGAGGCGGGCTTCTTCGGCATCAGCACGAGTATGAGGTGGGCAAGCCCTGGCGTGTGCATGCGTGGTAGCCATCCAGACCATCGCCTGAGGGCTCCGTACCCGGCAACCAGTCAATTGTTCTCGGAGGGCACGTTATCCAGGTAGTCGTGGCGTGTATGGAGCTGATGGCCCACCGACGCACCGGCTCGGCTTTGCCAGATAGCCGTTCATGGACAACTTCTGCACGGGATCTGGCGCAATCGGTTGGTCAACGTCAGTTCTGGAGGATACCGAGTTGGCCAACGTGCCGCGGGCGCACATATGGCTGAAACAAGAGGGCCCGGAGCCCGGCGCGCGACAACACGCACCACCCGCACCCGCGGAGCCTGTGCCGCAGTCGTTCCGAGGGCCTCCGGCAATCGCTCGGGGAGCGCGTTGACATTCTGCATCACCATGCCGCCGGTACGGTCGCACATCTGACGCGACAACTGAGACCTGACCGCGCCCGCCAGCGCGGTCAGGTTCTTGCTCTTTTCGCGAACCAAGGCGTCGACATCCCGACGGGTGCCCTCTGGTGCGATCGGGGCGGCTCCCGGAAGTCTTCCGGGACCGCGGCGGAGCGGCCGCATGCCCTCCGGAATCAGCCTGGCGGAGCGAGCACCATGATGCGGATTTCGGTCATGTCCTCGATCGCCCAGCGGAGGCCTTCGCGCCCGAGGCCCGAATCCTTCACCCCGCCGTAGGGCATGTTGTCGATCCGGTAGGTCGGCACGTCGTTGACGATGACGCCGCCG
>JBBRYO010000149.1:0-7051 GCA_038237595.1 Candidatus Limnocylindrales bacterium | reverse complement strand
CGCCCGCCGAACGCTTCGACGGCACTCCCTTCACCGACCGTGGCTTCGAGCACGTGCCGGCGCTCGCGCCAGTCGCCGAGCTCCTCGCGGAGTTGCTGGCGGAGGCGGCTTGAGGAGTCGCATCGTCACCGGGGAACATCACTTAGTCGGCCGCACTGCCGGCCGCCTGGTCGGCACTGCCGATCCCCTCGTCGGCACCGCCGATCTCGTCGGGGCTGGACTCGCCCCAGTCGGCAAGGGGCGCTCCCGTGGCCGGTCGCCACCTGGTCCAGGTAACGGCCGCCGCGACGGCCGTGCCCACGAGTGCGGAACCGATGTCGCCCAGGGTGTCGTCCTCGGACAGCCCAAGGCCGCGGAACCCGAGTGCCTGGCCGAGGTACTCCATGCCCTCCCAGCCCACCTCGCCGATCACCCCGAAGGCAATCGTGGCTGCCGTGGCCGCCCGGCGCGACCGCACGTGCGCGGAGATGACGGCGCCGAACAGCGACGAGAGCACCCCGGCGTTCACGGCGTGCACCACGTCGTCGAGCCGGTCCTGGTCGTAGACGCCCAGCGTGTTGCCGGCCGCGTCGATGAGCATCGGGACCGACACGGCAAGATCTGCTTCGGCCGGGTACGGACCGCGACTGTGCCGGGCGGCATGGACGGCCGGCACCAGCGCGAGGGCGGCCGCGTAGCCGACCGCGCGGATGCCCATGGCCTTGCCGCGGTAGCGAGGCGCATTCGGTTGCAGGGCGCCAGCCAGCGCGCAGGCGGCAGTCAGGGCCTTGACCGGCACGAGGATGAGGATCGCCAGGCGGTGCGCCCAATCCGGTGCCTCACCTCGGCGCCCGCCGCTCAGATCGCCGGCACCTCGCGACCCGCCAGCTTTGGTGCCGCTCAGATCGTCGGTAGCTCGCGACCGGCCTGCTTTGCCGCCGCTCGCTTGTCTGCCCATGCCGCCAGTACGTTGTCCTTGTGGGGCCTGATGGGGCAATGCTCGTCCCGATTGCGATCCTCGTCGCAGTACCCCAGCGGCACGCATTTCGGCGCCAGGAATGACCCCAGGAACGGGCTCACCGAGAACACCTCGTGGCGAACGAGCTGGAACAGCCGCCGGATCTCCCATTGAGCCATCGTGCACAGGCGCAACCCCGACATGTGGATGAGCGCGCGGAGGTTAGCCGTCATCACGAGGTTCGTCCGCGTCGCGTTCGGCATCACGAAGCGTGCGTCCTCGCCGGGAATGCCCGCCTCAAGCATCTCGCCGTAAAACGCAAGCGAGCCTTGCATCTCGTCGAGGAATCGGTCGCGGATGGGCTCTGGCGCATCGGTGATGCTGCCAGGCACCATGAACGACGGTTCCTTGTACTTCAGGTAGCGCTGCGACTGCTGGTCGAAGGCAAGCCCCGCCCGGTGCCGCACCAGCTGATGCGAGAGCGTCCTCGTCACGCCGCTGATCGCGAAGGTGAAGACGATGTGCTCGATCGTCGAGCCGTGGCCCGACTCGATCACGCGGCGGACCAGGTCCTGCTGCTTCTCGGAGGCGACCTGTCCCGACGTCGCACGCTCGAAGATGTCCTGTGGCTCGAGCTCGCTGTAGCACGTTCGGCAGGCGGTGTACACGAGGGGCAGGTAGAACTGCTCGCAGATCTCGGGCGTCGGAAAGAGCAGCTTCGCGCGCATCCCCAGGTCCCGCGTGGCGGGGCTGCGAGGCGTGGAGCTCACCGGGGCCGGGCTGGTCACGGGTCGAGTGTACGTGGCGGCGCGGCAGCCTGCGAGGTGGCGCCTCGAGACGTGGCCGGCACCCTCCGCAGCGGCCGCGTCCAGAGCAGCCAGGCGCCACCGGAGAGCGCGACCATGGCCATCATCACGTAGAGCGTCACCACCGGACCGAACGTCGCAGCGAGCGCGCCGGCGACCAGGGTTGAGATCGTCGTGGTGAACGTCACCGCCGCGTAGTCGAAGCTCAGGACGCGCCCGCGGATGCGGTCCGGCACCGAACGCTGAAGCCCATAGCTCGAGAGCATCCACTGCGCACCACCTCCCAGGTGTGCGGCGAAGACGCAGACGGCGGCGAGTGCGATCGAGGACGTCAGCGGCAAGAGGCCGTACCCCGCGATGAAGACGACCAGCGCGACGGCGATCGCCTTGATCATCCGGCGATCGTCGTCGGCCGCGAACGTTCGGGCAGCGAACGGACCGATCAGTGCGCCCAGCCCGCGCGCGGCGAAGAGCACGCCGATGCCGATGTCGCCGCCCTTGAACACGTCCCGCCCGAAGACGGCCAGCAGCACCAGCACGCCCATGCCCGCCCCGAAGGTCGTCTTGGTCACGAGGAGCGCAGCCACGACATGCGAACGCCGCGCCAGCTCGAGCGTCTGCGCGGCGGCCACGCGCAGGCCACCGAGCCCGATCGGCGCGACCTCGTGGGCCCCGCCCGCCATGCGCGCTTCCCGGAACGACCGGGTGACACCCCAGATGAGCCATGCAGAGATCCCGAAGCTGAGCGCGTCCATCAGAAAGGCCGCTTCGCGCCCCAGGAGCGCCGTGACAACGCCGCCGAGGGACGCGCCGATCGCCACCATGGTGCCCCACGCCGCACCACTCAGGGCGTTGGCAACGGGCAGATCCTCGCGATCGACGAGGTTGGGCAGTGACGCCGAGGAGGTGGGCTCGAAGAAGGCCGCGCCCACCGAGAGCAGCGCCACTCCAAGCAGGGCGATCCACAGCGTGGAGGCATCGCGGGCCAGCAGGAAGGCCAGGCAGACAGGGATGCGGGCGAGATCCGCGACGATCAGGATGCGCCGGCGGTCCAGGCGGTCGGCAAGCATCCCGGCGAGTGGCGAAACCAGGAAGAACGGGCCGGTCTGGAGCACGAGCACCAGCGAGGCGACCGCCGCCGACCCGGTGACCTCGAGGCACAGCCCGAGCAGCGCGACCAATGCGAACCAGTCGCCGGCGAAGCTCACGAGCTGCGCGACGTACACCCGCCTGAAGTCGCGGTTTCGCACGAGCAAGCGGAAATACGGCCGGGGATCCACGGGGCTCGATGATGACAGCAGGCGTCATCGCCCGCCGCGAGTCGTGGTCTCCGGGTCCCGCTGCCGGTGGCGGCTCCCGCAGCGCCGGGACGCGCCGCAAACGGCGAGGCCCCTCCCTGCCCGGGGAGGGGCCTGTTGGCCGCGAGGAAAGCGTTGGCGGTCTAGCGGATGCCGGTGTCGTAGGTGAGGGTGACGGTGCCGCTCGCCGCATCGGTCAGATGGACCGTGACCGGCTGAGGCGTACCCATCAGCCCGGTGGCTGGCTTCGCCTCGACGACGTACATGCCGGGTGCGAGGTCAACGCTGGCGTGACCGGTCGCATCGCTCGTGAGCTGGGCCACCTGGGCGCCGCTCGCATCTCGTACGACGATCGTGGCGCCCTCGACGGGGCGCGGAGCGCAACTCGGGTCGGGCGGGTTCCGCTCGACCGGGCACACTGGCCCCGCAACCAGCGACACGTCGAGACGGATCTTGTCGGTCCCTGCGGGAGAGGGAAGAGGCGTCGGCACCGAGCTGGGCACGGGCGTGGACACGGGGGAGGGCGAGCCACCGGGGCTGGAGCTGGACCCAATCGAGCCGGCTGCCGCACAGGCCGCGGCGACCATGAGAGCGCAGCCGAGGATGAGCACGTTGCGGAGGAGGGTAAGCATGGCTCGCAGACGCGGCTTTCCCGTCGGCAGTTCCTGCGGTTCCGCGCTACGCTCGGTAACCCAGACTCCGCAACCCATTCGACCCACACCGACTGCACGAGGAACCCACGACATGGCTCTCCGCCGATTCTTCGGCCAGGGCGCAGGCACCGCGCCAGGCGACGCTGCTCACGCGATGCCAGCGGGCGGTCAGGACACTGAAACCGCCGCTGTCCGGCGCATCGTCTCGCAGCTGGCGGCGCTCCCCGCTGAGCGACGCCGTCACGTGGCCGGCTTCGCCTACATCCTGAGCCGAGTCGCCGACGCCGACCTCGACATCTCGGACGAAGAGGTCGCCCTGATGGAGAAGACGATCATCGAGATCGCGGATCTGCCGGAGGCGCAGGCCGTGCTGATCGTCGAGATCGCCCGCAACCAGGCAGAGCTGTACGGCGGAACCGAGGACTTCGTGGTGACGCGCGAGTTCGCGGAGCAGGCGACGCAGGAGCAGCGCGAGAAGCTGCTGCGCTGCTGCTTCGCCATCGGCGCCGCCGACAACAGTATCTCGGCGGCCGAGGTCTCCGAGCTCGACGAGATCGGGCGGGAGCTCGGCTTCACCGATCAGGAGGTGCGAGCGATCCGGGGCGAGTTCAAGGAGCAGATGTCCGCGATCCAGCAGATGCGCAGGCTGCCCGGCGTCGAGGCGCCTCCGGCCTAGACGTCGGCTCCCGTCTGGGCGTCCGCCTCGGGCAGGAAGAGGAATCGCCAGACGATCGCGACGAGGAGCGCGCCCAGCAGCGGGCCGAGCGTCCAGACGATGGCGTTGTCGTACACGCCGCTGACCACGGCAGGCCCCAGCCAGCGGGCCGGATTCATGGCCGCGCCGGTCAGCGGGCCGCCCATCAGGATGTCCGCGGCCACCGCGAGGCCGATGGCGATGCCGCCGATCCTCGGTGCGCGCGGATCGACGGCCGTGCCGAAGACCGCCACCAGCAGCACCGCCGTCAGGACCGCCTCGATGACGATGCCGCGCAGCACGTCGATGTCCGGCGCGAGCGCGGGCGTGCCCGCCTTGACGGACAGGGCCGTGCCCCCGAAGACGTAGCCCGCCAGCCACGCAGCCACGAGCGCGCCGAGGAGCTGCGCGATAACGTATGAGCTGGCACTCCGTCCATCGATCCGGTTGGCCACCCACAGCCCGAACGTCACCGCGGGGTTGAAGTGCGCGCCCGAGATCGCACCGAGCGATGAGACCAGCACGATCAGCACCAGCCCGTGGGCGAGCGCGACGCCGACCAGCCCGGCTCCGAGCGGCACGGGGCTGTACCCGACCACCATGCCCGCCCCGATGCCGACGAAGAAGAACAGGAAGGTCCCCAGGGCCTCCGCCACGACCGTGTTCCAGGCAAAAGGCTTCATCTCGACCGTCCCCTCCCAGGATCAGGCCGCTCGTCGGGCCTCCAGCCGATGGTAGCGCCTGAGCAGTTGGCATAATGCTGGTGATCGAGGGCGCTGTCCGGCCCCATCTGCGGACGGGGCCCCGCAGCGTCCGCGTCCGGGCCTGCAGTCGACGAGAGGAGGGACGTGGCGCAACTGCGGTTGCCGAAGCACTCGATCCGCACTCGGGCGCCGCGCCCCAGACCGCCGATCGGCGCCAGTCGACAGGTCCGGCTCGCCGACGGCCGCGAGCTCGGCTATGACCAGATCGGCGACCCCTCCGGCACCCCGGTCCTTTTCTTCCACGGCTTCGGCAGCTCCCGGGTGGTCCGCCATCCCGACGACTCCATCGCGGCCGGCCTGGGAATCCGCATGATCTCGGTCGATCGCCCCGGCATCGGGCTGTCGACGGGGATGCCCGGCCGGCGGCTGCTCGACTGGCCGGACGACGTGCGCCAGCTGGCCGACGAGCTTGGGCTGGGTCGGTTCGCGATCCTCGGCTGGTCGGGTGGCGGGCCGTACGCGCTCGCCTGCGCCTGGTCCATGCCCGAGCGGGTCTCGGCCGTGGGGCTGATCAGCGCGGCAGCCCCGCTGGCCGGCGTGCGGCATCCGGACTACACGTACCGCACCCACCGCATGGCGACGCGCGCCGCGGACTACGCACCGTGGATGATCCGGATCGCGATGTGGCGCTGGGCGCGCGGGCAGCGCAGCGATCCCGAGCGGCACCTCGACGAGGCAATCCAGAGCATGGTCGAGGCTGATCGAGCGGTGCTGGAGGATCCGCAGCTGCGCGCCGTCATGCTCGCCAACGCGATCGAGCTGTATCGCCAGGGCGGGCGCGGCCTTTACGACGAGGCGCTGGTCATGGCGCGGCGGTGGGGCTTCCCGCTCGAAGGGATCAGCGTCCCGGTCTGTCTCTGGCACGGAGAGGCGGACAACACCGTTCCCGTGGCGATGGGCCGCCACATCGCGCGCACCGTTCCCGGCTGCCACGCGACGTTCTACCCGGGCGAGGCGCACCACCTGCTCTACGACCGCTGGCTCGAGATCCTCGCCGAGCTCATCGCGACGGCCAGGGCGGGCGAGGTGCACGTCACGCCGGTCTGACGATCCGTCGGGAACCGATCGCCCGCTCCGCGTGTAAGAGATCTGGCAGGCGGAACCGATCTGCCACGGGCGAACGGACGGAGGCCAGATCCATGCGACGGATGAGCGCGGCAATCGCGACACTCGTGCTCCTTGCGAGCGCGTGCAGCAGCGGCATCGGCAAGGCCGGCGACAACACACCGGCGCAAAGCCTTCCGCCCGCGGCGAGCCATCCGGGTCCGGCCACCGCTGCGACCTCGCCCGCGGCTCCGGCGAGCCCTCCGGACGTGAGCCAGCCCGACCAGACGCTGCCGCCAGCGCTTCTCCCCACGTTTCTCATCGTGGCCGAAACGGGCAGTGACGGCCTCCAGGTGATCACGGCGAACACCGGCGAGCAGGTCATGTCCCTCCCGGCGGGCGTCCCGGCCGCCGGCTGGAAACGCATCCTGACCGCCACGCCCTCGAACGGAAGGACCGTGCTCGCCGAGTTCAAATTCGAGAATATCGACAGCCCAGCCAGCCTGTCGATCGACGGGACCTGGCGATTCCCCACCATCGGCGACGATCCGGCGCTGGTCGGCCTCTCCGGCGACGCCTCCACACAGGTCTTGGTCGACGCCTCCGCCGGCGCGGCCACGTCGGCAACCTCCAGCTTCGCCCTCGTCCTCGCATCCCTTCAGGTCAAGGCGAAGATCATCACACTCGACGGCCACTTCGACTACGACGCGATCTCCCTCTCTGTCAGCATGAGGTGAGGCACCCGTACCTCCACAAGTCCTGAGCAGAGGGCGGGGAACAGGAGTCCCCGATGCTGAGCACCTCGACCTACCGGACCGGGCGGATGGATGCTGGCGCCATGCCCGATCCGGAGGT
>JBBRYO010000148.1:0-7085 GCA_038237595.1 Candidatus Limnocylindrales bacterium | reverse complement strand
GGGCCGCGTTGGGCCTCCAGGTAGGAGAGCTTCGCCACACCCGTGCCGTGCTCGCCTGAGACAGTGCCGCCCAGTGCCAGCACCTCGCGGAAGATGTCAGCACGAACCGCGTTGATGCGGCGCTCGGCGTCGGGGTCGTCGCGGTTCATCACGAACGTCGGGTGGTAGTTGCCGTCCCCTGCGTGCCCGAAGACGCCCACGTAGATGCCGTGTGCCGCCGAGATCCGCGTGATTGCGTCGAGCAGCTCGGGACCGCGGCTGCGCGGGACCCCGACGTCCTCCATTCGAGCCACGCCCGCCTGCTCGAGCGACCAGTGGGCCTTGCGCCGCGCCTGGCGCAGCCAGTCGGCCTCGGTGGCGTCGGTCGCCCGGACGATCGAGCTCGCACCGGCGGCCTCGCAAGCCCGGGAGGCCAGATCGAGCTCGAGCTCGGCAGCCGGTCCTCCGGCGTCGGATTCGATCATGAGCATTGCGCCTGCGTCGGTCGGCAGGCCCACATGCAGGGCGGCGTCCACGGCCCGGATCGTAAAGGCATCCATCAGCTCGAGGGTCGAAGGCACCAGACCGGCTCGCGTGATGCGCGCCACGGCGTCACCGGCCTGCGTCACGGTGCCGAAGAAGGCCAGCATGGTGAGCGTGGCAGCAGGCTTCGGCACGAGGCGAAGCGTCGCTTCGGTGATGATCCCCAGCGTCCCCTCGGAGCCGATGAAGAGATGGGTCAGGTCGTAACCCATCACGTCCTTGACGGTCTTGCCTCCGGTCCGGATCACGGCTCCGTCCGCGAGCACGACCTCCAGCGCGAGCACGTAGTCGCGCGTGACGCCGTACTTGACGCAGCGCAGGCCGCCCGAGTTCTCGGCCAGGTTCCCGCCGATGCTGCAGATCTCGAAGCTGGCCGGATCGGGCGGGTAGAAGAGGCCATGCTCGGCCACGGCGCGCCCGAGATCGGCGTTGATGATCCCGGGCTGGACAACGGCCATCTGATTGTCGACGTCGATCTCGAGGATCTGGTTCATCGCGGTCATCACCACGCTGAGCGCACCGTCGACGGCGATGGCCCCACCGGAGACGCCGCTCCCCGCGCCACGCGGCACGAGCGGCACGCGGTGGGCCGCCGCCAGCCGGACGATGGTGCTGACGTCGGCGGTCGTCCTCGGGAATGCGACGCCGAGCGGCTGGCCCGGGTGCATGTACTCCGTCTCGTCCCAGCGGAAAGGTTCGGTGTCGGCGGGCTCCGTCAGGACTTTGAGCTCGGGCAGAGCGGCTCTGAGCTCGTCGAGGAAGAGGGTCCGCGTCGCCACGTTCATTGCGGTCGAGGATAGGTCCTTCCGAGATGGACGGGGCGGGAATGCAGGGGCATGCTTCCCGCGGACCACGGGCGCACCACGCGAATCCCGTGAGCCGCGACCAGGGTGGGGGAGAAATGACCTCGATCGTCCGTCGCCGCGCCGTTGGGGCGCTTCTGCTGCTGCTTGTCCTGGCGATGCCGGGAGCGCCGGCAGTGGCTGCACCGCCGATCAACCACGAACATCCGTATCTCCAGGGCAACTACGGCGTGCACATCCTCATCGATGGAGGCGAGCCGTATTCCGGCGTCGCCTGTCAGTACGTTGCGGGTCGCCTGGATCGCATGCGGATCCGGCGTCCGATTGCGTTCGCGGTTTCGTCGGCGCAGCAGATTGTGTGGCGGTACCAGATCGAGGGGACCAACGATTCCGATCTGGGCAGCGCGAACTGGCATCTGGTGGTCACGAGCTCGCTCCAGAAGGTCTGGGCGCAGGCCCGGCAGGCCGCGCCATTCCTCCCCAGAATCCAGCAGTTCGGCGGCCTGACCTACGCGCACTACCGCGTCGTCGTCAAGATCCTGTGGTTCAGTCCGTCGCCCGATCGCGTTCCCGGCCGGACGCGACCAGTTCATGGGGTGGCGATACGTGATCGAATACACGCGCAACAACGCTGACCCGCGGAACGGCCCATGGATGCATGTCGCGACTGGCCCGCTCCAGAAGGTATGGGCGGTCAAGGGTCAGCCGGCGCCCTTCCTCCCGAGGATCTTCCATCAGGTCGGGCAGCCAGGCTTCGGGGTCTACCGCGTGGTGGTGAAGATATTCTGGTTCGACGGCCAGACGAAGGTTGAAGGCCGCTCGTACATGGCGGTCGAGTCTTACGACAACGAAGTCTCCAGTACCGACCCCCAGAACCCGGGCTTCGAATTCGGGTGTTACACCGCGCTGCCCTGACCGCAACCGGTTCGATGACCGCGGCGTGACCCGGCCGTGACAGGCAGCCAGCCTCAATCGAGGCACAGTAGGTGAGATGGATGCTTGATCAAGGCAGGTTAGGCGCTTCGCTTGTCATGACGATGCTAGCGATCATGGTCGTTGCGGCGCCCACTCGCGCAGAGTGCACCGAGCACGATGCATGGCCGTCATTTAGCGCGGTAGCGCCGGCCGTCAGAACCGTTGTAATCGGCACTGTGGCGAAGGTCCAGCGTTACGACTCAGCAGATTTCGCGATCGAGTTCGACGTGTCGGTCTCCGATGTGCTTCGCGGAGATGCGTCCGCGACGACCGTTCGCCTGGCGGGCTTCTGGCCCGGCGGGCCAAGGCCGCTATGCGGAGTCGACTCAATCCTCAGAACTCATCTCGGGGATGAACTGGCTCTCGCCTCAAACGGGGATCCGAATGATCCCAGGTCCATATCGGCCGTCGCGTTCGTCAGTGGCCCTCCGGACATGTCGGCGATGCCCCGTATGGAAACACTGACCGCGTCTGAGATTCGGTCGATTCTCGACCTCCCTCCATCCGATGCGAACGAGCCGCCGATCTTGGCGGAGCGAACTCAAGCTCTGCCTGCCCCTGCGCTTCTTTTCATCCTGTTCCTTGGTATTGCTTTCGCCATCGCGTACCGCCGAGCGCGTAAGGGAGCCTGACGGGGGTTTCCAGTTCGGCTGCTACGTCTTCCAGCCCTGACCGGCACCCGTAGGACGCACCTCGCGGACCCGCAACCGGTTCGTAACCGCTGCGCCACCTGTCCGTGACGCGTCGCGCCACCGGCCCGCACGGCGTTCCGGCTATCCTTGCGCACGCAGTCGTGCCCCAGGACACTGCCCGCCCATCCACCGTGCTACTCGGGGTCCCCGGATGAAGGTCGCCATCGCGAAGGAAACTGCGCCTCTCGAGCAGCGCGTCGCAGTCGTGCCGGACGTCGTCGGAAAGCTCACCAAGGCAGGCCTCGAGGTGCTCGTCGAAGCGGGTGCCGGTGCGGGCGCGTCGATCCCCGACGAGGAGTTCGCCGCGGCGGGCGCGAGCATCGTCACGACCGACCAGCTCTACTCGGACGCGGACGTCGTCCTGCGCGTGCAGAAGCCCTCGCCGGCTGAGATCGGGCGACTGCGGCAGGGCCAGACGCTCATCGGACTGCTTCAGCCGCTGATCGACCCGAGAACCGAGGAGCAGCTCGCGCAGAAGGGCGTCACGGCGATCAGCCTCGACGCACTGCCACGCACGCTCTCACGGGCGCAGACCATGGACGCGCTCTCATCCCAGGCGAATGTCGGCGGCTACAAGGCAGTGCTCATCGCCGCGTCTGCCTACGGACGTTATTTCCCGCTGCTCACGACGGCCGCCGGCACGGCCAAACCGGCGAACGTGCTCGTGCTCGGCATCGGCGTTGCGGGGCTCCAGGCGATCGCCACGGCCCGTCGACTTGGCGCGCTGGTCAAGGCATACGACGTCCGGTCCGAGACCCGCGAGCAGGCGGAGTCGCTCGGCGCGCAGTTCCTGGTCCTCAAGTCGGTCGCGGACGCGAGCGGCACGGGCGGATATGCGCGCGAGCTGACGCCGGAGGAACGCGCCGCGCAGCAGCAGGAGCTCAACGGCTTCATCAGCGGCATGGACATCGTGATCACCACGGCCCAGGTGCCCGGGCGCCGCCCGCCGGTGCTGGTGACCGCGGACGCCGTCAAGGGCATGAAGTCCGGCTCGATCATCGTTGACATGGCCGCGAGCACGCTCGGGGGCAACGTCGAGCTGTCGAAACCCGACGAGACGATCGTCACAGAGAACGGAGTCACGATCATCGCCCCGACCAACCTGCCGGCCACGATGCCTGCCGGTGCCAGCAGCTTCTATGCGCGCAACATCTCGGCGCTGCTGCTCCACTTCGTCAAAGACGAGCAGTTGAACCTGGACTTCTCGGACGAGATCACGGCCGGCACGGTCATCACGCACGAAGGAAAGGTCGTGCACGGCCCGACCGCGAAGCTGCTCGCCCCGGCTGATGCTCCCGCACCCGCACCCGTACCCGCACCCGCGCCGAGTGCCGGGGCGCCGGCTCCGGCGCCGAGTGCGCCGAGTGCCCCAGCTGCGCCGAGTGCCCCGTCGGTTGCCGCTCCGCCGCAGAGCGCCTCCACTCCGCAGAGCACGCCTAACCCGCCGAACGCCTCAGGCCCGCCGAACGCGCCTATTCCGCCGAACGCCTCAGGCCCGCCGAGCGCCTCAGGCCTGCCGAACGCCTCGGGCCCGCCGAGCGCCTCAGGCCCGCCGAACGCGCCTACCCCGCCGCGCGGCTCGAACCCCGGAGGTGCCCCTTGAGCACCGATTTGCTGAACGCGCTGGCGATCTTCGTGCTCGCGATCCTGGTCGGCTTCGAGGTCATCAGCAAGGTGCCCGCGACGCTGCACACGCCCCTGATGTCGGGCGCCAACTCCATCCACGGAATCGTGCTCGTCGGCGGCATGCTCATCGCGGCCGAGGCGGACAACGCGTTGAGCTACCTGCTCGCGTTCATCGCCATGGTGTTCGGCGCGGCGAACGTGGTGGGCGGCTACGTGGTCACCGACCGGATGCTCCAGATGTTCCGCAAGAAGCCGACGGTCGCGAAGGCCGGCTCCGAGACCGCTCCCGCCGCCACGGACAAGGGCTGAGGCAGCGACGCGCTGATGTCACAGCAGTGGATCTACACGCTCGTCTTCTTCGCGTGGCTGGCGGGTGCCGCGGCCTTCGTGCTGGGCCTGCACCAGATGAACTCGCCCGCCACCGCCCGAAACGGCAACCGGCTCAGCGCCGGAGGCATGACGGTTGCCGTTCTCGCGACGCTGATCTACCTAATCACGCGAACGGGCGGCCTGAGCGGCATCGGGTTCGCGATCATCGCGATCGGCTTCCTGATCGGTGGCGGGCTCGGCCTGTACATGGCTCGCACCGTGAAGATGACCGCGATGCCGCAGCTGGTGTCGCTCTTCAACGCGGTGGGCGGGGGCGCGGCCGCGCTCGTCGCGGTGGACGACTACGTGAAGATCGTCGGGCAGCCCGAGCAGACGGTCTCGACCACGATCTTCGTGGTCCTCGGCGCCGTCATCGGCTGCATCACGTTCTCCGGCTCGCTCATCGCGTCGGGCAAGCTCCAGGGCCTCATCCCCGGCAAGCCGATCATCTTCCCCGGCTCGCGGATCCTGACGATCGTCCTGGCGGTCTTCACGGTCCTCGGCTTCCTGGGACTGGTGCTGGCGTCCGCAGGGACGCTTTCGATCTCGTCGGCCGTGTCGATCATCATCCTCGGCCTGATCGTCGTTGCCGCGCTGGTCTTCGGCGTGACGATGGTGTTACCGATCGGTGGCGCGGACATGCCCGTTGTCATCTCGCTGCTCAACAGCTTCACCGGCACGGCCGCGGCGATGGCGGGCTTCGTGATCAACAACCCCGTCCTGATCATTTCGGGCGCGCTGGTCGGCGCCTCGGGCGGCATCCTCACCAAGCTCATGGCTGACGCCATGAATCGGTCGATCGCCAACATCATGGTCGGCGGCTTCGGTGGTGGTGAGGGAACGATGGCCGCGGTTGGGGGCGCCGAAGGCGGGACGGTGCGCGAGATCGGCGTCGATGACGCTGCCATCCAGCTGGCCTACGCGCAGAAGGTCATCGTGGTGCCCGGATACGGTCTCGCCGTGGCGCAGGCGCAACACGCCGTGCGCGAGCTGGCCGAGCTGCTCGAGGCGCGCGGCGTCGAGGTGTCGTACGCCATCCATCCGGTGGCGGGCCGCATGCCGGGCCACATGAACGTGCTGCTCGCAGAGGCGAACGTGCCCTATCCGCAGCTGCGCGAGATGGAAGAGGTCAACCCTGAGTTCAGCCGCACGGACGTGGCGCTCGTGGTCGGCGCGAACGACGTCACGAACCCGGCCGCGCGGTCCAACCCGTCCTCTCCGATCTACGGCATGCCGATCCTGGACGTCGATCAGGCCAAGAGCATCGTCGTCATCAAGCGCTCGATGGGCCGCGGCTACGCCGGCATCGACAACGAGCTCTACACGAACCCGAAGACGGGAATGCTCTTCGCCGACGCCAAGGACGGCCTCGCCCAGCTCACGGCGGCGGTCAAGGGGCTGTAGCCCGCGTTCCGCGGGTGGCCATCCGGAACCGATGAGCGCAGCGGCGGCTGGTCGCGGGCCCGCCCATCCACTACCCTCATGCTGACCGAGGCGAGCGTCAAGCGCGTGGAGGCCCAGCATGACGGATCGACCTGAGACGCCGAACGACGAGGGGCTGCCGCTGTGGCCCGAGGGATCGATCACGGCCGGCGACCAAGGCAAGGACGAGCTGCCTTCGCCAACCCTCGAACACGTCGAAGCAGGGTCGCCCGCGCCCGAAGATCCGGCCGGGGCGTGGGAGTCGACTCCCGCCGCGACACCGGCCGGAGACTGGTCGATTGTGGAGGACGTCGCGTCCGACGCCACGGGGCCAGAGTCGCCTCTCGAGCCCGAGCTGGCGCCAATCACCACGTTCGAGCCCGAGCTCGCCAGCGTGGCGGACCCAGAGGAGCCACCCGACCAGCTCGGCGCCGATGAGGAGGCCGCGAGCAGCACCTTCGTCGAGCAGCCAATGGCGCCCGCCGAGGCTGCGGAATCAGCCGAGATCGAGCAAGCGGTTGCGGAAGCCGAAGATGGTGCCCCGCCGCCACCGCCCAAGCCCCCGATATGGGCGTGGCCGAGCATCGTCCTTGGCCTGGCGTACCCGGCGCTGGCCAGCTCTGCGCGTCGCGACGCCGAGATGATCGAGCGCCTGCCCGAGCCGAAGGGTGAGCGC
>JBBRYO010000147.1:0-7098 GCA_038237595.1 Candidatus Limnocylindrales bacterium | reverse complement strand
GGGAGCCGGGGTCGAGGAGCCGCCACAGGCGGCAACCACCAGGACCAGCGCCACGAACGGGATCGAGAAACGAGTCCAGCGCGTATGCATCGTTCTCCTCAAGGTGCGTTGGTTGGACGGACTCCGTAGCTCGTTGATCGGCGGCCTCCTCCTCTTCGGGCCGATGCGGCCCTACCTGCGCCCCTGGCGACCAGTGGCGAACAGGTCGCGCTCTGCGTGCCGGGGCCGACTATGCCCGGCTCCCACGACGACGCTTCGCTCGACGTAATAGCGTGTCCTGTCCCCGCGGACATAGGTACGCCCGAACTCGACCGGAACACCGTCAGCGGTAAAGGCAATGCCCTCGACCAGGAGGGCAGGGGTGCGCGGCTCGCACGCCAGCAGCTGGGCCTCGCGACTGCGCAGCAGTACGGGCTCGAACGTCTCCCGAGCGCGCACGATGTGCGTGTCATAGCGCTCGGTCAGGATCCGGTAGAGAGAGTCGTGCTCGAGGTCCGAAGCGAGGAGGCCGGTGAAACGCGCGGCAGGCAGGTGGACCTGCTCGAGCAGGAGCGGCTGGCCGTCGGCCAGACGCAGCCGTTCGAGGAAGAGCGTCGGGGCGCCGGGGGGCAATTCCAGGGCTGTGGCGACCGTCTCGCCCGCCGGCTCGGGTCGCGCCACGACGAGGCGCGTCTCCGGATCGAAGCCACGGGTCTGCATCTCCTCGGTGAAGCTCATCGGCTCCTCGAGGTCGCGGTCGATTCGCGTCGGCAGCACGAACGTGCCGCGGCCGCGGGTGCGTTCGAGCCGCTGTTCGCGGGCCAGCTCGCCGAGCGCGTGACGCACCGTGATCACGCTGCAACCATACCGACCAGCCAGCTCCCGCTCTGGCGGTACCCGATCGCCCGCCCTCCACTCACCAGAATCGATTGCCGACTTCAGGTCCAGGTAGACCTGGTGGTACAGCGGAATTGGTCCAAGCTCCAGCCGATAGCGCGCCACGGGCGTTCCTCATGTGGTCGTCCATGCGGCTTGCACCGGCCGCCATTGCTGATACTCTTATAAGCAATACGGCCGGTTGCTGTCAAGGTTTCTCTCGGAACGGCGGCCGTTCGGACGGGGGCGGGAGGACGCGCGTGGGCCTGAAGATCGCAGTGGTTGGCGGCGGGAGCACCTACACGCCGGAACTCGTGGAGGGCTTCGCGCGACGGCCCGATCGGTTGCCCATCGACGAGCTGGTCCTGTATGACATCGCACCCGAACGCCGCGAGATCGTGGGCGGGCTGGCCCACAGGATGCTGCGCAAGGCCGGCTTTCCGGGCCGACTGACGATGACGGGCAACCGGGACTCCGCGCTCGACGGCGCGGACTACGTCCTGATCCAGCTGCGGATCGGTGGGCAGAAGGCACGGCTCGTGGACGAGACGCTGCCCCATCGGTTCGGCGCGATCGGCCAGGAGACGACGGGGCCCGGCGGCTTCGCCAAGGCGCTGCGAACGGTGCCGGTGGTCCTCGACATCGCCGAGGAGGTGGCGAGGCGTGCCGCTCCCGGCGCCTGGATCGTCGACTTCACCAATCCCGTAGGCATCGTCACCCAGGCGTTGCTGAACGACGGGCATCGTGCCATCGGACTGTGCAACGTGGCCATCGGGTTCCAGCGCCAGTTCGCCTCGCAGTTCGGCGTCAAGCCGGAGCAGGTGGAGCTCGAGCACGTGGGGCTCAACCACCTCACCTGGATCCGGGCCGTCAAGGTCG
The DNA here is from genome assembly GCA_038237595.1 of Candidatus Limnocylindrales bacterium. Lineage (GTDB taxonomy): Bacteria > Chloroflexota > Limnocylindria > Limnocylindrales > CSP1-4 > JAFMJV01. Next base: position 5,364 of record JBBRYO010000147.1, on the reverse strand, counting down.
ACGGCGTCGACCGCCTCCCGGAGCTCCTCGACCGCGACGCGGAGGGCCTCGGCGAGCACGTCGGCGTACCGGCAGAGCTCGTGCGGACGCTCCAGGCGATCCCCTCCTACTACCTGCGCTACTACTACCGGACGGACGTGGTCCTGCGCGAGCAGCTCGAGGGGCACACCCGGGCGCAGGAGGTGATGGACATCGAGAACCAGTTGCTCGAGCTCTACAAGGACCCCAACCTCGACACGAAGCCGGAGCTGCTGGAGCACCGCGGTGGCGCGTTCTATAGCGAGGCGGCCGCGCAGCTCATCGCGTCGCTCCACGACGGGCGTGGCGACGTGCAGGTCGTCGACATCCGCAACAACGGCGCGCTGCCCGACCTCCCGGACGGCACGACCGTTGAGGTCCCGGCGCGGATCACGCAGGCCGGGGCCGAGCCACTCAAGCTGCGAGCCCTCTCGCCAGAGATGCGCGGTCTCGTCGAGTCGGTGAAGGCCTATGAGGAGCTCGCGATCGAGGCGGCGAAGACCGGCGATCGACGGATCGCGCTCCGGGCGCTGCTGACCAATCCCCTCGTGGCCCGCTGGTCGATGGCCGAGCCATTGCTGGACGCCCTGCTCGAGGCGAACCGTGAGCGCCTGCCGCAGTTCTTTCCCGCGAAGGTGGGTTCCGCCGCGTCTGCATGAAGTCGCGGCATACGGTCGAGGCTGCGAACGTCGTGACCATCTGCGAGACTGACATCGGCACAGCGCGCCCGTAGCTCAGCGGATAGAGCGTCTGCCTCCGGAGCAGAAGGCCGTGGGTTCGAGTCCCGCCGGGCGCGCCAGCTCCTCGTTCCGCATACAGGGCACTATCCGGCTGGATGGCCCGGACCGTACGAATGGTGCGATGTTGTGCGTTAGTCCGGTGTCTAGGCTGACTTGTGACTCCCTACAACCGTGTGCTTCTCCGGGTTGGGGGAGCCGCGATCATCGCCAGCCTCATGATCGCCCTCATCTTCGTCCAGACGGACGTGGTCGCCGCCCAGCTCAAGAGGGACGAAACCGCTGCGCTCGGCTTGCAAGCTATGGGCGACCAGCTTCTGAGTGCCGTTCACGACCAGCGCGAGTCGCTCGACGAGTACCTCCTGTCTGCAGACCCAAGACCGCTCGCTCGATACTGGCAGGCAGTCGCGGACGAGATGAACATCGCGCAACAGATCAGCGCCCGTGCGGGCGACCTCACTGGAGTCGACGATGCACTGGCCGCCGTCGATGCGGAGAACGACATCTGGCGCGTGAGCGTTGCGGGTCCGGCGATTGCAGCCGTGCAGAGCGGCTCTGCCGAGGCGCTGAGGGCATCGGTCCTGCGCAGGTCGAGGGCCTGGGAGGGCCTGAGGCCGCCACCAACGGGTTCGTTGTCAATATCGATGCCGTCGAGGCTGAGCTCGGTGCGCGGGCCGATGCCGTCAGTGCCTTCGGGGTCGCCGCGACGGGCGTCGGCGTTGGCATTGAGCTGCTTGCGGCAGGGCTGTCATTGTGGTTCGTGAGGCGGTACGGGCTCAGGGTCTCGCGCGACGCTCGCCGGCGGCTCAGAGTCGCCGCCGAGCGGATCCAGATCATCGCCTCGCTTCGAGAGCTCCGGACGCAGGACACCCCCGAGGCCACGGCCGCCGTCATCGCGGAGGCGTTGGGCCATCTGCCCGGGGTCGACATCGCGGGAGTGTTCGAGCGGACCGAGAAGGGTCTGGTTGCCCTCGCGGTCGTAGCAATGCCCGAGTTCCCGGTCAAGACCGGGGACACGCTTCCAGGGGTACAGGCGCGACACATCCTGGAAGGCTCGAGTGCAGGGCCATGGGCGGAGCGCTGGACGCCACCACCCGATCCCGACGGCTATGACCGGGCTCTCTCGGCGCTCGGAATCAAGGGCCGGGCCTTCGCCCCTGTTCTGGCCAACGGCTAGCTGATTGGGCTGATCGGACTCGCCACCACGGACGAGGAGCACGGACGTCATCTGGTCGAGGACCTGCCCGCGGTCAGCGAGTTCGCGTCTGTGGCCGAGACCATCCTGGCGCCCGCGCTCGTCGCCCGGCGCGAGCACGCGGAGAAGCGCCGCCGGATTGCTGCCACGATCGCGTCCGCCGCGTTCCGGCCGGTTTTCCAACCGATCGTCGACCTTGCCACGGGCACAATCGCAGGGTACGAAGCGCTCACCCGGTTCGACGACGGGGCGCGCCCGGACGTCACGTTCGGAGCCGCACTGGAATGCGGCATGGGGGTCGAGCTCGAGACCGTCACGCTGGAAGTGGCGATGCATGCGGCGAGCCACCTGCCTCTCGGGACGTGGCTGAGCCTCAACGTTTCGGCGCCACTGCTGGCCGAGGCGGAGATCCTGCTCCGCATGCTGAACGGATGGTCTCGATCGGTGGTCCTGGAGATCACCGAGCACGAAACGATCGACGCCTCTGCCCCGCTGCGCGAGGCCCTGGTCCGGCTGGACCCGGCATTCGCCTTGCCGTCGATGACACCGGCGCCGGTGTCGCGAACTTCAACCACCTCGTCGAGCTGCGGCCAAGCTTCGTGAAGATCGACGCCAGGCTGGTGCATGGCGTGGACTCCGATCCCAGCCGGCGCGCGGTCGTGGTGGGATTGATCCACTTCGCGGCCGAAGCAGGCTGCAAGGTCATTGCCGAAGGCATCGAGACCGGAGCGGAACGAGCCACGCTGATCGAGCTCGGCGTCAGCCTGGGACAGGGCTATCTGCTCGGAAGACCCGGGTCGGCCGAGGAGTGGAGGGTCGCACCGAAGCCTCGCGCCGCAGCACCTCGACACCTTCCAGCTGAACGACCGAGGCTCGTACCGCTACGGCCCGCCGTCTGAGGATCGCGCGGTCCTCGGTTTGCGTAGCAGGATCGTCGTCGGGCGACGATCATTTCAGGTGGAAGACCTCCTCCGCACGCTGGTGGAAACCGGTGGCCGGGTCAGTGAGCGGATCGATCAGACCCTTCGTCCCGGCCCGCAGCGGGCGTTTACCGCTGCCATTCAGGTACCTCCGAACCCGGGTTCAGTGCGGGCTGTGGGTCCACAGATTTTGGTGCAACGCGCCGGCCCTGCTCACCCTCAGATCAATTCAGGGGCTCGGACTCCGGCGCGACAGCCCGGATTTGGAAATCGCTCCCGGACACGCGAGGAGACACGGACATGCCCAAGGCCCGCATCCTGGGGTTCGGCGCCGCAGCTACGATTGCGGCGGCGGCACTGCTGATGCCCGGTGCAGCAGTGGCGGCTGCGCCATCGTTCCCGCCCGGCGTCATCATCGGCACTCCGCACGACGACGTGCTCGTCGGCACGCGTCGCTCGTCGGTGATCTTCGCGCTGGGGGGCAACGACCACGTCTTTGGCCGCCAGGGCGCTGACCGCATCTTCGGTGGCGCCGGCGATGACGTCCTCCGCGGCGGCGCTGGGCCCGACACAATTCGGGGTGGCACCGGCGTCGACCACATCTACGGTGGTCCCGGCAACGATCTCATCCTAGCGGCCGGCGACGGTGCCATCGATGTGATCAGCTGTGGCGATGGCCGACAGGACCTTGCCATCGTGGATCCAAACGACGAGGTGGCCAACGACTGCGAATTCGTCTGGGCGCGCGACCCCGAGAACTGATCGATGGGCGACGATTGCCGCCACTGCAGGGAGTGCAGACATCGCAGTCGTGGCTGAGTCTGCACGAGCTCGAGAGTCGGCCTCGGTCAACGAGGCCGACTCTCGAGCGTTCGTCGACCGCCACGCCACACCGGTGCTGCGCATCTGCTATCGCATTCTGGGGCGCCTCGACGAGGCCGAGGAGGCTGCCCAGGAGACGTTCGTCCTGGCCTATCGGGCTCGGCTGTCGTATCGCGGTGACGGGACCGAGGACGCGTGGATCGCGCGAATCGCCACCCGCGAGTGCTGGCGGCGTCACGCCCGGTTGACACAGCGCGCCGCCCGCATCCGACCGCTGGATGAGGCAGTCGACCGGGAGGCCCACGACGAGACCGATCCGGCGGCCCAGATCGTCACGGCGGAACGTGGCGCCGCCGTTCGTGACGCGGTCGCGCGCCTTCCCCAGCCGTACCGCGAGGTGGTCACCCTGCGCTACTTCGCGGACCTGTCGCCCGCATCGATCGCGGAACTGGTACGACGGCCCGAGGGCACCGTGCGCGCGCAGCTCCATCGCGGTCTGGCGCGCCTCCGACTGCGCCTCGGGAGGATCTGGCCATGAGCAGCCGCGCAGACGCCCGCCCGGACGTATTCGACTCGCTGGCCGTGGAGCGCGAGCTGGAGTCGTATGCAGCCGCCACCCGGATCGTGGCGTCCGACCGGTTCAAGCGCGGAGTCGAGCTGCGCCTGGCGCAGGAGCCGCGGCCGACGCCGATGCGGCGAGCGTGGCAGGCGTTCCAGGAATTGACGCGCGCCGCCTTCGGCCGCGAGCCCGTGACGACTGCAGCACGGCTGCACGCTCTTGCCCTGCTGCTCCTGGGAGCATTGGCTCTGGCCCTGGCCGTTGGTGGAGCTGGGGCCGTTCTGGTGTCGCGAATTCCGGGACCGGCGGACACGGTGCAGGAGCCGGGTCCGCGACACGACGCACTGCCCGGACCGACTGCCCAGGGATGGATGAGCCCGCAGTCACCTGCGGCGGCGCTGGGACCCGAAGCGTCTCCGGCGCCCACACCAGGCGGGCAGAGCACGCGAGAGCCATCGCGCAAGGGTTCGAGGCGGCAGCCGGCGCGCGATACCCCCCACCACCAGGGTCCACCCGGCGCTGGATCGGCGGCGGGTGGCAGTGCCGGTTCTCCCAAGCCTCGGCCCACCCCAAGCCAAACGCCGGCGCCGTCCTCCCAACCTACGCCGGCCCCTTCGGACTCAAGCGGACCTCCGGCACCGACACCGGCACCGACGCCGACGCCGACGCCGACTGCGAGCGTGGAGCCGACATCAACGCCGATACCTACGTCCGAACCGACGCAACCACCAACGCCAGACCCGGCGCCGACAGCCGACCCGACGCCGACTCCAAGCGCGGAGCCGACGCCAACATCGATGCCGAGCGTTCAGCCGACACAAACGCCGATGCCGACACCGGCACCGACGCAACCACCTACGCCCGACCCGACGCCAAGTCCGAGCGTCGAGCCGACGCCGATGCCGCTGCCAAGCCCCGGGGAAACGCCTACGCCGACGGAGCCTTCCAGTCGTTCGGCCAGAGTGACGCTGTCGCGCGCCGTGCTCTTCCTCGGCCGAATCGAGGACCCGTCGGCCACGACGTAGTCGGTGGGCCCACACCAGTCGATCGGACGCGGCCCGTGGACGTCAGGCCATTACGCAACCATGGAATTCGCGAGAAGGGCAGCGCGCC
>JBBRYO010000146.1:0-7194 GCA_038237595.1 Candidatus Limnocylindrales bacterium | reverse complement strand
GAAGCGCGCTTTCTCAAATTCATGGTTCGCAATGGCATTTTCCATTCTGTGAACGATGAACTTGATTCTCTTCTGCACTTCGGTGATCTCTTCGGGCAGCGAAGTCTGGCGCAGTTTCACGCGCGCGCCGGCTTCGTCGACCAGGTCAATCGCCTTGTCGGGCAGAAAGCGGTCCGGGATATAGCGGTTCGAGTGCGAAACCGCAAAGTTGATGGCATCGTCGGTATAGGTGACGGCGTGGAACTTCTCGTAACGTTCCTTGATCCCAAACAGGATCTTGGTTGCGTCCACCTCATTCGGCGGCGGAACCTTGACGGCCTGGAAGCGGCGTTCGAGCGAGCGATCTTTCTCGATGGACTTGCGGAACTCGCCGGGCGTGGTTGCCCCGATGCACTGAATCTCGCCGCGGGAGAGCGCGGGTTTAAGAATGTTGGCGGCATCGAGCGAGCCCTCGGCGGAGCCTGCTCCGACCAGGGTATGCAGCTCATCAATAAAGATGATGGAATTCTGCGATTCCATCAACTCTTTCATGATGGTCTTGAGCCGCTCCTCGAACTGACCGCGATACTTGGTGCCGGCGACGATCAGCGAAAGATCCAAGGCGAGAATGCGTTTGTCGGCCAGGAACGACGGCACCTCGCCATCGGCGATGCGCTGGGCAAGTCCTTCGACGATGGCGGTCTTGCCCACGCCGGGCTCGCCGATCAGGGCCGGGTTGTTCTTGTGGCGGCGCGACAGGATCTGGATGACGCGCTCGATCTCCTTCTCGCGACCGATGATCGGGTCGATCTTGCCGGCGCGGACGAGGTCGGTGAGGTTGATGCCGAGCTGGTCGACTGTGGGCGTTTTGCTGGCGCGCTTGGTCTCGGCGGCAGGCCCGGCCGAGCTCGACTGGGAGAGAACGCGGATGACCTCGTGGCGGACCTTGTCAAGGTTCACGCCGAGCGACTCCAGGACGCCTGCGGCGATGCCCTCGCCTTCGCGGACCAGTCCGAGCAGCAGGTGCTCAGTGCCGATGTAGTTGTGGCCGAGGCGGCGGGCCTCATCGATGGCGAGCTCGATCACTCGCTTGGCGCGAGGCGTGAGGCCAACCTCACCGACGACGGGGCGATCGCCGCGGCCGATGATGAACTCGACCGCCGTGCGCACCTTGGCCAGCTCGACGTTCATGTTCTCGAGGACGCGCGCCGCGACACCCTCGCCCTCGCGGACGAGCCCGAGTAGCAGGTGCTCGGTGCCGATGTAGTTGTGGTTGAACCGCTGAGCCTCGTCCTGGGCGAGCGTCAGGACTTTTCTCGCGCGATCTGTGAACTTGTCGAAACGGTCCATCGAGTCAGAACATCCGTTCTCTACCGCAGCGCACCCAAGCGCCCTGCAATGAATCCTAACACCCGGCAGTCGGCTGCCGACCCCCCGACCGTCCTAGCCCGAATGACCGCGAGGGGCAAGTCCGTCGGTGCCCTTGTCTCCACAGGATTCGCCACGCAGGGCGTCTCTGGATGGAGGATGAAGAAAAACGAACGACCCGCCTGGTAGGGCGGGCCGTGCCGAGCGTACGAGCCTCGTACCTCAGCCGGCGCCGTTCGCCTCATCAGTATCTGTCGCTTCGGCAGCGGTCTCGACCGCTCCGACCGAGTCCGGATTGATGTCAAGTGCTGAAACGTCCGGGCGGGCGAGGGGTTCCTCGTCGGTGCCTTCCGTGGCGTCGGCGGCCTCGGGCTCGGCAACGCCGGCAGAGGCCGTCTCATCTCCGGCAGCGGCGGCAGCCGGCTCCTTCTTCGCCCGCGAAGCTCGCGGAGAGTGCTCGGTCGCTGTCCCAGGCTCGCCGTCCGTGTCAGCTTCGGCCTTGCCCTTGGCGGGCTCGGCTTCGGCGGTTGCCTCGGGTTCTGTGGCCGCATCGGGCTCGGCATCTGTCGCTGCTTCGGCCTTGCCCTTGGCGGGCTCGGCTTCGGCGGTTGCCTCGGGTTCGGTGGCCGCATCGGGCTCGGCATCTGTCGCTGCTTCGGCCTTGCCCTTGGCGGGCTCGGCTTCGGCGGTTGCCTCGGGTTCTGTGGCCGCATCGGGCTCGGCATCTGTCGCTGCTTCGGCCTTGCCCTTGGCGGGCTCGGCGGTTGCCTCGGCGTCGGCTGGTGCATCGCCCTGGGCCGCGGTCTCGGCTTCGGCGTGGGTTTCAGCCGCGGCGGCGACGGGTGCGGCCTCGGCCGGCTCAGGCTCGTCGGACGCGGCCAGGTCCTGCTCGGCGATCTGCTGACGCACCTGCGCAAAGGCAGCCGCAAGGGTGTTGTCGATGCCGCCCTCGGGCTCCTGCACGGCCTGCGACGGGTCGTAGCTGCGGTCGGATCGGCCACGACGCTCGCGCGGCGCGGTCGTACCCTGGGCGGGCTCGCCTGCCGGTCGGGCTGGAGCCTCTTCGGCCTGCTTCAGGCTGAGGCCCAGACGATGCCGCTCCGAGTCGAGCGAGATGACCTTGAGCCGCAGCTTCTGGCCTTCGTGGACGACGTCGCCCGGATGAGCCACGCGTTGCTGCGAGAGCTCGCTGATGTGGATGAGGCCCTCGAGGCCCTCGCGGACCCGCACGAACGCACCGAAGTTGACGATCTTCGTGACCGTGCCTTCGATGATGTCGCCGAGCTTGAGATCGGCCACCGTGGAGTGCCACGGGTCGGGCTGGAGCCGGCGGATGGAGAGGCTGATGCGACCACGCTCGTGGTTGATGTCGATGACTTCGGCCTCGACCTCTTCGCCGACGCGGTAGCCGGACTCGGGGTTGTTGACCTTGTTCCATGACAGCTCGCTCTTGTGCACGAGCCCGTCGATCCCGCCGAGGTCCACGAACACGCCGAACGGCGCGATCGAGCGGACGCTGCCCTTGACCTGCTGGCCGACCTTGAGGCTGCTGAAGAGCTCGTCGCGCTTCTCGCGGCGCTCCTCGTAGAGGGCCACCTTCTCCGAGAGGATCAGGCGGTTCGCCTTGCGGTTGACCTCGAGGATCTTGAGGCGCAGCTTGCGGCCGACGTACGGCTGGAGCTTCTCGGCGATCTCCTGGGCGGCATCGCGCGGCTGCTCGTTCTGGGGCCGGCGCGGGAAGTCGACGATCTGGCTGATGGGCACGAAGCCACGGATGCCGCAGTCGACGATGAGACCGCCCTTGTTGTGGTCGATGACGGGAGCTTCGATGATGACGCCCGCGTCGAGCTGCTCCTGCATGGCGCGCCACTTGCGCTCGAGGCCGGCCCGACGAAGCGAGAGCACCGCGTGCCCCTCGTTCGACTCCGGCTGGAGCACGTAAACGAGCACGACGTCGCCGATGTTGAGGGCCGGCTGGCTCTCCGCATTGCGTCCGTACAGCTCGCGATTGCTGACCACGCCCTCGGACTTGGCGCCGATGTCGACCAGGATCTCGTCCTTGTCGATGCGGACCACGGAGCCCTCGACCACGTCGCCGTGCTTGAGGCTGCGGATCTCGCCGGTCTGCTCGCTGAGCAGCTCCTCCATGGTGGTCGGCTCGGGACGCGTGTCGACGAAGGGCTCAGGTGCGGCGGCAGGCGTGGCGGCTTCCGGGCTGGGAGCCTCGGCGGCCGTGCCCTCGTCGGCGGCAGTCTCGTCCTCTTCGTCAGAAGCGGTGGGGGCATCGGCGAAGTCGGCGGCGGGGGGTTCGGCGACGGCTGTGGCGTGGGTGCTCGCGGCCTGCGCCGGAAGTGCGTCGTCGGTCGCCTCTGCGGTCACTGAGGGCACCGTTGCTTCCTCAGTTGCCGGCTCGGCAGGCGTGGAGGCCTCCTCGGAGCCTTGGAGCTCCGCTGCGGGAGCGGCCTCCTCGGCCGGCTCGGCACTGGCGGCCTGCTGGGACGGCTCGTCGTCTGCCCGTGCGGCAGTCGCGGCGTGGGCCGGCTCGTCGTCAGCGGAGGCGCCACTCGGGGCCCGGGGCTCGTCGTCTGCCGCGGCAATCGCGGCCTGGGCCGGCTCGTCGTCTGCTGAGGCGCCACTCGGGGCCCGGGGCTCGTCGTCTGCCGCGGCAATCGCGGCCTGGGCCGGCTCGTCGTCTGCTGAGGCGCCACTCGGGGCCCGGGGCTCGTCGTCTGCCGCGGCAATCGCGGCCTGGCCCGGCTCGTCGTCGGCTGGGGCGCCTGTCGCGGCCTGCGCCGAAGCAGGCTCATCCGAAACGGCGGATGAACCATTGGAATCGCCCTGGTCGCTCGTGGCGACGACGTCGTCCGTGCTGTCGAGCGAGCTGGGGCTCGCGGACTGCTCGGCCTGGGCCGTTGCTTCGGCGTCCGCCACGGCGGTAGTCGATGAGGCCGACGACTCTGTCTCGGCCAAGGGCTCAGTGCCCTCCATTCGCTCTACGGTCAACGGATGTTCTCTCCTCGGAGCACGGTCTCCTGGCGGCAGACACAACAGAGCCCGGGTCGCGCCCGGGCTTTCGTTCCGCAAGGTGGTCGTCCGTGTCCTGGTGGGCTCGTCAGACTCCTCCGTACCGGGCGTGCGCGTTTCTCTGCTGGCGCTGGCCGGCAGGGCCCGTGCATCCTACCACGCGCTATGCAAGCCCCACAATCAAGAGGCGCCACGCTCACAGGAGCTCTGGCGTGCCTTTCGACCCTCTGCCGCCAACGTGAATCGCCGGAGCCCATGCCCGAGCTGCCCGATCTCGACATCCTCGCCGACGCCACGAACACAGCCCTTGCAGGTCGACCGCTCGTGAGCGTGGCCGTCGCGCAGCCGCTTGTCATGCGCGGAACGCCGGCCGAGCTGGATGCCCTGCGCGGCCAGCGGCTCGTCTCTGTTGTGCAGCGGGGCAAGTTCCTGACCTTCCAGTTCGACCGGGACCGGGTCGTGATCAACCCGATGCTCACTGGCCGGCTTGGTCTGGGCGTGCCGGGGACAAAGGCCCTTGGCCAGACCGCGGCGACGTTCACGTTCGGGGATCGAGACGTGATCGCGCCCGCGCGCGCGCCCGCGTGGGCGCGGTGGGCCGCCTGGATGCCCGCGGACGACGCGACGGTCGAGCTTCGCTACCGCGATCCCACCCGCATGGGAAAGATCTACGTTCTGCCGGAGGGCGTGACGCGGCCGGTTGCGGGCTGGGAAGAGCAGGGTCCCGACATCGACGACCCGGCCCTCGATCTGGTGACCTGGCGGGCGCGCATCGCAAAGCACTCCGGTGAGCTCAAGAACCTGCTGAAGAACCAGACCTTCGTGGCCGGCATCGGGAACGGGTATAGCGACGAGATTCTGTGGGCTGCGAAGCTCCTGCCGTTCCGGAAGCGGTCCGACCTGGCCGCGGACGAGGTCGATCGGCTGTACGCCGCGGCGCGGGAGGTGCCGGCCTGGGCCATCGGGGAGCTGCGGCAGCGGGTGCCGCCGCGCTTCGAGGTCGAGCAGCGGGGCTTCCTGAGGGTCCATCGCAAGGGCGGCACGCCTTGCCCGCGCTGTGGAACCACGCTCAGCGAGATCTCACCGGGCGGCTTTGTCACGACCTTCTGCCGCGGCTGCCAGCGCTGACCGGCGGACACGCCGCTGGGCCGCGTCCCCGGAGCGAGGCCATCCCGCCGCTTACGCCCCCGGGATGTTGATGGCGTCGCCCGGCGTCAGGACCGGAGGACTGCCGAGGTCGTTGACGGCCAGGATCGCGGCCTTCGTGACGCCGAACCGCTGGGCGATGCTTCGCAGCGTGTCGCCCGGCCTCAGCTTGTACGTGCGCGCGATCACGGGGGTGGCCGTCGGTGCGGGCGTGGCCGTGGGCGCGACGCCAGGCGAGGGCGTGGGGACGGGGGTCAGGCCTGGCGTGGGCCCGAACTTGAGTCTCGTCGTCGGCAATGCAACGGTGGGTGAGGGGGAGGGCGCTGCCAGGCCGATGATCGGCGGAGTTGCAGCGGGGCCACTGCCGAGCACATAGATGCCGCCCGCCAGCACGAGGAACGCAAGGACAGCGATCACTGCAATGGCAGCCAGGCGGGCCCGACCGGCGCGCGTCGACGGCAACCGGTGCTCGCCCGGAGCGTCCATCGCCAGCGGCACCGGCTGCACGAGGGCACCGAAACGAGACCCCGAAAGGCGTTCGGGAGCGATCCGGTCGCGCGCGAGCTCATCGGCGCGGCGCTGGATCTCGGCCGTGTAGATTGGGCAGCCCGTGTGAGCCACCGTCAGGCAGAGACGGGCCTGCGTAAGGGTCGAGAGTGGCGCCGGCGGCGATTCCGCCCAGCAGCGATGGTCGCGCAGCGGCCGGGTGCTTCGCCACGTGGCGTCGGGAGAGCGGAGATAGGGGCAGACGACGTCAAGCGCCCCGATCCCGGACGGCATCTGGGGCAGAGGAACGGCGACGCCCTCGGTGGGCTGGCCCGGCTCGAGCTCCAGGTTCGCCACGCCTGGGTTCTGGGCGGGAGAAGGCGGGGCGGTTGGCGACGCAGCACCGTCTGGTGCGTCGGCCGGAAACGGCGTCGGATCCAGCTCAGAGCGCATCTCGACCAATGATAGGGCTGTGGGTGGCTGGGACCGCCTCCACGGCGCGCCCGGCATGTCCCGGAAACGCAAAAGATCCTGGCGACGGCCTATTTTCCCGAGGGGCTACCCCCTGAGTATCTTCGGCGCTGGAGAGCTTAACTTCCGTGTTCGGGATGGGAACGGGTGTGGCCTCTCCGCTAGGGTCACCAGGATCTTCATGCGTGTGATGACGTGATCGGCTGCCGGCGTCCGCACGATGCGGATCTGCGCCGCGGAACGAGTCTTTCTGATCTTCGATCCCTGTCGTCGATGGCGCGCTTGCGCCGACAGAAATGGGATCCACGGTTCTGCAGCTGCCCATGGGTGGGCTGCTGAAAGAGGTCAAGCCCTCGACCATTAGTACGGCTCAGCTTCACTGGTTGCCCAGCTTCCACATGCCGCCTATCAAGCAGGTGTTCTCCCTGCGGTCTTACCCGGTTGACCCGGTGGGGAACCTCATCTCGAGGCGAGCTTCGCACTTAGATGCTTTCAGTGCTTATCCCAACCGAACATAGCTACCCAGCGATGCCCCTGGCGGGACAACTGGCACACCAGCGGTTCGTCCACTCCGGTCCTCTCGTACTAGGAGCAGCTCCTCTCAAGTTCCCTACGCCCACGGCGGATAGAGACCGAACTGTCTCACGACGTTCTGAACCCAGCTCGCGTGCCGCTTTAATTGGCGAACAGCCAAACCCTTGGGACGTACTTCCGCCCCAG
>JBBRYO010000145.1:0-7239 GCA_038237595.1 Candidatus Limnocylindrales bacterium | reverse complement strand
GTACAACGCCAAGGAGTCCGAGGAGCTGGCCCGCAAGCTCCAGCGCAACGCCTTCACGCTCGAGGACTTCCTGGAGCAGATGCAGCAGCTCAAGAAGATGGGACCGCTGGGCTCCCTGATCGAGATGATTCCGGGCCTCGGCGGAATGGCCAAGGACGCCCAGAAGGCCGTCGACAGCGGCGAGCTGAAGCGTACCGAGGCAATCATCCGCTCCATGACCCGGGCCGAGCGCCGCGAGCCTGCCGTGCTGAACGCCTCGCGGCGGAAGCGCATCGCCCGCGGCTCCGCCACGACCCTGCCCGAGGTCAACCGGCTCATCAAGCAGTTCGGCGAGATGCAGAAGCTGATGCGGCAGATGTCCGGGCCGGGAGCGCGGAAATTGCCGTCGATGCTGGGACGAAGGTAGTCGCTGACGATCGCGGGCCTTCCGTGGGAACATGCTCTGGATATGACTGATCCCCTCGACCGTCCCACAACCTACGACCAGACGAGCGCTCCGCCGCCGCCGGCCCCGTACGAGTGGAGCGGCCCGCCAGGCTTTCTCTCGACCCCCGTGCCCGCGGCTGCGCCGCCGAGGCGACGGAATCGCCTTCGCTGGGTCATCGCCCTGCTCGCCACCGTCGTGGTCATCGTGGCGGGCGTCGGCATCGCCGCCTTCGCCCAGAGCAGCCGCAGTAGCGCCTCGATCGCACCGAGCTTCCTTCCCGCGAACGCGCCGATGTTCGTGGACGCCCGTCTCGATCTCCCGGGAGGCCAGCGCGAGAAGCTGACTGCGTTCCTGGCCCACTTCCCCGGGTTCGCGGACCAGGCCAACTTCGATCTCAAGGTCAACGAGACATTCGACCGCTGGGTCGGAGACGCCACGCAGGGCAAGCTCACCTACACGGGCAGCGTCAAGCCCTGGTTCAGCGGTCAGGTCGCAGTCGGCGTGCTCAAGATGCCGTCGGCCGGCACCACTGCCGCCAGCGACGCGCACTTTCTGGCTGGCTTCGGCGTCAAGGACCGCTCCAGGCTCGAGGCAACCATCAGCAGCGTCAGGGCCCTGGCCGGAGCCGGAGGCGGCGCCACCTTCTCCGACGAGAACTACAACGGCACCACCCTCGTCACAGTCAAGTCCCAGCAGGACACCGTGACCTACGCCGTCACCGACACGGTCTTCCTGATTGCGACCAACCCGTCGGACCTGAAGCAGGCGATCGACCTGATGGCCGCCCCCGCGGGCTCGCTGGCCAGGGATCCCGCCTTCACCCAACAGCTCGCGCAGCTCCCCGCGGATCGGCTGGGAACGATGTACCTGGACGGCTCGGCGTTAGCGTCGGTCATGGCGCAGACCCAGGGAGCGTCGAATCCACTCGCCGGCTGCGGCAATCCCACGGCGTTGATCAATGCGACCGAAGTCGGGGCGCTGGTTGTCGACGCAGGCAATGTCTCGGTCGAATTCCGTGCGACGGGCATCGGCACGGCCGGGCCGCGCCTGACCGGTGACGACCTTGCCGCCTGGATGCCCGCCGACACACAGGCGTACCTGGCGGTTCCCGGCATCGGGAAGATCGCTCACGACCTGATCAGCTGCGTCAAGTTGCAGGTAACCGCGATGCTCTCGGTGGACCAGCTCAAGCAGGTCGAAACCGCCCTGGGCGCGAACATCGAGGATTACCTCAACTTCGTCGGCGACGTCGCCATCGGCGGCTCGTATGACGGCAGCAAGCTGCACGTCGGGATGGTTGCCAACCTCACCGACGAGACGGTGGCCACGACCCGCATCGCGAAGCTCATCGGGCTGATCCGCCTCGCCGCGTCGGCAGGCGGCGTCCCGATTACCATCACCGACACGAAGGTGGGCGACGTCACCGTCACCACCATCGATTTCGGGAAGGTGCCGGGCATGTCCGCGAACCTTCCGGTCGACACGTCGATCAGCCTCGCCGTCGGCAACGGCCATTTCTTCCTCGGCACCGGCGATTTCGCTGCGGCCGCGGTCTCCCGCCAGAAGGCCGACTCGCTCGCCGGTACGCCGCGGTACGCATCGACGCTGCCGGCGGCAGGGTCCGGTGGCTGGGACGCTCTGTATTTGGACGTGGCCGCGCTCAAGGCAGACGTCGAGGCGGCAGGTCACGTCGACAGCAACTACACAACGAATGTGAAGCCGTACCTCGACCCGCTGGATCGCATCGTGGCGTCCTACACGCCGGCGGACGATGGCGGGCAGATACGCCTCCGGCTGTTCGTGAAGTAATCTGTGCTCCGCGCTCTGCGGAGCGCATCGCTCGCCCAAACCAGGAGGTCCCTTCGCCAGTGGCAGTTCGAATCCGTCTCACCCGCGTCGGTGCGACCAAGCAGCCGACCTATCGCTTCGTCGTCGCCGACAGCCGGAGCGCCCGGGACGGTCGATCGCTCGACACCCTCGGCCACTACAACCCGCGCACGGATCCGATCGAAATCCACGTCGACGAGGAGAAGGCCCAGAAGTGGCTGAAGCAGGGGGCCAGGCCCTCTGACACGGTCGCGCGCCTCTTCCGTCGGGTCGGCATCCTTCCCGAGGCCAGCTGAGCATGTCCGCATCCGAGCTGGTCGAGTACGTCGCCAAGTCCCTCGTGGACGACCCTGACGCGGTCTCAGTGGAGGTCCAGCGCGAGGGCGGCGGGACCGTGATCGAGCTGCATGTCGCCGAAGACGACATGGGCAAGGTCATCGGCCGCAACGGGAGCGTCGCCAAGGCACTCCGCACGCTGCTCAAGGTGGTCTCGACGCGGGAGGGCGAACCGATCTCCCTGGAGATCGTCTAGCGCGGGTGTCTCCCAACCGCGCCCCGCGACGCGCGGCCGCCCCTCCTTCACCCGCCGTGGACGGCGCGCCGGCACCGCGACTCGTGGTCGGACAGGTGCGTGGACTGCACGGCCTGCGCGGCACAGTCCGCGTGGAGATCCTGAGCGACGATCCGCGACGCTTTGCGCGTGGCCGACGCCTCTACCTCGAGGGCGAAGCCGCGCCGCTCACCGTCAGCTGGTCGCAGGTCAACCCGCCGGGCATGCTGGTGCGCTTCCGCGAAGTCGACCAGCGCGAGGCCGCCGAAGCGCTGCGCGAGCGATACCTGGAGGTCGAGGTCGATTCCGACGCGCTCCCGGCAGGCGCGTTCTACTGGCACGAGGTCGAGGGCACGCCTGTGCGCACGACGGAGGGCGAGCTGCTCGGCACCGTCGAGGAGATCCTCCGCGTGGGGGAGGGCGAGGTCTTCATCGTCCGGGGCGGGCCGCGCGGCGAGATCCTGATCCCTGCGGTCAGTGCCGTGATCACTGAGCTGGCACCGCGCGAGGGCCGCATCGTGGTCGATCGGGAGGCGCTGGGGCTCGACGATGAGTTGCCGCGGCCAAAGGTGCGCGGCCGGCTGACGTCGCGCGCGCGTCGGCGGGAGCAGCAGGCGTCTCGGCCGCCGGCAGCTGCCGGGGAAAGTGCAACGCCCGATGACGCCGCGCGCAACGTTGACGAGGCACCCAACGAAGGCGTGGAGCAGTCGGAAGACGTTGCTGCCCCCAGCAAAGGCGCGGCACCCACCGAAGGCGCGGCACCAACGCAGGACGCGGCCACATGACGCTGCGCATCGACGTGATCACCCTGTTCCCCGGCGTCTTCCCGGGTCCGCTGGCAGAGTCGATCCCAGGACGCGCGATGGCGCGCGGCCTCGTCGAGCTTCACGCCCACGATCTGCGGGAATGGGGCATCGGCCGCCACCGCAGCGTCGACGACTACCCGTATGGCGGCGGCGCCGGCATGGTCATGCGCCCCGAACCGATTGCCGCCGCTCTCGAGGCGGTCGCGCCGGCCGGCTCGGCGGCCACCCGCATCCTCCTCGACCCGGGCGGCGCGCGCTTCGACCAGGCCATGGCGCGAGACCTCGCCTCGAGCGAGCACCTGGTCCTGGTGAGCCCTCGCTATGAGGGCGTGGACGATCGTGTCCGCGGCATGGTCGACATGGAAGTCTCGATCGGGGACTACGTCCTTTCCGGCGGAGAGCTCGCGGCGCTGATCGTCATCGATGCCGTCGTGCGCCTGCTGCCGGGCGCCATCGACGATGCCTCGGCGATCGAGGAGTCGTTCACCGAAGCCATGCTGGAGTACCCGCAGTTCACGCGGCCCCCCGAGTTCGGGGGCGTGCGCGTTCCCGATGTGCTGGTGAGCGGGCACCACGGCGAGGTGGCCCGCTGGCGCCGCGAGCAGGCGCTGGAGCGGACACGACGCAACCGGCCTGACCTGCTCGGCCAGGAGCCATCCGCCGACGCCTGATGGGCGACTGCTATACTCCGCCACCCGATCAACCCGATGCACCAGGCCGCGCCCCGGCGCGCCTCTGCGGCCCACCCGACCACCACCAGCGAGAGTAGACCGTGACCGTTCTCGACGACGTCGTCGCCGACCAGATCCGTTCCGACCTACCGGACCTCGCCGCGGGCGACACCGTGCGCGTGTCCGCCAAGGTCGTTGAAGGCAACCGCGAGCGCATCCAGATCTTCGAAGGCACGATCATGCGGCTGCGCGGCGGCGGCATCACCCGCTCGATCACCGTTCGCGCACTGCGAAGCGGCGTCGGGGTGGAGCGCACGTTCAAGGTGAACTCGCCGCGCATCGAAAAGATCGAGGTCGTCCGCCACGGCGTCGCCCGCCGGGCGCAGCTCTACTTCCTGCGAAAGCGCGTCGGCAAGGCAGCCTCCCTCCGCGAGCGCCGCGCCTAGCTCCGACTCCCACTCTCAGCGGCCGCCCGCCCTCGTCCTTCCGGCGATCGAACGACCGGAGCCGTCCGGCCTACAATCCCTGCCGTGCCCCTCGTGCCTCACCTGCGCGCCGAGCGACGCCTCTGGAAGCAGGGCCGGCTTCGCGTCGTCGGCGTCGACGAGGTCGGCATGGGAGCCCTCTGCGCACCTGTGGTGGCGGCCGCGGTGCTGGTCAAGCCGAACTGCCGCAAGATCCCCGGCGTTCGCGACTCCAAGACCCTGTCCGCGAAGCAACGCGAGGCCGTGGTGGGCCAGATCAAGAAGCGAGTCGTCGCCTGGGGCGTCGGCGCGGCGTCCGTCGCGGAGATCGAGCGGCTCAACATCTACCACGCCGCACACCTCGCCATGCGCCGGGCGCTGCGGCGCATCGACGACTACGAGCACGTCCTGGTAGACGGGCGGAAGATCGTCGGCTTCGAGAACCACGTCGGGCCGTACACGGCGATCGTCGACGGCGACGCCAGTTCCTATGCGATCGCCTGCGCCTCGATCATCGCCAAGGTCACCCGCGACCGGCTCATGGCACGGCTCGCGGTCCGCTATCCGGGCTACGGCTGGGAGCACAACGCGGGATACACCACGCGGGACCACGTCGAGGGGCTGCGCGAGTTGGGGCTGACCGTCCACCACCGCCGCACGTACGCACGGATCCGCGCCATGCTGGAGGGAGATCAGCTGGAACTGAAGTTCGGCTCTCTGGATGGCGAGATTGGCGACTTCGACAACTTCGATGCGGACGACGAGCTGGCCGCTGAGCCCTACCGCTCCACGGCGGAGCTCTTCGGCTCGTTGGCCTTGACGCGCTCCAGGTAGGCCTCCGACTTCACGACCTGCGCCGAGAGCGCGGTCACGGTCTTCTGCATGCTGTCGAGCGCCGCGACCTTGAACGTGTCGATTTCGTCCATCGTCGCGTAGATGTTGGTGAAGGCGTTCTGGAGCTTCTCCAGATCAACGGTCGCGGACGCGGCCTGCTGGCCGATCGCCTCCGATTGGCTGTGGAGCAGCTTCGATGTCGACTCGATCAGGTTCGAGGTGGTGGTGTTGAGGGCCGTGATCTGGTCCAGGACGAGCTTCTGGTCGGCCAGGGCCTGCGCCACGATCACCGCCGTGCGCAATGCCGAGACCGTGGTCGTCGTCGCCCGCTGGACGCCCTTGATGAGCTCGACGTTGTTGCGCCGGATGACGTCCAGCGCCAGGTAACCCTGGACGCTGACCGCGAGCTGCGTCAGCAGGTCCTGGTTCTTCTGACGCACGTAGAAGAGCAGGTCCTCCTTGAGAACCTTGGCGCGATCCGGGTCCGTTGCCTCGATGGCCGCGATCCGGGCTGACAGGGCCGTATCCAGGTTCTGTGCCAGGTAGGCGTACTGGCGCAACCGCCCCATGACCGCCCACAGGTTGACCTTCTCCTGCTCGATCGAGACGTTGTCACGCTCGAGCTCCTCCTGGCCGCGGTGTAGCGAGGTGATGACGTCGTTGAGCTGGTGCTGGCTCGAGCGATAGCGGTCGAAATAGTCCCTCAATCGGTTGCCGACATTGAAGGGCAGGACGCCGAGGAGCTTGTGGGGACTCAGCAGGTCGCCCTGCCGGGACGGATCCAATTCCTCGACCTGCTTGCGCAGCGCCATAAGCGACCTGCCGACCGACGAGGCCTCGGTGAGGCCGCCGTTGGCCATGGCTGCCATGGGTTTGTTCAGGAGGCGGTTCGAGACGGACGCGGACGTCTTGATGTCCTCGTCGCCGAGCCTGGCGATGTCGTCGACCTTGGCCGTGAAGGCGTCGCCGTGCGTGTCGAGCGTCGTGACGGCGTCGAGATAGCCCGAGACCATGGCGTCGAGCCGGGCCTTGTCCTCGGCACCTATTGGCACGGCCCCCGCGGCCTGGGTCGGGGCGACGGCCGCCACGGGTGCAGGCGGTGTCAGGACCAGCATCCCTGCCTCGCCTTGCGGCGACGTTGGCTGATCGGCCGTCGCCGGGGCGGTCGACCGTGCCGCGATCTCGAGGTGCTCGTCACTCACGCTGTTGACTCCTGGAAGGGGCGTGGATCAATGACAGGATGGCTCAGGTCGCCGACTCTACGCCCGCGTCCATAGCTGAAGGGTGAACCCGCGCCGTTGCCTCGGCGCCGACACGATCACTGGTGCCGGTTGGAAAGAATGATCAGGGAGCGATCGTTCAAGTAGCAGTTGCCGCCATTGGTCGACAGGGTCACGATCACGGCTTCAACATGCTCCGCTCCTTCCCTAGCTTCCATTTCGGCCAACGCCCAATCCGGGCTGATGATGACGACGCACGGTGGCTGCGCACAAGGGGATTGCGTGAATGGAGTGGCGATAAGCCGTAGGTGAGTCCCGCCACCTAGTCTGCTGCCATGCTTCCAACGGCCTCGACGCGCAGGTCTCCGCGGCGGAGGCTTGGAGATCGGGCCGAAGCTGTTGCTGCACGCTGGCTTGTCTCGCAGGGCTGGACCATCCTG
>JBBRYO010000144.1:0-7259 GCA_038237595.1 Candidatus Limnocylindrales bacterium | reverse complement strand
CCTGACCGCCGCCATCGATGAGTTCCTGGCCGTCTACAACGAGGAGCCTCGGCCCTTTGTCTGGACGGCCTCGGCCGCTGCCATCATCGCGAAGGTCAGCCGTTGTCGAGCCATTCTTGAGACAGTGCACTAGGTGTGCTCGACGCTCCCCGGTGAGTCGCCGCCGATCTGGGTGCCGCGCAGCTTGTCGGGTACGTGGGCGCCGGCCGGGGCTCGCGGCGCGGGGTCGGGTGGGCGTGGCGGGGCGTTCGATCCGGACGCGGCCGGCACCTCGGAGGTCTCGTCGTCCTCGGCGAAGCGGGCGCGCAGCCGTGCGCTGAACAGCAGGTAGAGGCCGGTCACGATCGGCACCAGCGGCCACCAATCGACCGCGACCTGGAGCAGCTTCTCGCCCAGGCCGGCAGCGTAGACAACGGCCCCTGCGGCGAGCAACAGGCTGCCGGGGACCACGGGCCACCAGCGAACCTCGCGACGGTCGAACATGAGGCCCAGGATCCAGACCAGGTAGAAGCCCCCGGCGAGGCTGACCAGGAAGCCCGCGGCGCCAAAGTCGGGGCTGCCGCGAGTGGCGACCAGGATTCCGAGACCGAGCCCGCTGATCACTCCGCCCGCCACGAGTGGGCCGAGTGCTCGTGTCAGGAAGAAGAGGCCGAGCAACCCGAGCCCGACAAGCAGCGGCACGATCGTCACCAGGTCGGGGAAGAGCCGGTTCCCGAGCCGCTCGAAGCCGACCAGCAGCAGCATCGCGCCAACGATCCAGTCGCGATTGAGGCGGGTCACCCGTCGAGTATGCCACCAGACGATTCGCGTACAGTCGGGTGCATGGACCGCGTCGCTCGCGCCGCCGCGCGCCTGCGGAAACTGGCGCTTGCCTACCCCGAGGCGCAGGAGGACCACCTCCGGTCTCCCGGCCATTGGCTCGATTCGATCGGTAGACCGATCAGCTGAGCCGGCGAGGGCCGGCCCGGGCGCCCGGAGGCTTGGCTTCGGCTCGATTCGATCGGTGAACCGATCACCGGTGGCGCCGCGGCCTCGAGACCCGGCCGGAGCGACGCCCCACCGTTGAACAGCGGCCAGTCGTGATATTCGAGACAGCCTGCCTCCACTCGGCGATACTTGCGCGATTGCGCTTCCGGGAGCGGCTGGACGGATACTCCCCGGGAGTATTTGCACGCACAGAATGCTACGATGGGGCTCGATGACCCAGACTCCCTTTCCCACGATTTCGATCATTGACGACGGCGCCACCGGGGCCGCCGACGTACTGGTTCCCAGCACGGCCGGTGGCAACGGCAGGTCGCGGCATCCCGGCGGCACCCACAGCCACATGCTGATCGTGGGCTCCGGTCCGGCGGGCCTCACCGCGGCCACCTACGCGGCGCGCGCCAACCTGGCGCCGATCGTGATCGGCGGATACGCGCCGGGTGGCCAGCTGATGATCACGAGCGATGTCGAGAACTATCCGGGCTTCCCCGACGGCATCCAGGGCCCCGAGCTGATGGACCTCTTCCGCAAGCAGGCCGAGCGCTTCGGCAGCCGCATCGTCGACGTCGACC
Organism: Candidatus Limnocylindrales bacterium; assembly: GCA_038237595.1. GTDB lineage: Bacteria > Chloroflexota > Limnocylindria > Limnocylindrales > CSP1-4 > JAFMJV01. The sequence goes on along the minus strand of JBBRYO010000144.1, from coordinate 5,703 downwards.
TCGAGCGGGTCGACTTCTCGGCTCGTCCCTTCCACCTGTGGGCGGGCGGCGAGGAGTACACCGCCGACTCGGTCGTGGTCGCGACCGGGGCCAGTGCGATCTGGCTCGGCCTCGAGAACGAGACGCGGCTCCGCGGCCGCGGGGTAAGTGCCTGCGCGACCTGTGACGGGTTCTTCTTCCGGGGCAAGAAGGTGGTCGTGGTCGGCGGGGGCGACACAGCCCTCGAGGAGGCCACGTTCCTGACCCGTTTCGCCACCGACGTCCAGATGATCCTGCGGCGCGACCAGTTCCGCGGCAGCAAGATCATGCAGCAGCGTGCGGCGGACAACCCCAAGATCGGGATCAACCACAACAAGGAGGTCGTCGACGTCCTCGGTGGTGAGGTCGTGAACGGCATCCGCCTCCGCGACACCGTCACCGGCGAGGAGAGCGAGCTCGACACCGACGGCCTCTTCCTGGCCATCGGCTACAAGCCGAACACGGACGTCTTCCGCGACTGGCTCGAGGTCGACGGACACGGCTACCTGGTCGTCCACGACGAAACCAACTCAAAAGTTGAAGGCGTCTTCGTCGCCGGCGATGTGCACGATCACCGGTATCGCCAGGCGGTGACCGCCGCCGCCGACGGGTGCAAGGCCGCGATCGACGCCGAGCGCTGGCTCGAGAGCGAGGGCATCAGTCAATCCGCAACTGCCACCGCGTGGTGACGATCGCGAAGAAGCGCCCCGGACGGCTCCGCGATTCCCGAAGATCGGGGATCTCGCGGCGTCTGGGCCTTGTTCCGACCACGCAGGACGTCGTCGAGCGCTGGCTTGACGAGGCGCTCCCCACCGGGGACGCTGTCGCCCTCGACGCCGGCTGCGGGCGGCTCAGCCAGTTGCGCCCCTTCCGGAAGCGTATCGGCCGGTTTGTCGGCGTGGACATCCACCAGCCCGCGCGACCGCTGGAATGGCTCGACGAGTTCCACGTCGCCGACCTCTGCGCGGATACCAACGCCTTTCCCGAGGGGACCTTCGACCTGGCGCTCTCGTCATTCACGGTCGAGCATTTCGCGGACCCGGTGGCTGCCTTCCGCATCATCCACGGCTGGCTGCGCCCGGGCGCGTGGCTGGTCGTCACCACCGTCAACCGGGCACATCCGTTCGTGAACATCTACCTTTCGCTGCCCAGCGAACTACGGGGGAAGGCACAGGAAATGGTCAAGGCAAGCGCGGCAGACGCCCATGCGCTGGTCGGTGCCTGCAACACGCCGTCCGAGCTGCGAGCAGGCCTGCGGGACGCCGGCTACACCGCGGTCGAGCTGGTGACGACGGGTCACCTGGCCCGAGCATGGGGCCGCACGCTTCCGACCTGGGCGCTCGGGCTGGCCGGTGACCTTGCCGCCCACTCGGTGCCGTCACGTCGCTCGACGATCGTGGCACGCGGACGGAAGGCGCCGCTGGCAGCCGACTCAACGGAAGCGACCGCGTCCACCGGTACGCCCGAGCCCACCGCGGCGGCACGCTCGTGATGCGCCAGCCGCTGTTCGTCCGCGAGGGCCGCCGCACCGTCTTCACGCCGCTTGGCGGCAACGGCGTCCGCCTCTTCCTGACGAGCGCGACGATCCTCTTTGTCGAGCTGCTGCTCATCCGCTGGGTGCCGGCCAACGTCACCTACATCGGCTTCTTCAGCAACTTCCTGCTGATGGCCAGCTTCCTCGGCATCGGCCTCGGAATCCTGCTCGGCCGCAACGGCCGCCGCGTCCCGATCCTGCCCTTCACGCTGTTGCTGCTCGCCGTGGTGATCCTCATCTACAAGGCGCAGCTCAACGTCCAGGTCCACGACCCCAACGAGCTGTTCTTCGGCCTCGCCGAGAGCACACAGGCGGACACCAACTTCCTGGTGCTGCCGATCGTCGTGCTGCTGGTCACCGGGCTTCTGATGACGCTGGCGCTGCCGCTCGGTCCGCTCCTCAAGAGCATGCCCCCGTTGCGGGCCTACGCGATCGACATCGCAGGCTCGATGACGGGTATCGCCGCGTTCACCCTCCTGTCCGCCGCCGGTACCACGCCGTTGGTCTGGTTCCTGGTTGCGGCCCTGCTGGTGGTACTACTGGAGCTGGGAGCAGGCGTCCGTACGTGGTCGCTGCCGGCGGCTGCGGCCCTGATCGCAGTGATTCTCCTCGTCAACAGCTACGTAGCGGCCTCGACGGATGTGTACTCGCCCTACTACCGCATCACGACCTACACCGACAACGTGGGGCAGATCCGCCTGAACGTGAATGGCATCCCGCATCAGACGCTGCATCCGGTCAACGCAGGCGGTAGGGAGCCCTTCTACGACCAGGTCTACAAGTGGTTCCCTGGCCGGACGTACCCGAACGTGCTTATCGTCGGTGCCGGAAGCGGGACGGACGTGGCGCTGGCACTGTCACATGGAGCAGGTCACATCGACGCGGTCGAGATCGACCCCAAGATCGCGCAGATCGGGATCGATCAGCACCCGGACCACCCATACCAGGATCCGCGCGTCACTGTCCACATCAACGACGGCCGCGCCTTCCTGCGCAACACGACTACCAAGTACGACCTGGTGGTCTTCGCGCTGCCCGATTCACTGACCCTCGTCAGCACCACGGCCAACCTGCGGCTCGAGTCGTTCCTCTTCACGCAGGAGTCCTTCGTAACCGTCAAGGATCACCTCAACCCCAAGGGGATCTTCGTGCTCTACAACTACTACCGACAGCCATGGCTGATAAGCAAGATCGCGACGATGCTCGGGACCTCCTTCGGGACGCCACCCTTGGTCCATACCTACCAGAATGTCATGGCAGCCATGGCCGACGGGCCCGGAGTGGCGGCGCTCAACGGCGGGAAGCCGCCCGGAGACACGGTCTCGGCAATCCCCGACGCGGGACTGCCAACCCCGAAGCCCGCCACGGACGACTGGCCGTTCCTCTACCTGCGAACGCCCTTCATTGCCGACTACTACTACGCCGCGCTCGGGCTGGTGCTGCTCTTCGCACTGGCGGCGATCGGGCTTGCCGGCAAGGTCACCGGCACCAGCCTGCGCCGCTTCAGCCCGCACTTCTTCGTGCTGGGCAGCGCCTTCCTGCTGCTCGAGACCCGCAGTCTGGTGAGCTTCAGCCTGCTGTTCGGCACCACCTGGCTGGTCAATGCCCTGGCCTTCTTCGCGATACTCGCGAGTGTCCTGCTGGCGATCTTCATCAATGCGCGGTTCCCAATCAAACGGCCGCACCTCCTGTACGCGGCACTCTTCGTCGCGCTCGCGGTCGCATTCCTGGTGCCGCCCGAGTCGCTGTTGATCGACCCGCCGATCCTTCGCTACGCGCTCGCTGCGCTGCTCGCGTTCGCGCCGGTGTTCTTCGCGAACCTCGTCTTCAGCTACTCGTTCCGCGACACGAAGACGGCTGACATGGCGTTCGCCAGCAACCTGCTCGGCGCGATGCTCGGCGGGGCGCTGGAGTACCTCGCGCTGCTGACCGGCTACCAGGCACTGCTCGTCGTGGTGGCGCTGCTCTACGGTCTCGCCTATCTCTTTGCGACCCGCGTCCGGATGCTGGCTGACCAGGAGCTGTCGGCCGAGCCCCAGATCGTGCCCACCGAGGCGATCGCCCCGGCCGCTGCCGGCTAGGAACGGGCAGTGGCGATGCGTGGCCGCGGCGGCCACGGGCTGATCGGCCCGGACGACTCCTTCACTCCGGTTCCGCGCGAGCGGCGCGGCCAGACCATCCGGCGGATTGCCGGGTTCTTCCGGCCGTACCGCAGGCAGGTCGCGGTCGTGCTGCTCACGATCGTGGTGACCAGCTTCCTCGGGCTGATCAACCCGTACATGCTGAAGCTCCTGATCGACGACGCGATCCCAAATCGCGACTTCACCAAGCTCAACATCTACGTCGGCCTGATGGTCGTGGTGCCGATCGTGTCGGGCTTGATCGGCGTGGGGCAGAGCTACCTCAACAACGTGATCGGGCAGCACGTCATGCAGGACCTGCGCAACGCCCTGTATGCGCACCTCCAGAACATGCCGCTGCGCTTCTTCACGGAGACCCGCACAGGCGAGATCCAGAGCCGGCTGGCCAACGATGTGGGTGGCATCCAGGCAGTCGTCACCGACACGGCCAGCAGCGTCGTGAGCAATCTCGTGATCGTGATCAGCACGGTCGTGGCGATGGTGTTCATCGACTGGCGGTTGACACTGCTGTCGCTCGGAATGCTGCCGTTCTTCCTGTTCCTCACCTACCGCGTCGGCAAGATCCGCCGGGGGATCAGCACCGAGACGCAGAAGAGCCTCGCCGACATGTCGGTCATCACGGAGGAGACGCTCAGCGTCAGCGGCATCCTGCTCAGCAAGACCTTCGGGCGGCAGGGCACCAACATCGACCGCTTCAAGGCCGCCAACGCCAAGCTCGCGGTGCTGCAGATCCGCCAGAGCATGGTCGGGCGCTGGTTCTTCATGATCGTCGGCTCGATCTTCAGCATCACCCCGGCCCTGGTCTACTGGCTGGCCGGCGTGCTCGCCATCCAGCACGATCCCACGGCGCCCTCCTTCGGCGACATCGTGGCCTTCACGACCCTCCAGAGCCGGCTCTTCTTCCCGCTCGGCCAGCTGCTCAATATCCAGGTCGAGGTCCAGGGCGCCCTGGCGCTCTTCGACCGCATCTTCGAGTACCTCGACCTCCGGCCCGGCATCACGGACGCGCCCACGGCCACCACCCTGATCCCGGCCGATGTGCGCGGCAGCGTGCGCTTCCGGCACGTGTCCTTCCGATATCCGAGTGCGCCGCCGGTGCTGCTCGCGGCGGCTGCCGCCGATGCCGATGGCGTGCCCCTCGCAGCGGCTCGCGAGGCGCCCGGCCCGGGTGGGCCGGGCAGCGTGGTCGAGCTTGCGGCCCGAAGCGGATCGATCGATGGGGCCGGCCTCGCCGAAGCGCTCGAGGCGGACGCGGCCGAGATCGCGCCCGCGCCGGTCCCGTTCGCCCTCGATGACATCGACTTCGAGGTGGCGCCCGGCCAGCTGGTCGCCCTCGTGGGCCCCTCGGGCTCGGGAAAGACGACCACCACCTACCTCGTGCCGCGCCTCTACGACGTGGACGAGGGCTCGGTCGAGATCGACGGGCAGGACGTGCGCTCGGTCACGCTGGCGAGCCTGGGGGACGTGATCGGCTTCGTGACGCAGGAGGCGTACCTCTTCCACGCCAGCGTCCGCGCCAACCTCGCCTACGCCAAGCCGGGCGCGACCGACCGCGAGCTCCAGACCGCGGCACGGCTGGCGGCCATCCACGACCGCATCCGCGAGCTGCCCGAGGGCTACGACACGATCGTCGGCGAGCGCGGCTACAAGCTTTCGGGCGGGGAGAAGCAGCGCATCGCCCTCGCTCGCGTGCTGCTCAAGGATCCGCGCATCCTGATCCTGGACGAGGCCACGAGCGCGCTCGACACCGTCAGCGAGCGGCTCATCCAGCAGGCCATCGAGCGGGTCATGCGCGGCCGCACGACGCTGGCCATCGCGCACCGCCTCTCAACGATCCTGCGCGCCGACCAGATCCTCGTCTACGAGCGCGGCCGCATCGTGGAACGCGGCACCCACCGCGACCTGCTCGCCCTCGGCGGGGCGTACGCGCGGCTCTACCACGAGCAGTTCGAGAGCGCGACCGGTCCGCGCGAGCAGATCGCCAAGCTGCCCGCGGCGTCGTAGGGCGGG
>JBBRYO010000143.1:0-7291 GCA_038237595.1 Candidatus Limnocylindrales bacterium | reverse complement strand
TTCGTGCACTCGGTACTCGCCGAGCGCGCGTTCGTGCCCTACGTCATCGCCAGCCAGACCATCCCGATCGTTGCCCTCGCGCCGTTGATCGTGGTCGGGATCGGGCGGGGGATCGTCGCGGTCGTCGTGATCGCCGTCTATCTCACGTTCTTCCCCGTGACGATTGCGGAGATGCGCGGACTGCGCTCGCCCGATCCGCGTGCGCTCGAGCTGATGCGCTCCTATGCGGCGTCGCGCTGGTCGATCCTGTGGAAGGTGCGCCTGCCGGCGTCGGTGCCGTACCTCTTCAGCGCACTCAAGGTTGCCGCAACGGCGAGCATCGTTGGCACGATCATCGGCGAGGACCCGGCCGGTGCGGCGCAGGGGCTCGGGCGCGCGATCGTCAACTTCAACCAGCAGTACATCACCGGCCCGGAGAAGCTGTGGGCCACGATCCTCATCGCCTCGTTCGTCGGGATTGCCTTCTACCTGGTGGTGCGTGCGGCTGAGGTCGTCGCGCTGCGCGGCCGCCGGGCGGTGACCGCATGAGCGGGGAGAACAGCACGAACCAGGGCAGTGGCACGACCGGGCGCAGCGGCACAACCAGACCGGGGCTGGCCGTCCACGCCGTCGGGGTCAACAAGTCCTTCCCGGTGCAGGGCGGCGGCGATACCGTCGCCCTCCAGGGGATCGATCTCGACGTTCGCCACGGTGAGTTCGTCTCGCTCATCGGGCCGTCCGGCTGCGGCAAGTCGACGCTGCTGCGCATCGTCGGGGACCTCATCCAGCCCACCTCGGGGAGCGTCGACGTCAACGGCAAGGCGGCGCACCGCGCCCGGCTCGACCGCGACTACGGGATGGTATTCCAGGCCCCTGTGCTGTTCGACTGGCGCTCGGTGGAGGCCAACGTTCGCCTCCCGCTCGAGGTCATGAAGATCGAAGGCGCAGAGCGCGACCGGCGGGTGCGCGAGATGCTCGACCTCGTCGAGCTCGGCGGGTTCCTGGGCCACTACCCGCACCAGCTGTCAGGCGGCATGCAGCAGCGTGTCGCCATCGCCCGAGCGCTCGCCTTCCAGCCCGCGCTGCTGCTCATGGACGAGCCCTTCGGCGCGCTCGACGAGATGACCCGTGAGCGACTCAACACCGAGGTGCTCCGCATCTGGGCGCAGACCGGCACAACGATCATCTTCGTCACCCACTCCATTCCGGAGGCGGTGTTCCTCTCGACGCGAGTCGTGGTCATGAGCGCGCGGCCGGGCCGCATCGCCAACGTCATCGACATCGACATGCCGCAGCCGCGCAACGACGAGACGCGCGAGAGCGAACGCTACTTCGAGCTCGTCACCGCCGTGCGCGAGAGCCTGCGCGGCGGTGCCGGATCCTCTTCCCGGCAGCGCGCCGAGGGACCGGTCGGGTGACAACGACCGCGCAGGCGCGTCCCGCAGGCCGCGGCCCGGCCCTTCGAGCCGGCTGGCCTGCGAGGGCGATATCGCGCGCGGTGCCGCCCCTCGTGGTGGTCGCGGCGGTGATCGTCGCCTGGGAGCTCTCGACGACCGGCCCCGGCCGGCACGTCATCCCGCCACCGAGCGCGATCCTCGCCGCGCTCTCCAGTGAGCAGGACCTGCTTCAGACCTCCGCCCTCGCGACGCTCTACGAAGCGCTGGGAGGGCTGGCCATCGGGACCGTCGCCGGGGTGGCGGTGGCCTTCGCGACGGCGCGATGGGCAACCGCGCGCGATCTGCTGCTTCCCCTTGCCGTCGGCGCCAGCGCCGTTCCGCTCATCGCCGTCGCGCCGATCCTGAACAACTGGTTCGGGGTGCTGGACCCGTTTTCCAAGATGATGATGGCCGCACTGCTGGTCTTCTTTCCCATCACCGCCAACGTCACCCGCGGCCTCGTGCAGGTCGAGCCTGCCGCGCTCGAGTTGATGCGCTCGTATGCATCCAGCGAGTGGGAAGTGCTGCGCCGTGTGCGCATCCCCAACATGCTGCCGTTCTTCTTCACCGCGCTGAAGGTCAGCACGACGCTCGCCTTCATCGGCGCCATCGTCGGGGAGTTCTACGGTGGCACCAGCGAGGTCCTCGGCCGCGTCGTGCTGACCTCCATCAGCGGCGGCAGTTTCGACGTGGCGTGGGCGGCGATCCTGCTGGGGTCATTGGCCGCCATCACGTGCTACGTGACCGTCACGCTGACCGAGCGCGTGGCGATCCCCTGGTACGCAGCCTTGCGTTCCGGACCCGGATGAGCGGCGCCCTCTCCGTACGCTAAGGTGGCGGGGTCAGGGAACGCGGCGCCGCCTCGATGGGGATGAGGGATCGGCCGCGCATGGCTCGACGAGGAGGAGTTTCAAACGTGAAGAGCAGATTCGGTTTGTGGACGGCGCTGGCCGTCGCGGGATCATTGGTCGGCGCCTGCGGTGGAGCCGCGCCAACGACGGCGCCCACGGCCCTCAACTCCGTCGCGCCGCCCACGCCGGCAGCCTCGGTAGCGGGAAGCACCCCCGGCGCGGCTATCACGACCGTCTCGCTGCAGCTCCAGTGGGAGCCGCAGGCCCAGTTCGCGGGCTACTTTGCCGCAGATCGCGAGGGCTTCTACCTGGCCCAGGGCCTCAACGTCAACCTCATCGCGGGCGGCCCGACGGTGGACAACCAGACCGTCGGATCGGACCCCAACGGGCCCGAGTTCACGATCGCCTGGGTGCCGAAGGTCCTGGTCCTGCGCGACAAGGCCCAGTCAGACCTGGTTGACATCGCCCAGGTATTCCAGCGGTCCGGCACGCGTGAGGTCTCCTGGAAGGACAGCAACATCAGCTCGCCCGCCGACTGGAAGGGCAAGAAGGTCGGTGTCTGGGACTTCGGCAACGACTACGAGGTCATTGCCGCTGCTCGCAAGCAGACGCCGCCGCTCGAGGCGAACAAGGACTACACGCGCGTCATCCAGCCGTTCGACATGTCGCTGCTGCTCAACAAGCAGATCGATACCGCCGAGGGGATGATCTACAACGAGTACGCACAGGTGCTCGAGGCCAAGAACCCGGCGACCGGCAACCTCTACCAACCGGGCGACGTGAATCTCATCAACTTCAACGATCCCGCGGTCGGCACGGCGATGCTCCAGGACGCGATCTGGGCACGCGGTGCCTGGCTCGCCCAGCCCGGCAACGCGGACGTTGCCACCAGGTTCCTGCGAGCCTCGTTCCAGGGCTGGATCTTCTGCCGTGACAACCCCGCCAAGTGCGTGCAGTACACGACACAGGCGGGCTCCACTCTCGGCGCCGGCCACCAGGCCTGGATGATGAATGAGATCAATCCGCTGATCTGGCCGTCCGCCAACGGCATCGGCGATATGCCAAAGGCAACCTGGGATCAGACGAACCAGATCGCCCTCGACGCCAAGCTCCTGACGAAGGCCGCCGACGCGACCGCCTACCGCACCGACCTCGCGCAGGCTGCCCGCACGGGCATCACGGGCGATGTCAACGGCACCAGCTTCCAGAAGGGCACCGTCCAGGTGACTCCTGGCGGCAACTAGCCGCGAGGCGGCGGGCCGGTCGTGGGCGCGCCGCTCACATCAGCGTCATGTCAGAGGCCGGCTCGAAAGAGCCGGCCTCTTGGTATCGTCCGGGCTGTGAGGTCACTCCGCACCGTGAACGCCGTGCCAGTCGTCCTGTTGGCGGTCGCCCTTCCACCTGGACGACGGGATGTTTCGTGGCTCAGCGCATCGGATGGCCAGTCGAACCCGACGCCCGGCGTGGCCATCACGTTCTGACTTCCGCGCCCGGGCTCGGAAACCGGCGCGCGCTCCCTCGACGTATCTTTCAGTTGTCCCTGGGTGCCGCTCGATTCGCGTGCCGTGGCACCCGGAGGACCGTAGTGGAGGGTTCGATGATGCTCCGACGCGCGGCCATGGTGTCCGCGCTTTTGTTCCTCCTTTCGACGGGATCGACCGCAGCGAGCACCACGCATATCGCGGTCACGGCCATCCATTACCCGCCAAGTACCTCGATCGGATTGGGCGACACGGTGAGCTGGGACAACACCAGCGGCTCTGGTCACACCGTCTCGAGCGACGCCCCGTTCTCGCTGTGGAGCTTCGCTCTCGCCAACGGAACCAGCCGAATCAGGGCGTTCAAGCTGGCCGGCAGCTTCCCCTACTTCTGCATGATCCATGGGCCTGCCCTGATGCACGGTGACATCCATGTCCCGATGAACTCCGTTCCGACGAGCGGGGACCACTCCACCACGTTCAGCATCCACGTGGCGACCGTCGCGGCCCCGGCCGGATTCACCTTCGTCATCCAGCGCAAGGCGCCCGGCGGAAGCTTCATCCTGTGGAAGACGATCACCACCAAGACGACGACGTTCATGCCCAGCCATTCGGGTCAGTGGAGCTTCCGGACCCGGGTCAAGCGGAATTCGAACGGCAGCCATTCGGGCTGGAGCCCCGTCCTCGTCATCAGCGTGTCGTAACCGAATAGCCCCGGACATCCGTCCGGCATCGCCCCGTACGAGAGCACAGCTCGTTGACGGAGGATTCCGAACCTAGCATCGGCGCATGCAACGCTCCCTCCACGCGGCCATGGCGGTGGCGGCACTCGCGCTCACCCTCGGCGCGACTCCAGCCGCCGCCGCCTCGGCTGTCCAGGTCTCGATCAGGACGATTTCCTACGACCCGTCCCTGGTCGATTTGCAGACACCGGGTGGCAGCGTGACCTGGACAAACGTGACCAGCCCCAGCCGCAGCCACGACGTCGTCAGCTCGCTGCCAGCCTACTTCGACAGCCCGTTGAGTGGCAGCGGCGGCATCTTCCAGTTCAGGTTCGCGGCCGCCGGCTACTTCACGTACTTCTGCAGCATCCATGACTCGATGCTCGGCGCGGTCTCCGTTCCCATGCTTGCAGCGACCGCGGACGTCGGCGGCGTCACTCACTTCAGGTTGACGGTCGGGGCCGCCAGGCTGCCGGCGAGCTCGCCCTACCGCTACGTGCTGCTTCGCCAGTTACCCGGCGCCCTGGCGCTCACCTACTGGAAGACGACCCGCAGTGCCGTGGTGGACGTCGTGCCCTCGACCCCGGGCGACTACGTCTACGCGGCGCGGCTCAAGCACATCCCTTCGGGCCGGCCGTCCGGCACAAGCCCGAGCGTCACGCTGACGTACGCCGCGCCCTCGGACTGAGGGCGAAATCGGGAAGCCGGGAAACCCCACGATGGGCTGCCCGGCCCCCAGGGTTCCCGGATCGTCAGCCTTCTGCGAGCATCGCGGCGAAGCGATCCCACGTCTCGGCCGCACCGCCGATCATGCCGGTCGACAGGGCGCCCTCGAGCTCTTCGGTCGACTCGAAATGCGAGGTGGAGGTGAGCTTCGTCTTTCCGTCGAGGTCCTCGAACGTGAAGGTTTCTGGGCCTCCCTGCTCACCCAGACCCTCGACGTCGAAGAGGAAGGACCACCTGAAGCGTTCGGGCGGCTCGATCTCCAGGTACTCACCGTAGAACGTCACGTCGTCGCGATCCGGGGTGTGGCTGATGTACTTCCACTTGCCGCCGACGCGGACGTCCATCTCGACCACCTCGGCCGTTGTGCCGTGCGGACCCCACCAGCGCGCGATGCGCTTCGGGTCCATGAAGGCCTTCCAGACGAGCTCGCGTGGTGCGTCGAACGTGCGCTCGTAGACGAGGTCGGTGCCGTCCGAATAGACGTTCAGGCTGTCGGTTCGAAGTCGTTCAATCACCATTTCCGTGCTCCTTCTCGTCCTCGAGCCCCTTCTCCTCGATCTCGCGCAGGTAGTCGTCCAGGCGCTCGAAGCTCTCATCCCAATGGCGGCGGTACTGGTTGACCCAGTCCGAGATGTCGCGCAGCGGTCCCGCCCGAAGCCGTCGTGGTCGCCACTGCGCCTGCCGGCCCTGCTCGATGAGCCCGGCCCGTTCCAGCACCCGCAGGTGCTTGGAGATGGCGGGCTGGCTCATGTCGAAGGGTTCGGACAGGTCCTTGACCGAGGCCTCCCCCTGGGAGAGGCGGGCCAGGATGGCCCGTCGGGTTGGATCGGCAAGGGCGGCGAACGTCTGGCTGAGGGGATCGGACTGCTGCATATCCATCACTAGGTGGTTATATAACCTAGCGGTACTGTACACGCCGCGTTGCGGATGTCAACCCCTGGACAGAATGACAGAGCGAGAGCCGCCGCTCGGTCGTGGGTTGGCTCTGCCGCTGCCGGGACCAGGGACCTGCCGTCAGCCGCCCGTGCCGAACTGGCGGTCGCCCGCGTCCCCGAGGCCCGGCATGATGTAGCCGCGTTCGTTCAGGCCGCGGTCCAGGGCGGCGGTGTAGATCGGGACGTCGGGATGGGCCGCGGAAACGGCGCGCACGCCCTCGGGTGCCGCGATCAGGTTGATCAGCTTGATGCGCGTCGCGCCCCAGGCCTTCAGGACCTCGATGGCGGCCGTCGCCGAGCCGCCGGTCGCCAGCATGGGGTCGAGGATCAGCGTCAGGTCGACCGTTGCCTGGTCCGGCAGCTTGTTGTAGTACTCGACCGGCCGCAGGGTGCGCTCGTCGCGGAAGAGGCCGAGATGCCAGACCTGCGCCGTGGGCATCAGCTCGAGCATCGCATCGACCATCCCGAGGCCGGCGCGCAGGATCGGAATGAGGCCGATGCGGTCGGCCAGGCGCTTGCCCGGGGTTTCCTCGAGCGGCGTACGGATCGTGATGTCCTCGAGCCGGGCGTCGGCGAGGGCCTCGTACCCGACGAGCCAGCTGATCTCCCGAACGAGCTCGCGGAACTTCTTCGGTTCGGTGCTCTCGGTGCGCAGCAGCGCCAGCTTGTGGAGGACCGCGGGGTGCCGCGACACGTGCAGGGTGACGAACTCGCCGGAGGGCTTGGGCACCCGGCAATCGTAACAAGCCCTCCCGGGCCAAGGCGGTACCATCGCGAGGTGCCCCGAACCCCCACGGCAGACCATCCGGCGCACCCCGCCGAACCGCGACCGCGAGCCGCGCCGAGACGCGCGCCACGGTATCCGCGGGGCGCCGCAGCACCCGTGCTGGTCGAAGTCCGGCGCGCCGGAATCGTCGAGAGCCGGCACCGCGGGCACGTGGTCCAGGTCAGCGCGAGCGGCGAGATCGAGCGGGCCGTCGGCGACCCCGAGACGATGGTCACGGTGCGCTCCGCGATCAAGCCGTTCGCCCTGGTGGCACTGATCGAGGGCGGCGCTGCCGACGACCTCCGACTCTCGGATCCCGAGCTCGCGATCATGGCCGCCTCCCATGCCGGCGAGGACCGCCACGTTCGAACGCTCCAGGCGGTCTTCCGGCGGGCCGG
>JBBRYO010000142.1:0-7388 GCA_038237595.1 Candidatus Limnocylindrales bacterium | reverse complement strand
TCCGGCATGGGCGACGTCGGGAAGGACCCCGAGGGCAGCCGCAGCAGGTTCACCTCGGCCGTCAAGACCACCCAGGGCCAGCGCGAGAACGCGCTCGCCGAAGAGGGGCAGGCGCGCGGACGGGTCGACAAGAACGAGATCGACGCGGAGCAGGTTGCAGCGGTCTCGGAGCGCCTCACTGCCGCGCAGGAGCACCTCGCCGCGCTGGAGCGCCGGTTGCGCATCTACGACGCGACGCTCGCGGGCATCAACGCCGCCGAGGAAACCACGATGAAGAAGGCGGCGCGCTTCCTCGAGAAGAGCATGGGCCAGGACGTCGCGCTCATCACCGACGGGCGCTACCGCCGCATACGGGTCGACGAGCAGAACCTCCAGTTCAGCGTCTACTCCGCCGAGCGCGGCGATTGGACCGACGCGCACGACCTGTCGCAGGGCACGATCGATCAGCTCTACCTCGCGGCACGCCTCGGCCTGGTGCGGCAGGTCACCCAGGACCGCCGCCCGCCGCTCATCTTCGACGACCCGTTCGTCAGCTTCGACGATGGACGGGCCCAGCACGCGCTCGATCTCCTCAAGACGCTGGCGGTCGACCACCAGGTGATCTATCTGACCTGCTCGGACCGCTACGACGCCCTCGCCGACAAGGTGATCACGCTGCCCGGCCCGGAGATGAAGGACACGGAGGCGGACGCAGCGGCCGACGAGCCGGCCATGGCCGCGGCCGGGCGGACCAGTCACGCGGCGGGGCCGGCCTGAACCTCCTGGGGCCGATCCTGGCCCTCTGCTCCTCGCTCTCGTGGGGCACCGGCGACTTCTGCGGCGGCATCGCCAGCCGGCTCGGCAGCGTGGCGGCAGCGCTCGGCTTCGGCCAGCTGTTCGGCTTCCTGCTCGCGCTGGTGGTGGTCATCGCCAGTCGCGAACCGATGCCCAACGCCCCGTTCGTCGTCTGGGCGGCGGCCGGCGGGATCAGTGGCGTGATCGGTCTGAGCGCCTTCTACCTCGCCCTGTCGCGCGGGACGATGGGTCTCGTGGCTCCACTCACCGCGCTCGTCGGAGCCACCGTTCCGGCACTGGTCGGCATCGTGGGTGGCGAGGTGCCGGGGCCGGTGGTGGCCATGGGCATGGTCGTGGCGCTGGCGGCCGTGGTGGTCATCTCAGTGCCAGAAGCCGAGGATCGACGTCGTCCGAGCCTTGCCTCGTTGCGCATTTCGCTGGGCGGCGCCCGTGCTGCCGAGCTGGGGCTGATCCTGGTGGCGGGCCTCGGGTTCGCGGGCTTCTTCCTCGGCACTGCCCAGGCGCGTGCCGTCGGCGGGGGCGTGCTCTGGCCGTTGCTCGCGGTCCGTGCATCCGGGCTGATCCTGGTCTGGGTCGGGATCGTCGCCCTGTTGGCAACCGGAAAGCTGCGAACGATCCGCATCCGACGCTCTGTGTTGCCGATGGCGGTGCTGGCTGGTGCCGGCGACACCGGCGGGAATTTCTTCTTCCTGGCCGCGATCGCGCAGGGCACGCTGCCGGTCGCGGTCGTGCTGTCTTCGCTCTACCCGGTGCAGACCACGCTCCTGGCGCGCTTCTTTCTCCACGAACGCCTCAGCCGATTGCGACTCGTCGGGGTGGGCCTGGCGGTGCTCGGCGTCGTGCTGATCACCGTCGGGGCGGTAGTGGGGACTGGCTGAGAGGAACGGCGCGGGTCAGCTTGCCTCGGCGGGCGTCTCGGAGCCGCCGCTGCCGACCGTGACGCGCCTCGCCTCGTATCCGCCGGCGTCGGTGCGTCGGACCTCGAAGAGCGGTTGGTCGTAGACCGTCGGGCCACGGTGCCGGTTTCCGGTGGCCAGCTCGAACTGCGATCCGTGGAGCGGGCACTCGATGCAACCGTCGACCAGCTTGCCCCCGCTCAGCGGCCCGCCGGCGTGGGCGCACTGGTCGTGCAGCGCGTGGATCGTGTCGCCATTGCGCACCAGCACCAGCGTCTGCGCCCCGGCCTTCGCCCGGATCGGCGTGCCCTCGGGGATCTCCGTCACGTCAAGCGCCTGCCACTTCGGCGCTCCGAAGAACCGCCAGCCGTGGCGGTTGACCATGTTGCCGAGCGTGTATGCGACCTCCCCACCGACATAGGCACCGGCGGTGGTCAGGAGGTAGCCGACGAAGTCGAGGACGATCGGCACGGTCCGCGACCCGGTCGCGCCCGAACCGAGGTGCAGCACCAGCGAGACCAGAAAGATGAGCAGGGCGACGGTCATGATCGTGGCGTGGACGGTGGCCACCATCAGCGGGTGGTCGTCCGTGTCGGTGTAGTCGGCGGCTCCTGCGAGAGCTGCGCCGGCCATCGACAGCAACCCCAGGCCCAGCGAGATGTCCGCGGCGGCACGCTGGTCGACGATGTCGAAGATCAGGACCAGCGTGAAGCAGCCGATCGGCACGTCCGTGAGAACGGCGTGCAGCGGGTGCCCCAGCCAGCGGCCGTGCAGGAAGTCCTTGATTGGCACGATCGGCCGGAAGAGCGCGCTCAGCCATCGCTTGTTGAAGTTGCCGAGCGGCGTGGCCCAGGCCGCCTGCGCAGTGATCAGGCGTGTCAGCAGTCGCGAGAGCATGTCTCCTCCCCGCGTCGTAGCGCACGGTAGATGCACCAACTGTACGTCGGTACGCGGCTCGCAAGCGGGCGGATGCGCACGGTGCGACTGGGGAATGCGGGCGCTCAGGCCGGCTGTGCGAGCTCCGTGGCCGCGCGGTCCTGTGCGATGCGAGCCGCGGCGGCTTCGGCATTCCCGGCCGAGTCCCGTCGGGCGGCATTGGTCGATCCTACCGTCACACCCGCAACACATGGACATTCAAGTCGTTCTTGGCGATACTTCCTATGTATGGCGCAAAACGGCGACTTCTCGGCCGGCCGCGTCCGGGTTGGTCAGGCCGCGGACATGCTCGGCGTCTCGGTGGAGACCCTGCGACGCTGGGAGACCGAGGGACGGCTGCACATGGCGCGGTCCACGGGAGGGCAACGCCTGGTCGACATCGACGAGGTCTCCCGCCTGCTCGACGAGCGTCGGAAGGCCTCGACCGACCGCCCGATCGTCGCGCAATCGGCGCGCAACCGGTTCGCGGGGGTCGTCACCAGGATCGAGCGCGATCGCGTGGCCGCCGTCGTGGAAGTCATCGCCGGCCCCCACCGATTGGTCAGCCTGATGACCGCGGAAGCGGTCGAGGAACTCAACCTCAAGGTCGGCGACGAGGCGGTCTGCGTCGTCAAGGCCACCAATGTCATCGTCGAGATTCCGTCTTCGAGGGAGTCGCGTCCATGAAAAACCGTATGGCGCCGGTCACGATCCTTGCGCTGGTCGTTGCCGCCTGCGCGAGCGGGTCGGGCTCAACGCCGAGCAGCTACGTCGCGCCTCCCGCCGGTCCTTCGAAAGCGCCTGTGGTCACGGCAGCGCCGGGAGGGCTCCTGATCTATGGAGCTGCCTCGCTGTCCGGCGTGCTCGCGCAGGCCAGGACCACCTATGCGGCGGCTGCCCCCAGCACGCCATTGACGATTTCGACGGATTCGTCGTCCGCACTCGAGACACAGATCGAGCAGGGCGCGCCGGCCGACGTATTCCTCTCCGCAGATACAGCCAACCCGCAGAAGCTCGTTGGGGAGGGTCTGGCCAATGGCACGGCCGTCACGTTCGCGGGCAACATCCTGACCATCATCGTGCCGGCCAACAATCCTGCCGGCATCAAGACGCCGGCTGACCTTGCGAAGCCCGGCGTCAAGGTGATCGCCGCCGGTGACACGGTGCCGATCACGAAGTACGCGACGCTGCTCGTGGGCAACCTGGCAAAGGTCTCCGGCTATCCCGCCGATTTCGCCACGGCCTATGCCGCGAACGTTGTGTCGAAGGAAGACAACGTGAAAGCAGTCGTGGCAAAGATCGAGCTCGACGAGGGCGCTGCCGCGATCGTTTATGTCACCGACGCCAAGGCGTCCACGAAGGTCACGACCATGGAGGTACCGGCGACGGCGAACGTGCCTGCGACGTACGCCGGGGTTGTCGTCAAGGCATCGGCCAACGCTGCGGCCGCCCAGGCGTTTCTCACCTGGTTCGCGGGACCCGCCGGTCAGGCAATCCTGGGCGGCTTCGGCTTCCTGCCGCCACCGTGATCGAGGACGCCGCGCGGCGTCCAGCCGGGACCAAGGCCGCGGCCCGGCCTCCGACCCGGGGGAATCGATCGTCGAGCTCGCGTTGGCTCGCCCTCGGGGCGATCGCAGCCATCTCGGTCCTGTTCCTCGGCCTTCCGGTCATCACGCTCGTGGCGCGAGCGATTCTCGATGGCTCGCTGGGGCGTGCAGTCACGTCGGCTGTCGTGCTTCAGGCCCTGTATCTGAGCCTGGTCACGACGGCGATCAGCCTGGTCATGACCGTGGTCTTCGGACTGCCGCTCGCATTCGTCCTGGCGCGCAGACAGTTCCGGGGCAAGGGGTTGATCCAGGCGGTTGTCGACCTCCCCATCGTTCTGCCGCCGTCGGTGGCCGGCCTGGCCCTCCTGCTGGTCTTTGGCCGGCGCGGTCTGCTCGGGGAGCCGTTCGAGGTGCTCGGCATCGCGATTCCGTTCACGACAATCGCGGTGATCATGGCTCAGACCTTCGTGTCCGCTCCGTTCTTCATCCGCTCGGCGAGGACGGGCTTCGCCGCGGTCGACGTTGACCTCGAGGACGCCGGGCGAGTTGATGGCGCATCGGAAGGCTGGGTGTTTCGTTCGATCACGATGCCCCTGGCGGGTGCCGCCCTGGCGGCCGGTCTCGTGATGAGTTGGGCGCGCTCCCTCGGCGAGTTCGGCGCGACCATCATGTTCGCGGGCAACGTCGAGGGGCGGACCCAGACCCTGCCGCTGGTCGTTTACAGCCAGTTCCAGGGGGGCGATCTCGACGCGTCAGTCGCCGCATCGGCCATCCTTGTTCTCGCGGCCTTCGGCGTCCTGGTGGCCGTGCGCGTCTTCCATTGGGGGAGGGCCATGGACGTGCGTGACGTGACGTGACAGTTGTTCGAGGATCATGGTGAAAAGGAGCTCGGATATGAAGATGAGCGCTCGCAATCAGCTGCCCGGTACGGTGCGAACGGTGACCGAGGGCTCGGTCATGGCCGAGGTGGTGGTCGATCTCGACGGTGGCCAGGAGATCGTGTCGGCGATCACTGCCGAATCGGCGCGGCGCCTGTCCCTTGGCCAGGGCACGCGCGTGGTGGCGATCATCAAGTCGACCGAGGTCATGCTCGCCGTCGAGGATTGATCACGGGGTGGCGGCGTTTTTGGGCGGCTCCGGCGACCATCGGTGTAGCCGCGTCGCGGTGGTCAGGCCGGAACCCGCGGCAGGTCGAGCTCAGCCGCGCTGCCTGTGTCCAGGATCCAGGTCGCGTTTTCACGCAAGGTGAGCTGTGCCGGCCATCGATGCGGGTCGCGCTCGCCGGTGAGCACCTGGCGCACCATCGTCGCCTTTGCCGCGCCTCCCACCATCAGCAGCACGTGCTCCGCCACCGAGAGCAGCCGCGGATTCAGCGTCACCCGCGCGACGTGCGGCTCGACCTGCGTCGGTGCCGGCACCGCCATGACGAACGGCGTATCCGGCTCGAACGCCGGGCTGCCAGGGAAGACGGAGAGCACGTGCCCGTCCGGACCCATGCCGAGCAGGATCACGTCGAAGGCCGGCAGACCTTCGCGTTGCGGCAGCGTAGTCAGCAGTTGCGTCGCACAGGACTGCGCGATCCAGTCGGCGTCCTGGCCGGCGGCGAGGGCCGTCTCGATCGGGAAGGGGTGGATGTTCCCCGTCGGCGCCGGAACACCGTCGTGCCCGAGCAGGTCGCGCTGGGCGGCTCCGAAGTTCGAGTCAGGGTCGTCGGACGGGACGAGGCGCTCGTCGCCCCACCAGAGGTGCGTGTGGTCCCAGTCGATCGAGGCCTGGCGACGTGGCTCGCGCAGCGCTGCGGCCAAAGCTGAGGCCGACGACCCGCCGGTGAGGGCCACCTGCGCGCTCTGCCTCGTCGCGATGGCCTCGGACGTCCAACCGGCGATCCGCTCGGCGGCGCCAGCAGCGATCCCGGCGAGATCCGGCGCCACGAGGACCGCTGCCGGACCCTTGATCCCCTCGATTCGCTGGAGCGTGGGCACCTCGAGCCGCTCAGGCCCCCGCGGCACTGGAAGGCGGCGCGTTCAAGGCTGGCCCGGCCGCAGCTGCCGCCGCAGCGGCGCTCGACTCCGCCTTCGTCATCCCGGTCATCAGCTTCACCGCTCGGTCGAGCGACTTCTCGAACGTTCGGTCATGGCCCGTCCGGTCGAGCGCTTCCGCCAGGAACGGCATCTCGTCGAAGGGGTCGAGGCGGGCGGCACGGCGGGCCACCTGGGCGGCGTTCCAGTCGGCGGTGGCCAGCAGGTGGTCCGACTGCCGGGTCACCCGGATGCGCGTCGTGGCACGCGGATGCGACGCCTCGAGCTCCACGCGAACCAGGGAGCCGGCCGAGCGGATGCTCCCATCGATGCCCACACTGACCGGCCGGAACTCGACCGGGATCTCGCGCTTGCCGACGCGGAATGCGCCGCGGTACGTGTCGCCGTCCGGCTTCATCGGCTCGGCCACCGTCCATTCGAGCATCGCCGCGAGCCAGCCGGCGAACGACGCGGCGCGTGCCAGCCGAACCGTCCGTCCGGGCTTCGCGATGTCGATGCGCAGGCGGCGGATGGCCGACAGCTCGCGGGTCAGCAGCGGGTGGTCGAAGATGCCTGCCAGCAGCTCCCGCCATAGCATGCCGCGCATCCAGCCGATGTCGTGCACCACCAGGCCGTCTGCCACGACCTGGCGAAGGCCCACCAGTCGCTCGACGCCGTCCCCGCGGAACTGACCGGAGTCGACGAGCAGGCGATCGCACTCGTCGGCCAGCTCGATGAAGTGCTTGCTACCGAAGGGCACGTCGTCCGGCCACCAGACCACGACCGGCAGGTCGTGGATGAGGAGTGGCGCCACGACGGTGGCGAGGTGCTGCGACAGCTCCCCGCCGACCTTGATGAGGATCTCCTCGGTGCAGATCTCCGACTGGCTCCGCACCTGGCACGCGGCGTAGATGTGCGCATCGAAGCGGGTCGGTCCGTCCGGGTCGGCAGGCGACAGGACGACCGAGCGCGAGGGATGCCTCGCGGCGAGCGCCGAGACCGTGGCCATCGCGCGCTCGGCGGTTTCGGCTGCCGGCGCAACGACGACCAGGGTGAGCACGCTGGTACGGGTGCGAATCCGCAGCTCGTCGGTCTGGTCGATGATGCCCTGGAAGTGCGGATCGCCGCGCACCGCGGCACGCATGCCGTCGCTGAGCTCGCCCCTCTGCGCATCTCGGGCCACGCTACTCCAGATCTGGGAGAGCTTCTGCACCGTC
>JBBRYO010000141.1:0-7423 GCA_038237595.1 Candidatus Limnocylindrales bacterium | reverse complement strand
GCGAGACCTATCGAGTCGCCAGCATCAACGACCTCGTGGCCATGAAGCGCCATGCTGGCCGGCCGAAGGATATCGCCCACCTGGACATCCTCGCGACCGTTGCCGACGTGATGGGCGAGCAGTCGTGAGGCTCATATCAAGGCCGCTGTTGCTGTAGTGCCTGCGACGTCGCGAACCTTCCGAGTGACGAGGGTGAGTTCGTGGACCGATCCATGGCACATCGGATCCGCCCTGCGGCTCGGTGCCGAGGTCGACATCTTCGTCACCTACGACGATCGCCAGGCTGCGGCAGCACGATTGATCGGATTCCGTGTCGAATCGCCGACGTAGGAAGCAGACGGCATGCGGGCGGGACCTGGGTTCCGTTCACGTTACATAACTTCCATTATCGGAAGTACGCAAGCGCCTCCCGAGTCAGTCCTTGAGGTCGGCCACGCGTTGCTTGAGCGCAGTCGGATCGACGGCCGGGAATCGATACAGCCGCGGCTCGATCGCATCGAACAGGCGTCGCAACTCAGCGGGATCTACCAGCCCGCGCTCGATCATCGCGTCGACGTCACGCACATCCTGATCGAAGGCGCGCTCGGTCTTGGCCATGGCCTGCGAGTAGAGGTCGAAGTGGCGCACGGTAACTGGGCCTTCCTGGCTGACGAAGGGACTACGGTCCCGCCAACCGGGCAACTCGGGCAGGAAGTCGAGTGGTGACGCCAACTTGACGTTGATACCGAGCCGCTCCTTGAGCTCGGGAATGGCCCTGAGGAGCTGGTCCGACTCGGGCTCGATGCGGAGGTCGACGTCGATTGTGGTTGGCCGCCATCCCTCGAGCACGGCGGTCGCCCCACCGACGAGGTAGACGGTGGTGGCCTCGCCGGTCACGCGCCCCAGCTCGGCGACGAGCCTGCGGACGCCGGCCGCGTCAGCGGATCGACGCACGCGAGGCAGCCCGCAGAAAGCTCACCAACCGCCTGCGCAACGAGTTGTAGCGCGAATGCGCTGCGGCATCTCCCACCTGCGCGGCCACCAGGGCGTAGAGGTCCGGTCCCTCCCCTTCCGTCGACCTGACTTCGAGACCAAAGCGCCGGAGCTCCCGAGACGCGGACGAAACAAGCGCCGCCTCGATCGAGGCGCGGCCCGCGTCCAGGTCTTCCAGCCCGACACTGACAAGCTCCCAACCCGGGAGGTCGGCAAACCTGTGCACTGGCTGACGGCGCGTGACCACTCCGGGACACTACATCACGACTGGTGCTGCTACGGCTCTTTTCGCCGATCAGGCCAGCGAGTCGATCAGCTTTGCCAGCTCGGCGGGACGCGCCATGAAGGGCGAGTGGCCGCCGCCGATGGGGACGGCCTCGACGCCGAGGCGCGTGGGCGCGACCGCACGGACCCAGTCGGGGTTGATGGCGTGGTCGTCCAGGCAGACGATCGAGCGGCTCTCGACGTCGGGCCAGCTCACGAGCGGCGTGACCTCGTTCATGACGCGGTAGGACTGCGGGCGCAGGCGTTCGGTTGCCCAGCGGGCCAGGTCCTCCGACGCGTCCTGGAAGAAGATCTCGGTGGCCGTGTTCGGGCCGACTGCCCAGACGTCGTCACCGAGATCGGTCCATTCGGCTGTTGAGGGCGCCACGAGGCCATCGATGGGCTCGCTCCCGCGCTGCTCGTTGATGCTCTTGCCGGGCGTGGGCAGGAAGGCGGCCAGGAAAATCAGCTGACGCACCGGCCGACGTGCCGCCACGAGCGGAATGATCGCTCCGGCCATGGAATGTCCCACCACGACCGGCTCACTGTCGGGATCGAGGGCGTCGACCACGGCCTGGGCGTAGGCATCCGCGCCGAGCGCAGGGTCGGAGATCGGGAGGTCCATCGTGATGACCCGGTGGCCCAGTCGCTCGAGCTCGGTTCGCAGGAGGTCCCAGCACCAGGCCCCGTGGTACGAACCGTGCACGAGTGCGATGTTCACGGGTTCATTGTGAGGCACGGCCACCGCGGCGCGCGCTCGCCTCAGGCGGCTGTGCGCGTGACCCCTTCGATTCCGTCGAAGTCACGGTCGAACGAAACGACCACCGCGGGGCCGGCCCGGCTGGCGCTGGCGGCAAGGTATGCGTCGGCAAAATCCAGTCGGCGGTGCTGGCCGTACAGGCGCAGTGCGTCCAGCACAACGCTGAGCTCTCGAACTGTGAGACCGTCCGATTCCAGCATGGAAGCGAGGCGCGTGGAGGCTTGTGCGCGCGACCATTTCAGTGCGCCCGTGGTGGTGTAGACGAGCTCGGCAACGATGACCGGCATCACGATCAGCGACAGCTGGCCTTCAGCCACGCGCCGGAATATGTCGAGGGAGCGCTCATGAAAGGGATGCGACGGTCCGGCCAGCAACGAGTAGAACAGGTTCGTGTCCGCGTAGCCGACCGTGACCCCGACCACGGCCGTCATCCTGGTCGGCGTTTCGGCCGCGCTGTCGCGCGGAGCAGCTTCGCCTCCTTCGCGATGGCACGCTCGCGTCCCATTCGTTCCAGGAGGTCGTCGAGCTCTTCGGCCGTGTCCGGGATCCTGTCTGCCCTCGGGCCGGCTATTCCGGCGAAGTCGAGGATGCTGCGCTTCGGTCGCAGCCGGATCATGAAGCCGTCCGGCGTCGGGTTGAACTCGAGCTCATCGCCCGCTTTGGCTCCAAGCTGATCTCGGACCGCTTTGGGCACCGTGATCTGGCCTTGCGTAGTAATGCGAGCGCGTGTTCCATTAGATGCACTCAAGGTAAGGACCATGTCGGCACATTACTTCCGAAGCGCGCGAGTGTCAACACCAGCAAAGGCCCGATCAACCTCAAGCGCCTCCTTCGTAGCGGTCAAGCATCTCGAGGTCTCCGATGCTCCTCAAGAGGCCGATCCCTCGCTGCACGAGTGCCTGATCGCCGGTGAGCTTGCCCAGCTCGCAGGCCAGACGGCCGATGCTGGGAACGGCGCCGATCTGCTCACTGATGGCCAGTGCGGTGCGAAGCGGACCCGGGTCGGACGCTTCCAGGCCCTGCGCACGCAATACCTGGGCAATCAGTGGACGGGCCTGGAGACGTTTCGCCAACTCCAGCAGCGGCTCGAGATCGCGAGATGGTCGCAGGATGCGCCGGTCGCCTGCAGCATGGAGCCAACGTTCCACGGGACCTGACGCGCTGCTCGCAGCTTCCATCAGCGCAGCGGCGTCCGCCGAGAACTCGAGGGAACGAATCTCGCGCAGCATGCGATTCCGCGGGTTCAAAGCGTAG
The DNA here is from genome assembly GCA_038237595.1 of Candidatus Limnocylindrales bacterium. GTDB lineage: Bacteria > Chloroflexota > Limnocylindria > Limnocylindrales > CSP1-4 > JAFMJV01. Next base: position 4,173 of record JBBRYO010000141.1, on the reverse strand, counting down.
GGCTCGGTCATGGCCTCCAGCACCTCGGTCAGGTGACGATCACTGCGCTCGTCGCGCGTGCTACGAGCCACCATCAATGCCGCGACGAAGCCGAGGGTCGCGTAGCCCGCCGGAGCACGGTCGATGTCGGTCCACAGCCCGTAGGCGCGCTCGGACACTGCCAGCGTTTCACCCCAGCGTCCCAGGACGGCAAGCGCATACATCCTCCAGTGCGACAGGTGGAGCGCCCAGCTGGGTACCTGGCCCGGTTGAAGCGAGGCCAGGGCGGTGGCACTGTCGCGCTCGGCCTCCTCGAGGTCGCCCAGCACGCTCGAGCTCCACGTGAGCATGCACTGGGCATCCACGACCTCGCGGAGATCAAGGCGGTCGGCCAGCCCCAGGCGTCGCAATGAGAGATCCCTCGTCGCACGGAAGTCGCCCGCGTCCTGCCGGAGCGAGCTGAGACCATCGAGCGCGGCGCTTACCAGAGCCGCGTCGTCGATACGCTCCGCCAGTACCAGTCCCTCGCGTGCCGCCTCTTCGGCCACTGACGATATCGAAGCGTCCACGGGGAGATTCATCGACAATCGCCAGAACGGAATGAAGCCCTTGACGATCAGAAATCTGGCGCGGCTTGCAGGATCGTCAGTGGCTTCGAAGAGGCCCTCCGCCTCATCGAGGTGCTGGTTGAACTGGACTTCCTCCAGACGCTTGGCCTGCGACACCGAGCCGTGAAAGCGCGTCTGCCAGAGGAGCACGCCGGCCAGCACGGTGAGGCGCCATGCAGCCGTGCGCTCCTGGCCCACGGCAAGCTCCAGCGCCGTCGTGGCAGCGTCCGTGGCGGTTCCTCCGTCAGACGCGCTTTCGGCGATTCGAAGCCAAAGATCCGGTAGCCGTCCGGGCGGCGTGACATCGAGGGCAGCGCGCAGATGCTGCTTGGCCTCCATCAGGGCTCCGGCGGCAATGGCGGTATCGGCGGCGCGACCGAGCCATCGTTCCGCCCGCTGCCGCAGATCCTCGTCGGGCGCCTGCCCGAGCACACGCGAGAGGCCTGCCGCCTCGCGGTAATGGAAGGCGATCAACTCGGCAAATGCCTCCGCCTGATCCCCGGAACGTGCCTCCAGCCAGCGGCCGGCGGCGGCATGCAGGCGCGAGCGTTCAGCGCGCGGCAGAGTCTGGTAGGCGACGTCACGAATGAGGATGTGCCGGAAGCTGTAGCCGTCGGCGCCGGAATGCCGGATCAGGTCGCGGTCGACGAGTTGCTCGACCGCGACCTGTATGCCGCCTTCGAGGTCCGGCTCGATGGCGGCCAGCCCGGACGGCTGGAAGGCACGCCCGAAGATGGCGCCGACCTGGAGCACGCGCCGTGACGACGGCGGCAGCTGGTCGAGCCTGGCCAGCACCGTTGCCTGCACCGTGTCGGGAAGGGTCGCCAGGAGCCGACCAACCTCGACCGGATCGACCGAGCTCGGATCAAGCCGGTCGGCGATGGCCCGCACGATCTCGCCGGCATAGAACGGATTGCCGTCGGCACGCTGGACCACTGCGTCGATGAGATCGGCCGGCGCGGCTTCCAGGAGGTTGCCCACGAGCGTCGCGACAGCCGAGTCGTCGAGAGGATCAAGCTCCAGCGACAGGTGGTTGCGCCGACCCCCGCCCCACGCCGGACGCCGGTCCAACAGCTCCGGCCTGGTAAGCACGATCATCATCAAGGGCAGGTCGCCCCGCGGCTGAATGACGTACTCCACCAGATCGAGCAGGCTGTCGCTCGACCAATGGAGGTCCTCGAACACCAGGACCAGCGGGTTGCTCGCAGCCGCCAGCTCGATCGAGGTGCGCCAGGCCCCGAAGAGCGCACTCTGGTCCGTCGTCTCCGCCTCCCCCACTCCGATCGTCGATGCCAGCAGCTCGCAGGTGCGCGAGGGATCGGCTGCGCCGTTGCGCTCGAGCCAGGCCGTGATGCTGCGCCGCACCTCGTCGGGCCGCGCCCCCTCGTCGATCGCCGCCAGCCGGTAGAGGACGGCGCGAAGCGGCCAGTACGTGAGCCGTTGCCCGTACGGGAGGCACTGCGAGATCGCGACCGTCGCCTGCTGCTCGCCGGCCGACAAGCGGTCGAGAAACTCCTCGATCAGGCGCGTCTTGCCCGTACCTGCCGGTGCGACGATGCTGATCAGGTACGGCTTCCGCTCCGAGAATGCGCGCCGGGCGATGAGGTCCAGCTGATCGAGATCCCCGTCCCGACCCACGATCGGGACCCGCCGATGGAGACTCGCCCGCCTGCCGATCAACTCCCTTGCCCGGACCGGGGCGCTCTTGCCCTTGGCATCGACAGGTGCGGCTGGGCCGAAGGCGAACACGGACGCCACGGCCATCGCGGTGCGATCGCTGCACAGGATTCCCCAGCTCACCGCAGCCTGTTGCAGGCGCGCGGCGACGTTGACGGCATCACCGGTGATCAGCGCGTTCCCCGACTGCGCTGCCGCACCCCCAGCCAGGCCGTCGCGGCTCGCGATCACCTCGCCGGTGTTCACCCCCAGGCGGATCGGCAGGCGCTCCCCCAGCCCTGGATCGGCCCGGACGCCGTCCCGGATCTCGAGCGCCGCCGATAGCGCACGTTCGGCGTCGTCACCGTGTGCCTGCGGCAACCCGAAGACGGCCATCACTGCGTCGCCGATGAACTTCTCCAGCGTGCCGCCGTGCGTCTCCACGGCTTCCGTTGCGATCGCGAAGAAACGTGCCAACAGCGCTCGAACGTCCTCCGGGTCCAGCGCCTCGCCGAGCGCGGTTGACCCGGTCACGTCCGCGAACAGGACCGTAACGAGTCGACGTTCCTCGCTCACGCTGTGGCAGATCCCTCCGGCTCGTTCCGCAGGAGTGCCTGCGATGCTCTACAGGGTATCGTTTGCCGTCGATCCCTCCCCTCTCGCCCAAAGATACTGGAGGACCCGTGGCAGACCTGAAGCTCGGCATTCTTCTGTGGAACCAGGCCGCAACGTGGCCCGAGATGCTCAGCGCCGCGCGTCGCATCGATCAGCTCGGCTACGACCACCTCTGGGCGTGGGACCACATCTACGCGATCTTCGGAGATCCCTACCAGCCGATTCTTGATGGCTGGTCGTTGCTGACTGGGTACGCGGTGGCGACCGAACACGCCCGGCTGGGGCTGCTCGTGGGCGCCAACACCTTCCGCAACCCGGGGCTGAATGCCAAGAACGCGGCTTCGCTCGACCACATCAGCAATGGACGCGCGATCCTGGGGCTCGGGGCCGCCTGGTTCGACCTTGAGCACAAGGCCCACGGCATCGAGTTCGGGCATAGCGTCGGAGAGCGGCTGGACTGGTTGGATGAAGCCGTGGCCGCCTGCCGCACGCTGCTCGACGGCGGCGAGGTGACCTCCGAACCCGGTGCTCACTACGCCTTCGACCAGCTGCGCCACCAGCCTCTCCCGATCCAGAAGCACCTGCCGATCATGATCGGCGGGGGCGGCGAGAAGAAGACGCTACGGACGGTCGCGAAGTACGCTGACATGTGGAACGGCATGGGCAGCGCCGAGACGCTGAAGCGCAAAGAGGGCATCCTGCGCGAGCACTGCGAGGCGGTGGGGCGGAACGAGAAGGAGATCGAGCGCACGCTCGGCGCCAAGATGGTCATCCGCGACGATCCCGCCGAGGCCGAGCGCGTGTGGGGCAGCCAGATGGCCCACAACAAGACGCCGAGGGAGCGTTGGGACTCGCCCGACACCCTCTGGTTCGGGCCGCCGAACAAGATCGCCGACGAATTCCTCGCGCGGCGCGAACACGGCTTCGACACGGCGATCATCGAGCTCCCGGCGCCCTTCGACACCGAGACCATCGAGCGCCTCATCGGCGAGGTCAAGCCGCTGGTGGACGCCGGCTAGCCAACGGAACCGATTGACAAGGCTCCGTGCGGCCCGGACTCGTCGGACTCTGTGCTCACGACGTTGATCGGCATCGACGACACGGCGGCGTCTCCGATCGTACGAACCTTCAGCTCCCCCTTGCCGAAACGTGTGGACATGTGCGCTTGTCTAGTTGTGATTCCCACACACGTGGTTGACAAGGACATCCATGGGGAAGGCCCCGTCGAGCGCGGTGTGGGATCTGCGACGGTTGTAGAAGTCGACCCAGCGGGGCAGTGCCGCGAGGCGCTCCTGGTTCGAGCGATAGAGCTTGC
>JBBRYO010000140.1:0-7434 GCA_038237595.1 Candidatus Limnocylindrales bacterium | reverse complement strand
AGGCTGCCGGGCCGCTCGCCGGGTCCGCGAACCGGTCCCGAGAGCGCGTCGAGCGTCGGCGTCCAGGCCGGATCCTCGGCCAGGAACCCGGCGCCCGCCTGCTCGAGCCCGCGCAGCGCCTTGTTCAGCGCGGCGCCAAACGTTCGGTCGATCGCCATCACCTCGCCCGTGGCCTTCATCTGCGAGCCGAGCGAGCGGTCGGCCGTCGGGAACTTGTCGAACGGGAAGCGCGGCAGCTTCACCACGATGTAGTCGAGCGCCGGCTCGAAGGCGGCCACCGTCGAACCCGTGATCGCGTTGGGGATCTCAGCGAGGCGTCGCCCGATGGCGATCTGGGCGGCCACCCGCGCGATCGGATAGCCGGTCGCCTTGGAGGCAAGCGCGGAGGAGCGGCTGACGCGCGGGTTGACCTCGATCACGGCGTACTCCGACGCGTCCGGCGAGAGCGCGAACTGGACGTTGCAGCCGCCTTCGACCCCCAGCGCGCGGATGATGGCGAGGGCGGCCGAGCGCAGGCGCTGATGGACGGGATCGGGCAGGGTCTGGACCGGGGCGACCACGATCGAGTCGCCCGTGTGGACGCCCATCGGATCGACGTTCTCCATCGAGCAGACCGCGATGCAGGTGTCGTCCGCGTCGCGCATGACCTCGTATTCGATCTCCAGCCAGCCGACCAAACAGCGTTCGACCATGACCTGGTGGATGGGGCTCAGGCGAAGCCCGCTGCGTACGCGCTCGCGGTACTCGGGCTCGGTGGCCACGATTCCGCCGCCGGTGCCGCCGAGCGTGAAGGCCGGCCGGATCACCGCGGGCAGGCCGATGATCTCGAGCGCGCGATCCGCGGCCCGTTTTGTGCCTGCCGCGTCGGCGCCCGGGGCGCCGGCGTCGATGATCTCGGACGGGGCATAGGGCTGGCCGATCCGATCGAGCAGGCCCCGGAAGCGCTCCCGATCCTCCGCCATCTCGATCGCTGCGATCGGGGTGCCGAGCACGCGGACGCCGGTGCGCTCGAAGACGCCGGTGCGCGCCATGTCCATGGCCAGGTTCAAGCCGGTCTGCCCGCCGAGGCCGGCGAGCACGCCGTCGGGTCGCTCCCGCTCCAGGATCCGCTCCGCGACCTCGACCGTGAGCGGCTCCAGGTAGACGACGTCCGCGACACCGGGGTCGGTCATGATCGTGGCCGGGTTCGAGTTCAGCAGGATCGTGCGGATGCCCTCTTCCCGGAGGGCGCGGCAGGCCTGTGTGCCCGCGTAGTCGAACTCGGCTGCCTGGCCGATCACGACCGGGCCACTCCCCAGGATGAGGACGGAGCGCGGCCGCTCGGCGTTCAAGCAACCACGGCGGCCAGGGCCGACTCGACGATGGCGGCCGCCGCGGTCGAGGGCACGGAGCTCACGCGACCACGGCGGCGTTGACCCGATCGATGAAGCGATCGAAGACCTCCGCCGCGTCCAGCGGACCGGGCGAGCCTTCGGGGTGGTACTGGACCGTCTCGATCGGGAGCGTGCGGTGGCGGAGACCCTCGACCGACCCGTCGTTGAGGTTGCGCTGGCTGACGCTGAAACCGGACTCCGCGAGGAGCGTCTCGCCGACCACCTGCACCTCATGGTTCTGCGCGGTGACCTGCACGCGGCCGGTGCCGAGGTCCTGCACGGGGTGATTCGCCCCGTGGTGGCCGAAGCGCAGCCGTCGCGTCTCGGCACCCGCAGCCCGCGCGATGATCTGGTGGCCCAGGCACACGCCGAGGAGCGGCCGCCCGTCGGCGATCGCGGCACGGGCCAGCACCACGGGACCGTCCAGCCGTGCCGGGTCACCGGGACCGGGCGAGAGGACCAGCCCGACGACATCCGACGCGAGGGCTGCCTCCACGCTGGCGGTGTGCGGTAGAACGCGGACGCGCACGCCGCGGCGGTGGAGTGCGCGGACGATGTTCGTCTTGAGTCCGTAGTCGATGACGGCAACCAGCGGCCCGCGATCGCCCACCTCATATGGTTCGCGAGCGGAGACCTGGCCGACGAAATCCTGGTCCTCCCAGCGCGGGATCAGCTGAGCGCGGGCGATCGCCTCGCCGGGATCGACTTCGCCAGGCGCCGTGATCAGGCCTCGCTGGCAGCCAGTTGTGCGCAGGTGGCGCGCGAGCGCGCGCGTGTCCAGGCCGGCGATCGCGGGCACGCCAGAGGTGCGCAGCAGGTGGACGATCTGGCGCGCGCGTCCGAGGACCGCGGCTGTAGCGTGGCCCACGATCAGGCCGCGCAGCCAGGGCCGCTCCGACTGGTCGTCGTCGGTGAGCCGGCCGTGGTTGCCGATCAGCGGGTAGGTCATCACGACGACCTGTCCCGCGTAGGACGGGTCGGTGCAGACCTCCTGGTAGCCCGTCTGGCTGGTGTTGACGACGAGGTCGCCGCCGGACGCGATCGGCGCGCCGAACGCGACGCCCCGGAACCACGTGCCGTCCTCCAGCACCAGCAGGGCCGGTCCGTGCCCGCCGATGCGCGGATCCACGACGGCGTCCATCGGCAGTGGCAGTGCGGAGCTCATGGCCCGTGCTCGACGGTCACGCTCGCGGCATGAAACGACCACCGCCCGCGGTCAGACGGTGGCCGAGATTGTGCAGGTCCAAGACTCCTCCTTGCCGGCCTCTCAGGGCCGTCAGTCCGGCCTCACGGGACCGGTCGCAAGAGATGCTCGAAGACTATCACGCGGCGGCACCGCGCCGCGGTCGATTGCCGCGGCCAAGTGCTGCAGGGCCGCGCCGCGAGGAGTCGAACGCCAGCTGCCCGACCGGACGCAATTCGGGAAGAGCTACTCCCCCGCCGCCTCCGCAACCGACGCCGCGCTGTGGCTCGCGCCGTTGTGGCCCCTGGTCTTGGCGGCAGCGGGAGTCACCGGCACTGCCTCATCCGTGAACTCGAGCTCGGACGAGACGTCCGGCGTCTCGCTGACGTCGATCGGAACCGCGACGTTCTCTGTGTCGGGCGCCTCGAGCAGCTTCGTCTCCATCTGATTGGAACGCATCTCGCGCAGGCGAGCGGCCACGCCATCGGCCCGCCGCTTGACCGCGGCTCGCCGCCGCGCACCCTGGATCGGATCCATCAGGAATGCGGCAGCCGTCCCGACGGCGAGGGCAATCGCCCCGACGACCGCGCCACCGATGGCGATCGGCGCGATCGAGCGGCGCTTCGGCTCAGGGGTCGGGCGCAGGTCCTTCAGGCGATCTCCGGCAGCAGAGAGCGCACCGGACATCGCGTGTCCCGCGTCTCCGAGCGCACCGCCGACTGCCTTCCCGGCGTCCGCGAGGGCCCCGGTCACCGACTGGCCGGCCTCCGAGAGCGAACCCGCAACCTGCCGGCCCTTGCCGTCGAGATCGGGAACGCGCGACAGGTTCAGCGTCGGCAGCTCGATATCGGAGATCGCGGCCTTGGCGCGCGGCCCGAGATCGGCGAGATCAGATTTGGCCGACGAAACGTCGACCGTCGGAAGCGTGAGGTTCATGGTGTTCCCCCAATGGAAATACTCCGACATCCGCCGGGGCTGGCCCCATCCTGACAGGTAGTACCTTGCGTGCGCGTTACGTTCCACTCTTGAGCATCTCGCGGACCTGCGGCGCAATCAGGTCCACCCAGCCTGCGTACTGCTTGCCGCTGGGGTGCAGCCCATCCGGTGCGACGAGCGTCCGATCCGTGGGCACCTGGTCCGCCACCGTGCTGATGTCGACGAGCAGCATCCCCGCGCTCGACGCTTCCTGCGCCAGCACCGCGTTGAAGGCCTTGATCCTGGCCGACTGTTTGGACGGGTCGCCGTAGTCGGCGCCAGAAGGCGTGAGCGTGTAGTCGGGCGTTGTCACCAGGATCACCTGGCCCGCCGGCACCAGGCTCGCGATGTGCGAGAAGATGGCTCGCAGGTTCATGCGGTAAGTGTCGACGTCCACGTTGTGCACGACGTCGTTCACGCCGATCAGGACGCTCACCATGTCGGCATTGAGCGCGTCGAGCTTTGGCAGCTGCTCGCGGATCAGGTCGCCCGTGGTGGCGCCGTTCGTCGCGAGGTTATCGACGAGGGTCAGGTCGGCGTCCGGCCGAAGCGCGCGCACCAGCTGGTTCGGCCAGCGGTCGTGCGGCTTGACGGAAGTGCCGAACGTGTACGAGTCGCCGAGGGCCACATAGCGCCAGGCGTCGCTGACGCTCGCGGCTGCCTGCCCTGTCGGGACGGGCGTCGCAGCCGTGGCCCCGAGTGAACGCGGCGTGCCGGCCGTCTGGGTCGAGCGCTGGGTCGGAGGTACGGTGAGACTCGCGGCGCTCGCACACCCGGCGAACACCACTCCAGCCAGCGAAATGACGGCGAGTGAAGGCCTCAAGGTCAGACTCCGGAGAATAGCCGCAACGCTCTGATTTGCCTGACACGGGTACGCTGTGAGACGCAGGCCGTTCCAGAGCGGCATGTCGGGCAGCGGGTAGGAGGCAACATGGCGCGGGCAATGTGGCGCGGAGCGATCCAGTTCGGTCTCGTGACCATTCCCGTCAAGCTCTACGTCGCGACCGAATCGCGCGGCGGGCTGTCCTTCAACCTGCTTCACAAGACGTGCCTCAACCGCATCCAGATGAAGACGCATTGCCCCGAGCACGGGGAGATCGCGCGCTCGGATACCGTCCGCGGCTTCGAGTGGTCGAAGGGCCAGTACGTGGTCATCGATGAGAAGGACCTCGAGGCCGTGCCGCTCAAGACCATTCGCGCGATCGAGATCGAGCAGTTCGTCGACGCCGACCCCGGCAACTTCACCACCACCTTCGTGAAGCAGGCCTACTACATCGAGCCGGAGGCGATCGGTCGCAAGGCGTTCTACCTGTTGAAGTCCGTCCTCGGCGAGAGCGGGCTCCAGGGCATCTGCAAGATCGTGCTCAAGGACCGCGAGACGCTGGCCGCGCTCAACCCGTACTCGAAGACGATGCTCCTCTCCACGCTCTACTGGCCCGACGAGGTGCGCGACATCGGCGAGCTCGAACTTCCGGACGAGGAGTTCGTTTTCAAGCCGGCCGAGAAGCAGATGGCCTCCCAGCTGGTGCAGGCCATGACCGGCGAGTTCAACCCCGCGCAGTACCGCGACGAGTATCGCGAGGCGCTCATGGCGGTCATCCAGGCCAAGATCGACGGGCAGCCCGTCGAGGTCAGGGAGCAGGCCCCCGAACCGAGCAAGCTCACCGACCTGATGGCCGTCCTCGAGGCCAGCGTCGCCGCGGCTCGTGAATCGCGGGCCAGGGAAACGGCCAAGGAGCCCGCCGCGGCACGCTCAAACGGCAGTCGCGCGCGAAAGACGGCCGAGGAACCCACCTCCGTCAGCGAGGCCCGCAAGACGCGCGCCGCCGGCTCGCGGACGGGGACAAAGACCGCCGCCACGAAGTCGACCGCGAAGGCCACCGCCTCGAAGCCGGCCGGGGCCGGAGAAGCGGCCTCCAAGACGGCCGCCGCGCGCACGGAACGCCGCCGCAAGACCGCCTGAGCGGCGTGGCCGGCCAGTCGAGACGCGGCTCCGCCGACCAGCTGGCGCTCCCTCTCGGGCCTGAGGGCGCGACAGGGCGCCTGCCGGCGCGGATCGAGCCGATGCGGGCTGCGAGCCTCGACGCTCCGTTCGACGACGACGACTACTTTTTCGAGCCCTGGTGGCCGGGCGCTCGCACCTTTGCGTTCGTCGAGGCCGGGCGGCTGCGGCTCCAGACGGAGCACCTGGGCAACCCGCTGGGGATCTTTCCCGAGCTCGCCGTGATCGCCACGCAGCTCCAGGCGGACGGGGTCGTGCTCGACGGCACGCTGCTGGTCCTCGACGCGGAAGGCCGACCCGACAGCGATCTGCTGCGACGACGCCTCGCCGGGGCCGGAGACGTCGGCACGGGGGCATTCGTCGCCTCCGACCTGCTCTGGGTCGACGGTGCGCCGATCGCCGACCAGCCGTTCGAGCGCCGCCGGCAGCGTCTCGGTGCCGTGTTGCGCGACGGCGACCTGTGCGTCGCGAGCCGCGGCCTGCGTGGCGAGGGCATCACGCTCGCCAGCGCGGTCGCCTCGATGGGGATAGATGCCGTGTCTGCGCGCTGCCTTGACGGTCGATGGCGGGCGGGCGATGCGGGCGACGACTGGCTGCGGCTCCCCGTCAACGAGACGCCGGCCGCCGAGACCCGTCCCCTCCTGGTGCTGCTCCAGCGCCTGCCGCTCGACAATTGACTCCCGGGCGCACGCCTTTCGGTACGCAAGGGGGCCAAGGGACCAACATTGGACTTCAAGTCCACAACTCCGGTCGAATCTGAGGGCCCCGGCCGGCGCTTCTACCCGGCGCGAGCCCGCCAGTCGCTCTTCTCGAGCGCGACTATGGTGCGGGCTGATGCTCACCCGGCGCGGATGGCCCGATTCTGTCCTGCTCGGTCACCGATCGGGTCGGATCCTGTTGACTTGAAGTCCAATCTCGTCAACCGGTCTGGCCACGGCGCCTGCGCCACGGCGCGCCTACCATATGTGGCATATGGTAAATTTGGGCCAGTGAACAAGACCACGCTATACCTGCCCGAGCACACGCAACGTCGACTCCGTGAACTCGCGAAGCGGACTGGCAGACCGCAGGCAGACCTGGTGAGGCAGGCGCTCGACCGCTATCTGGGTGCCCAGACGTCGTCGCTTCCAAGCTCAGTCGGCGCCGGAGAAGATGTCGGACTCACAGGACGCGACACCAAGGACTGGCTTCGTGCCAACTGGCACCAGGAGTGATCACGCTCGATACGTCGGGGGTGTTCGCGCTGCTGAACCGGCGTGACCCCGACCACGAGCGTGCGAAGCAGGCACTCGTCGAGGCGGATGGCCCGTACCTGATCCCGACCGGGATCTTGGCCGAGATCGCCTGCCTCCTCGAGACGCGGATGCCGGCAGTTCTCGACTCGTTCCTTGAGGACGTGCAAGCCGGCGCGTTCGCTCTCGACTGCGGTGAGGACGATCTGCCCAGGGTTCGGCAGCTCGTGAAGCGCTACACCGACCTTTCGCTCGGTATTGCCGATGCCCTGGTCATCGCCGCGGCAGAGCGAAACGGCGGGCTTGTACTGACCCTCGACGTACGCGACTTCGGAGTCGTCGCACGCGAAGGGACCATCGAAGTGCTGCCACGGGTCTGAGGGTTGTACCGCCAGGCTCCGGGTGAGGCGCCTTGACATGTCGTGCAGACAGGACCTAACTTTACTCAACCGTGAAGAATGTAAAGCAGCGGCGACGCGGCTATACCCGGGTAAGCCCAAAACACCAAGTCACGATCCCGGCCGATGAGCTGGCAAGAGCGGGTCTGCATGTCGGCGACCGACTGAGGGTGAGGGCTGGAGAGCCAGGCGAGATCGTGCTGGTTCGAGAGCCCGGCGACCTTGACCATTACGCCGGTAGCCTGACCGGCGTCTATCCGCCCGGCTATCT
>JBBRYO010000139.1:0-7468 GCA_038237595.1 Candidatus Limnocylindrales bacterium | reverse complement strand
CGCTGATGAGCGCGATCCCGGTTCCCGATCCGACGATCCGTCGCAAGCGGATCATCCTGACCGGCGACGTTCCGAGCCCCGTCAACCCGCCATCGGGCTGCAACTTCCACCCGCGTTGCTGGTTGCGGGCGCGCCTCGACGGTCCGGCGGTGTGCAGCGAGGAGATCCCGCCCCTGCGAGACCTGGAGTCGGGCCACCGCGTGGCCTGTCACTTCGCGGAGCGCAGCCGCGAAGTCCTGGACCGGGTCGAACCGTCGGCCTGAGCCTGCGGCGCTACTTGACCAGCATGTGGCGCATCGAGAGCGCCATGTTCGCCAGCTCGACGATCTGACCGCGCACCCCGCGGTACGCCTCGATGGCGGCCCCGACTGCCTGGGCCCCGGTCGTGATGCCCGGCGCGTCGCCATTCTGGATGGCGGCCGCCAGCTGGTCCGCCGCGCTCTTGATCTTCCCAAGCACGCCCAGGTAAGAGGTGCCGGCGGCCTTCGTTGACGGCCAGGTGGTGAGGCGCTGGGCGTTCGGCAGCGACTGGTACGCGAGGTCGCTCAACCCCTGCGCGGCGCCGAGCATGAGCTGGAGGTCCTGCGTGTTGGCTGCCGTGATCAGGTCCGCGCCGGCCTTCTTGATCTCGGTGTCGAGTGCAGCGAGGGCGATCGTCCCGTCGATGATGTCCAGCGGCCAGATCGTGGCGTCAGGGCCAAGCGTGGGACCGGGGGCCACGATCGCCTCCGATCCGCCGGGAGCGGCAGGCGTTGTGCTCGGCAATTGGGTGGGCGTGCTGGCGCCACAGGCGGAGAAGACGATGGCCAAGGCGAGGAGCGTCGTGCGGGCCTCCAAGAGGCGTGATGCAGAGCCGGGCAGGGCCTGCGCAACGGACCGTTCTTGAGATCGGGAGCGCACAGCTATACCTCGTCGCCCTCCGCCTCGGCCGTGGCCGTGCGGGATTGCTGCTGGGCTGCAGTCTGGATGGTTGCCGGAGTGACCTCCTCCGACCAGTGGCATTTCACGCGGTGCCCGTCGCCGAGATCGCGCAGCTCCGGATCGACGGTCACGCAGTTCTCAGGGTTGCCGAGCTTCGCACGGAGCCAGCAGCGAGTGTGGAAGCGGCAGCCCGTCGGCGGGGCGGCCGGCGACGGCAGGTCTCCCTTGAGCACCAGCCTGCGGCGCCGCACGCGCGGATCCGCCCGGGGGATGGCCGACAGGAGCGCCACGGTGTACGGGTGGCGCGGCTCGTGGTAGAGCTGGTCGACCGTGGCCAGCTCATGGATCTGGCCCAAGTACATCACCGCCACGCGGTCGCTGAAGTACTCGACGACCGACAGGTTGTGGCTGATGAAGAGGTACGTCAGGTCGAACTCGCGCCGCAGGTCGAGCAGCAGGTTCAGAATCTGCGACTGGATGGACACGTCCAGGGCGGACACCGGCTCGTCGCACACGATGAACTCCGGATCGAGTGCCAGTGCGCGAGCGACGCCGAGGCGCTGTCGCTGCCCGCCGGAGAACTCGTGCGGAAAGCGGCGCGTATAGGAGCGCCGCAGGCCGACCGCCTCGAGCGTCTGCTCGATCTTGCGGTTGCGATCCTTGGTGTTCTTCATGCCCTGCGCAAGAAGCCCTTCCCCGATGATGTCGCTGACCGGCATCCGCGGGTTGAGCGACCCGAACGGGTCCTGGAAGATGATCTGCATGCGCTTGCGATAGGGCTTCATCCGGGCGCTGCTCCAGCCCGTGATGTCCTGGCCGTCGAACGCGACCGTGCCGCCGGTCGGTGCCAGCAGCTGCAGGACCGTTCGGCCGAGGGTCGTCTTGCCGCAGCCGGACTCGCCGACCAGGCTGAAGATCTCGCCTTTCTTGACGTCGAAGTCGACCCCGTCGACCGCGTAGACCGTGCCGACCTTGCGCCGGAACAGGCCCCCGTAGATCGGGAAGTGCTTCTTGAGGCCGCGCACCTCGAGCAGTGTCTTGTCCTCGACATCGCGCCCGATGCCGTGCGGCGATTCGGCATGACCGGGCAGTCGCTGGCCGTCGGCGGGCGCCGCGACCTGGGGTTTGGCGTCGACCTGGGCCATCGTCAGGACTCCAGGACCGAGGATGCTGCCGCTAGCGAGGTTTCCTCGATGTGGACTCGGTCGCGCTCAAGCTTCGGACGACGCGTCTCGCCCTCGGGCGTATGCAGGTGGCAGCGCGCGAGCTGGCCGCGGGGACCGGCGACGTAGAGCTCGGGTGGCTTAGTCTTGCAGAGGTCCCAAGCGTACGGGCAGCGCGGCTCGAAGCGGCAGGCCGGCGGCATGTTGAACGGGGAGGCAACCACGCCCTTGATGGCATGCAGCCGTCCACCGCGCTTCTCGACGGTCGGGATCGACTCGATCAGGCCGACCGTGTAAGGCGCCTTTGGGCGCACCAGCACGTCCTCTACCGTCCCCTGCTCGACGACCTGGCCGGCGTACATCACGACCACGTTCTCGACCATCTCGGCGACGACGCCAAGGTCGTGGGTGATCAGCATCAGGGCGGAGTTGGTGCGGTCCTGGATCTCCTTGAGGAGCTCGAGGATCTGGGCCTGGATCGTGACGTCGAGTGCCGTGGTGGGCTCGTCCGCGATCAGCAGCTTCGGTTCGCAGGAAAGAGCCATTGCGATCATCACGCGCTGCCGCATGCCGCCGGACATCTCGTGGGGGTACTGCTCCACACGCTTGTCCGGGTTGGGGATGCCGACCAGGCGCAGCGATTCGACCGCGCGGTCCAACGCCTCTCTCTTGCCAAGCTTCTTGTGCTGGCGCACCTGCTCGGCGATCTGGTCGCCTACCTTAAAGACCGGGTTGAGACTGGTCAGCGGCTCCTGGAAGATCATGGCCACGTCGTTGCCACGCAGCCGGCGCATGTCGCCCACCGGGAGCGACAGCAGCTCCTGCTCGTCGAACCAGATTTCGCCCGCCGGGATCTCCGCCGGAGGAATCTCCAACAATCGCATGATGGAGAGTGCGGTCACGCTCTTGCCGGAACCCGATTCTCCGACGATGCCGATCGACTCGCCGCGCTTCAGGCTGAAACTGACGCCATCGACAGCTCGCACTGTGCCGTCCATGACATGGAACCAGGTGTGCAGGTCACGAACGTCGAGCAGGACATCCGCCGGCGGCGGGCCGCTGGCGGTTCGGACTACCTCGGTCTCGCTCAGGTCGCGGACCGTGCTCGTCATGCGCGCGAACGCGGGTCGAGGGCGTCGCGCAACCCGTCACCGACGAAGTTTACGGCGATGACCGTCAGCACGATGGCCAACCCCGGAAAGAGCGGCCACCACCAGTTGCCGCGCGCAATGTACGTCTGGGCGGCCGTGAGGATGTTGCCCCACGTCGGCGTCGTCGGACTGATCCCGAACCCGAGGAAGCTGACGAAGGCCTCGGCGATGATGTTGCCCGCGATGATGAGGCTGGCCACCACCACGATCGGACTGATCGCGTTGGGCAGGATGTGGCGGAAGATGATCCGCCGATCACTGACGCCCACCGCCCGGGCGGCCTCGACGAACTCCTGTTCCCGCAGGGACAGGAAGAGACTGCGCACCAGGCGTGCAACGCCCATCCAGCTGAAGAGCCCGAAGATCGCGATGATCAGGAGCACGTTGCCGTTCCCGAAGAAACGGCTCGCGACGAGGATGAGGAAGAGCAGCGGCAGCGACAGCATCACGTCCACGATGCGCATCAGCACGTTGTCCAGCCGGCCGCCGAAGTAGCCCGCCAGCGACCCGACCAGGGTTCCGAGGATCACGCCGATTCCCATGCTGCTGAAGCCCACGAAGAGCGACGTCCTGGCACCGTTGACGACGAGCTGGAAGACGTCACGTTGGAGGCCTCCTGTCTCGCCGAATATATGCGTCGCAGAGGGCGGCCGCCCGCTCGCGACGAGGACGTCAGGATTCGGGACCTTCTGGAAGTCGAACGGCAGGAATATCGGTCCCACGAGGGCGATTGCCACAAGAACAACCAGGATGGCGAGGCCCATGAGCGCGAGGCGGTGCTTGCGGAATTTGCGCCAGGCAAGCTGCCACTGGCTCAGCGACTCGAGGCCGACCTCGTAGTCGACGCCCGACTCCTCGATGCGGCGCTCGAGGGCCGCGTCGGCGATCTTCGCGTCGATGACCGGATCGCCGAGGCTGACAGGCTCAGTTGTCATCTCATGTGCCTCAGTACTTGATGCGCGGATCGACGACCGCGTAGGCGACGTCCGCGATGAGGTTGGCCAGCACCGTCGCCAGTGCGGCAATGAGGAGTAGGCCCATCAGCGTTGGGTAGTCGAATGCGTTCGTGGCGTCGATGGTGAGTTTGCCGATGCCGGGCCACGTGAAGATGGTCTCGGTCACGATCGCGCCGGTGAACAGGAATGGTATCTCCAGGCCGATATTGGTGATCACGGGCAGCATCGCGTTCCTGAGCGCGTGCCGGAAGACCACGGTCCGGCCGGGGAGCCCCTTTGCGCGCGCTGTGCGCACGTAGTCTTGGCTCATGGCCTCGAGCATGCTGGCCCGCACAAAGCGGCTGTCACCGGCGATGTTGACCACAACCAACGTGACGACCGGCAGGATCAGATGGCGTCCGATGTCCAGGAGCGCGTCCAGCGGATGAGCAGCGAAGGCGGTCCAGTACGGGGCCGTCCCAAATGCCGCCGAGCGGCTGTTGACCATACCCGAGGCTGGTAGGATATCGAAGCCGGGCCCGGCGAATGTGAAAATCAGAATCAGTCCCAACCAGAAAGTCGGCATGGCGAAGCCAACATAGGCGAACACCGTGGCCGCCTGGTCGAAGAGTGAGTAGCGTTTGACTGCCGCGTAGACACCGATCAGCAGCGCCAGCAGGATCCAGATGAACAGGGCCGTGCCCGCCAGGATGATCGTTGGCAGCAGTGCGCGCTGGATCCGGACGAGGACCTTCTCGCCCGTCGCGATGCTGATGCCGAAGTCAGCATGCAGGACCCCGTTGCCGCCTCCGCCGAGCACGGCGGGCAACACATTGGGAATCCCGTTGTCGTTGAGGAGGGCCGCCGGGTTGGGCAGTACCAGCAAGAACGTGCCGTCCACGTTCGGATTGCAGAAGCCCATCCAGCGGCAGTACTGGACCGGAATCGGCTGATCCAGCCCCCACGCCTTCTTGAACGCCTCGCGATCGGCGTCAGTGACACGCGGGTTGTTCGCGAAGCGGGCAGTCGGTCCGCCCGGCGCCGCCAGGAGGATGCCGTAGACCACGATCGTGATCCCGATGAGTACCGGGATCGCCTGGAGGATGCGTCTGACGATGTACTTCGCCATTGGTGCCCGTCCCCGATAGCAGCGGTTTGGGGTGAACGGCGGGCCTGCGTCCGGCCCAGCGGGTGCCGAATGAACTCAGCGAGTTGGCGAGCATAGCGCTCGGGGCGCCCTGAGGCGCCCCGAGCTGTTGCTTGGCTTTTCGTTGCCTCGTACTAAAGCGCCTAGGGCTTCAGATACCAGTGCTGAGCGTTCCACAGCGATCCGGTGGAAGTGGGGTTGCCTGTGAAGTTGCCCAGCTTGGGATTGACCAGGTAGACCTCCTTGCGGAAGTACAGCGGCACCTCGACGGTCTTGTCGATGTACAGCTTCTGGAAGTCGGCCATGGCGGTCTGCACGGCGCTGAAGTCCACCGTGTTCTTGACCGTGTTCAGGTCCTTGTCGATGCCCTTGTCGTCAACGTGGCCGTCGTTGGTGCCCAGCGGCTCAATCTGCTTCGAGAAGTAGACAGGGTAGTTCGACAGCGGGTCGAGCGGCACCGTAAAGGCGTGCTCGGCCAGATCGAAGTTGCCGCGAGACAGGGCGCATGGGGTGTCCTTGGTGGATTCGTTGTAGGCAGCGAAGATGTCCGTCGAACTCACCGGGCTGATCGTGACCGCGATACCGATCGCGTTCAGGTACTGCGAGACCAGGGCCAGCGTGTCCTGGCGGACGGCGCGGGTCGTGGTGCAGGCCTCGATGCGTGCATCGGGCTCGTTCGCATCCTTGTTCGCGCTCGACGTGTTGGGATCGAACGAGGCACAGACCGTGGCCGGATCGCCCTTCTGCACCTTGCCGCTCGCATCTCCGTCGCAGGTGAAGTCACCATTCAGGTTCTTGAACAGGAAGCCCGTAGCGGGATCCGCTGCCCAACCGGCCGCCGCGAGGGCGTCCGAAGCCTTCTGAGTGTCCTGCGTGATCGGCGCTGCCGGCGGCACGTAGAACCATGCGTTCGGCGAGGTGTTGGTGTAGGCCAAGGCGGCGTTGCCAGCGAGTAGGCGATCATTGATGCCCTGGCGGTCGATGGCGTACTGGAGGGCGAGGCGCATCGCCGGATCGGACATCGGGCAGTAGCCATCGCGGATGTTCTGGAGGATGAGCGAGCAGTGCTTGTCGTCCCAGTTGGGCCGCAGGAACTCGTAGGTCAGCGCGTTCAACGCCACGACCTTGTCCAGGCCCGCGAGCTTGGGCAGGTCGGCGTCGTTTAGGTTGTTTGCCACGTCGTACTCGGGCGAGGCGCCCTGGAACGCGGCGATCATCGTATCGGCGTCGCCATACCACTTGAACTTGATGCCGTCGAGGTAGGCCGGCTGACCCGTGGTCGCGTCCTTGTAGTTCTCATTGCGTACCAGGTCGAGTTCCTGGCCGGGGACGACCTGCGAAAACTTGAAGGGGCCTGAGACCGGTGCGTTGACCACGTCGGTCGCGGACCAGCCGGCGCCCGTCAGCATGTCGCTGATCTTGAACTGCGAGTTGTAGGTCTTCTGGAGCGGCGTCACGAGGAGTGTGAGGTAGCCCTCGTATGGCTCCTTGAAGTGCCAGATCATGTCCGTATCGGACTTGCACTCGACCTTCAGATTGATGTCTGCGGGGTCGACCTTGTTCGTTGCGGCGTAGTGCTGGAGGCCGGCATCCGTGAGAAAGCCCGACTTGCCGGCGGGAATGCCCGTGTTGACGGGGTCGTCGATCCAGCCGACGGTAAATTCCCAATCGGCACAGGTCAGCGGCGTAGCGTCGGACCACATCAGGCCGTCGCGGAGCTTCCACTCCACGGTCTGAGCGTCGCCGTTGTCTCCGGGCGCCTTGACCCCGCCGTTGTCCAAGGTGGGAATGCTGGCAGCCAGGTCCGGGGCGTACTTGAAGTCGTTGGTCGACGTGATCAGTCCAGCCTCGGTGGCTGTGTTCACGTTCGCCTCGGTGGCCGCACCGAAGTAGAAGGGGTTGAAGAGTTGGGCCTCCTGCCAGTCGGCGAATACGATGGTGCCGCCGGACGTGCCGGGCTCAGGAACGTATGCCGTGTTGAACAGTTGGGGTCCGGTGCCGGTCGGCGGCGGGCTGCCGCTCTCGACCGGGGCGGGGCTGCCGCTCTCGACCGGGGCGGGGCTGCCGCTCTCGACCGGGGCGGGGCTGCCGCTCTCGACCGGGGCGGGGCTGCCGCTCTCGACCGGGGCGGGGCTGCCGCTCTCGACCGGG
>JBBRYO010000138.1:0-7534 GCA_038237595.1 Candidatus Limnocylindrales bacterium | reverse complement strand
CGTGGGAATGACATTGCGATCTCCCGGCGTCCGATACTCGCTCACATGAACAATACGCAGAACCCTCCGCCTCCCGAGATCATGTCGCTCTTGCAGCCACAGGAGCACGTCCTGGCGCACGTCCGCTCCACCGAGGGTCGGCTGGCGGTGACCGATCGGCGCATCCTGGTCATCGATGGCGGGCGCCTGGCTCTCAACGTCGGCGTCGAGCGCGTGCGGCGGATCGAGTTCGACGTCGACAAGGGGCGGCCGGCAACAATGGTGATCGTGCCCGAGGACGCCGAGCACGGACCTCAGGTCCTGTCCATCCCGGAGAGCGGGTTGCAGGGCGCGTCGTCCGTGCTCGCGGTCTTTGCTGAACGCCTCTCACAGACCGACTGAGACGGGGCCGCAGCATCCCCGGCCGCGGCACGCATTGACGCTCGGCGCAGACGGACGCGACGGCGGCGCGCCCCAGATCGCGCCGAGGTCCGGCCAACCAACGGGATGCGCAATGGACCGAGGCACGTCCCACGAGGGCGCGCGCGTGGTTGCTAGTCGTTTCTTCCACCCTGCCGGCCACCTTGCCAGCCACCATGCTCGCCAGCCTTGCGCTGTTCATCTCGCTGTGCGTCGTGGCCTAATGTAGCGGCCAGGGAGGGCAGTTCCCAAGGCCATCGACAACTCGCGCCGAAGCATCGATCTGAGGGATGGCGAAGCCGCCAAGGGGGTCGATGTCGTCCCGGACAAGCAGCCCGTGCTTCTGGCCGGCGCTCACTCCGAGGGTTGGCGGTGAATCGCCAACCGCGCGCGAAACGAGGGCGAAGCCTACGACGGCTTGGGTGTGAACAGCGCCTGATAGGCCCTACGATAGGCGTCGATCATCAGCCGCGACGTGCGCGCATCGTCGGAAGCGGGATCCAAGGCAACGAGCTTGCGTTCCTCGTCACGCCAGCCCGCGATCAATTGGGAGGCGGAGAGATCGGCCGGAATGCTGACAATGGGTGACTCGATGCCTGCGACATGGGCGGCATCGCCGAGTTCGGTCTGACCCCGGGCGTCTTCCAGCAGCGCTTTCGCCGCGGCTTCGACTTCGACCGCAAGTGCGAGGAAGCGAGGGTCCGAGGGCGGAACCTCGCGCTTGCGGTTTTCGAGCTCAGCCAGCCGGTCGAGCTGCACCATGAACGTGTCCGACTCGGCCTTCAGCCGACCAGCCGTGACGTCCCGCTCCGGCGCTCCTAAGTCTGGCACGCGGACAGTATGCCGCCTCTGGGCTAGTCCAAGCGGCCGGGCCGAATCTCAAACCCGCCGGCCAGATGTGAGGCGGGGAGCCGGCGCCGCACGGCTGCCCGTCGCGCTCGAGGAGGCGCGCGTACTGTTCCAGGCAGCGGGGGCGGTAATCCTCCGCGGCATCCGGTCTATCGAAGTCGGGGCCTTGCGCTGTCTATCGGCGATCCCGCTTTGCAGCGCTGTTGCGAGGTCGGCTCCCTCTCGAGCACGACGCGCCGAAACCGTGACCTGTGACCATCGCGTCACAAGGAGGTCAACGTTATGGTCCACATGCTGCGCTCGATCGGGATAACGCCCGACATTGCCTACTACGCGTCTCTCGGCTCGATCGCCTTGAGCCTGATCCTGTGGTTCGTGCCGAGATCCGGTGACGACAGCGGACGTCCGGAGCGCCTCGCCATCTTCGTCGGCCTGTGGCCCGCCAGCCTCATGCTCTTGGGTCATGCCCTCCGGGAAGAGGAGCGCGCCGACGAGGTCTGAGGTCGGCTGTTCAGATACGTCTGCGATCCGCGTTGCCAATCTCCGGAGGAACCCCGTCGTGCCCACAGATCAGTACCACCCGCCCGAGGTCGACCCGAGCGCAGCACTGTGCCGAACCTGCGGGCGACCCGTGCGCCGCGCAAAGAAAGGGTGGGCGCCACGAACCAAGGAATGGCAACAAGCCGCCGGAAGCCACTCGCCTGGTCGTCGATGCGCGTCGTGGTTGAGGACGTCTGCCCGAGCAGGACGCCGCTGCCCTCGGCCGATCGCGAGTCGGTATCGCGCCGTGTCCCAGAGGACCCTTCTGCGGCCGGAGGCGTCGGCAACGGTTCCGAGTCCGAATCTCTGTCCGCGAAGTCCGATAGCAGCCTACTGGCGCTGGTCGCCCAGGAAGACAAAGCGGCATTCGCGGAGCTGTATAGCCGCTACGCCAGCTCGGCGTATAGGGTTGCGAGGCGGCTGACGCGGCAGGATGTCCTGGCCGAGGACGTCGTCCAGGAGGCCTTCCTCGAGATCTGGCGGAACGCACGACGCTATGACAGCCTGCGCGGGACTGCGCGCACCTGGATCCTGGCCATTGCCCATCACCGGGGCGTCGACGAGCTGCGTCGCCATCGAGCGACTCGACAACTGCCCGATAGCGAGATCTTCCTACCGCCTCAGCTGGTGGTGCCTGACGTCTGGCCGGAGGTTGCCCGACTCATGAGCGCACACGAATTACGTGCAGCCCTCTTGGCGCTCTCAGCACCGATGCGCGAGGCGATTGCGCTCGCGTTCTTTGGCGATTTGACGCACTTGCAGATCGCCGAAAGCACCGGGATGCCTCTCGGTACGATCAAAAGCCGTATCCGCCTCGGCCTTCTCGCTCTGCGCGGCATGCTCATGTAAACCTGTCCCCCGGGGTCAGTGGCCTTTTTGGACCACCTACGAAAAAGAGGCGCACCGGCCCAGAGGGCGACGCCGCAATCCTCGGGACGGCCTCGTGGCCATCTTGGGTTGCGATTCCTCGGCCGGGCCGAATGGGACCCGGCACGGTCGTTCGAGGGCACGGCCGGGATCGGGCCGTATCCGCTTGTAGAGGAAGCTTCCCGGGTTGGCGCCGTTGGTTTGGAAGCTGAAGTCGTACTCGACGTCGCGATGCCGTCGCCGTCGTTGTCGATCTTGATCCAGTACTTGACATCGGGGTCGAACGAGTAGAAGTTTGGCCCGCCGGCAGGCTCCTGCAGCCCGGTGTAGTTGGCGATGATCGTGACCGTGTTCGGCTTGTCGAAGGGCACGAACGCGTACACGTCCGTGTTGTCAGCGGCCGGGTCCTTGGCGATGAGCGGAGCTTCGCGGTGACTCGACGCGAACGCCTTGATGCCCCCCACGAGGTGATCGCGAACAAGCCGACTGCGCCGGGTGTTGCGATCGAGCGCTTGAATGACATGAATGAACCTCTCTAGTGGTTGCAGTGCGTTCCTCGGCACGAAGCCACTCTTGCTGCCTCTAAGCCTCCTTCCTCGCTCGGACTGGGCCCTGGCGCTGTCCCGTGAGGGTCCAACAGGGCATTGGGCTGACATAGCGAATACGAGGCGGAAGCCCAAAAGCATCAAGAACTTGGGCATCCGCAATCTCATTGCAACTAGCTGCAGGGGGTACCGTGCGCTGCCTGCTCGAGGGAGTGGCAGGATCGACGGTGGTGCGGGGACTCCTGACTCGTGCACGCCCACGCCGTGACCACATGGTCGATGAGTGGGACGACCACTCAACTCAAGCCCGTGCGAAACCGGCACCGATGTGCGGGAGCTCGAGTTCGAGCGCGAGCCGCATGAACGCGAATCCGCGCCGGCGCCTCGAATTCAGCCGGTTGTGACGCCGAGCCGGAACGTGAAGACGGTACCGCCCTCCGGCGCTGCCTCGGCCCAGACGACCCCGCCCATTGCCTGCATCAGCCGGCGGCAGACATACAGTCCGATGCCGGCGCCGGGCGCCATTCGTGTGGCATCCGGTGTTCGTACGAGCAACTGGAAGACGGCCTCCCGCTGAGCCGCCGGGAGCCCCATGCCTCGATCACGAACCGCAACTTCGACGTCTTCGCCGATTCGCTTCGCAGAAATGTCGATTGGCATGTCCACCGGGCTGTATTTGATCGCGTTTGACAGGAGGTTCGAGGTCACCTGCTCCACGTAGACCTCGTCGCCGGCCACGGGCGGGAGGTCCGACGGCAGGTCCAGGCGGATGGTCGGTCCCCGCCTCCTCCGTGCCTCGCGTTCGACCACTGTAGGGAGTGTGCGTTGAAGAAGGATGGGGGCCATGTCGGGCTGCAGCGAGTCCCGTTCGACCTTTGTAAGGACAAGGAGATCCTCGATCAGCCGCTGGAGCCGGTCAGATTCGGCCACTATGTCAGGCAGCAACTCCTGTGCCCTCGGATCAGCCTGGATCGTCGGATTCCGCGCGAGCAGCAGACTGGCGGCGTAGATCGTGGTGACGGGCGTCCGGAGCTCGTGCGACAGCATCGCAACAAAGGCCTCGTTCAGTCGCTCGCGCTCAGCTGCCTGTTCGGCGAGTTCCCGGCTCCGCAGGCGTAGCTCGAGCTCGTTCATGACCGTCGCGGCCAGATCCTCAAGCGTCTGGATCTCTTGCGGCGTGATCTCGCGAGAATGGAAGTCGAGCACGCACAGCGTTCCGAGGTTGTATCCATCGGAGGTCCTCAATGGAATGCCCGCGTAGAACCTCAAGCCGAAGTCTCCCGCCACGAGCGAATTCGTCAGCGCACGTGGATCCGAAGGAGCGTTACCGATGACCCATGACCCGGCCTGCAAGATGGCGGACGCGCAGAGCCCTGCTTCGCGATCGACCTGCTGGAGGTCCAGGCCGTGATGCGACTTGAACCAGATCCGGTCGTGATCGACCACGCTGACGATGGCGATGGGCACATCGAAAATGCGTGCTGCAAGCGCTGTGATTCGGTCGAAGGCACCGTCGGGGGGAGTATCGAGGATGTCATACCGTCGGACCGCCGCCAGCCGCTCGAGTTCGTTTGGCGGGACGAGGGCTGGATTCGCCACCACGTTCATCACGTGATCGTACTGCCTGTGCGGTGCGACTCGAGATTCGGCGCGAAGTGCTCAACAACCCCAAGCCGCACTCAACTCGTCACCGCTCCCGGCGACGCTGCTGTCCTGCGCCCGAGCTCGACCTGCGCGGCGCCATCGAAGGACGCCAGCAGATTGCGGCACCCTGCGTTTCGGGTTCCGTCGCGAACGCGGCCTGGGTTGGATCGACAGCGTCAATGGCGGTCCGCGTTCGGCGGGTAGACTTCGACCTTGGAGTCAGCGATAGGCGGAGGCCGGTTCATCGCTCTCGAGGGACCGGACGGCGCAGGCAAGTCCAGCGCCGCGCAGGGCTTGGCTGCTTTTCTGCTTGCGGCGGGGCACTCCGTGCTCCAGACCCGCGAGCCCGGCGGAACGCCGTTCGGCGAGCAGGTCCGCGGCATCCTCCTCGACACCGCGAGCGTCGCCCGCGCCCCTGAAACAGAGGCGTTCCTCTTCAACGCCGCGCGCACCCAGCTCGTGCGGGAAGTGATCCGGCCGGCATTGGAGCGCGGAGAACTGGACGTGTGCGACCGCTTTGGCGACTCGCCGCTTGCCTATCAGGGCTACGGCAGCGGCGTGGACCTCGGGATGCTGCGTGACATGGAGTCATGGGCCACCGGAGGGCTGCGTCCCGACCTGGTCGTCCTGCTGGATCTGCCCGTGGAGGTCGGCCTGGCCCGGCGGGGTCGCGATGGGAGAGGGCCACTGAGGCCGATCTTGGTGGCAAGTTCTTGGGCGAGGCCGAACGGTTGGCGGGCACCTTCTCGCCCCACGTCGGCGACTACCCGGCGGTGCCTTTGTCCATGGCGATCGCAGCACATCGCAGCGCCCATAAAAAAGGGTGCTGCGGTCCCGAGGCGGCGCCCAAGGGCCCATCTTGGTACACGGTTCTTCGGGCGAGGCGGACGTTAGCCTGGCGGGGTCGGTGCTCTTTTTGTGGCACCTATAAAAAGGCCCACATACAGCGCGGCGAACAATGGCTCGGCCTATCCCCGGCCCGCGGCCTTGGCTGCGACGCGCCGGGCTACCTCGTCCCGATACATCGTCAGCAGCCCTGGCTCGTCCTTGACGGCCAGCTCCGTGAGTGCCCAGACGAGCGCGTCGTAGCGGTCGGGCGAAGGCCCGTCTCCGCCGACGTAGGAGCACAGCTGGTCCTCGAGCTCGGTGAAGACGCCCAGGTGGTGGACGCAGCCCTGCTCATAGAGGGCAGCGATGGGTTCGGCTCGCGCGACCTTGCCGCGACTGGCGTGCACGGCCTTGAAGCTCACCGATGACTCGACCGTGCGCAGGGTGTGCTCGACCATCTCGCCGCCGTTGTTGGCCTCCGCCACGATGAGGTCGGCGCGACGTCCCTTGTAGGCGGTCACGGCGGCACGACCCCAGCCATCGGGTGTGGCGCGCAGGCTGGCGTCCTCCAGGACGTAGTAGTGGTCATGCCGCATGGGTTTCGCACCATGGCCGTCATGCGGAGCCGCGCCCACGACCAGAATGCCCGTCTCGGCGGCACCTTCTGCCGAAGATGCCTCGGGATCCACGCCGACCACGACGCGCACCAGATCGGGATGCTCCAGCAGCCGATCGGCATCGATCCAACGCCGCTGCCAGAGAGCGCCGGGCACGTCCTCGAGCATCTCGCCCTCGAGCTCCTGGCGGCCGAGGGCGGTGCCCGCGTACTGGGCCACCCAGGCATCGACCGTGGCCGCGTCCAGGTTGGCCACGTTGTCGAGTGTGCGCACCAGCGTCTTGACCTCCGCCGGATCGGTGATCAGCGCGCGCACCAGTGGATGGCCGCGTTTGGGCGTGCCGGTGGCCACGATCCGCGCCGGCGGCGCCATGCGCACGGCGTAGCGCAGCGACTGGTCCCAGGCCACCTCGGGCCGACGCCAGAGGCCGATCTCGTCGGCCCAGGCGCCCCGCAGGTTGTGGCCCTGCATGCGCCGACCACCCACGTCGGCACCCGAGACCCAGATCGCCGAGCCGTTGCGCAGGCGCAGCTCGCCCAGCGAGCGGTTCCAGCTCTCGACGTAACGAGCCGTGCCGCGGTCGACTTCGGCACGGTCGGTGCCCAAGGCGGCGAGGATCCCCGAGGCCCCCTCGACGCAGGTATCGCGGGCACTGGCGTAGGTCGGCGCGAGGATGCCGTACTCGCCGGGGTAATCCCAGGCCCATTCGGCCAGCACATGCGAGCCGGTCCACGTCTTGCCGCCGCCACGTCCGCCGCGTAGGTACCACACTGCCCAGTCGCCCTCGGGCGGCGTCTGCTCGGGACGTGCCAGGGCGCGCCAGGCATGCACGTCGCCCAACGTTGCATCGGACTGGCGCATACGCGCAGCCGCGAGGGCCAGCAGCTTGGCCGCCTGCTCGGGGGGCAGCTGGGCCAGGCGCAGAGCTATGGCTTGCCCGGCTCCTTGGGCCCGGACTTCGGCGTCAGCCCCGCCAGAATGGCCTCGGCCTCGGCGATCAGCTTGTCAGGGTCGAGCCCAGAGGCTGCCGCGATGCGCTGCGCTTCGGCATTCAGCTCGATGGAGACCTCCAGACGTCCGCGCAGCCCGTACAGCTCGGGCCAGCGGCGCTCCAAGAGCCATGCCGCCGCCTGCCAGGTGTTGGGCAGGCGCTTAAGCGCGGCGCTGATCACGAGGTTGACCAGCATCGAGCGCGCCTCGGCCTCGGCTGCTTCCACAGCGGCGGCGAACTGCGGGTCACGCTCG
>JBBRYO010000137.1:0-7617 GCA_038237595.1 Candidatus Limnocylindrales bacterium | reverse complement strand
CTGATCCTGACAGAGGGCTTCCCCACGTATGGCGGCCTGGCAGGGCGCGACCTCGAAGCGATCGCGCAGGGCCTCGAGGAGGTGGTCGACGAGGACTACCTCCACTACCGCATCCGCTCGACGGCCTATCTCGGCGAAGCGCTGGCGGAGTCGGGTGTGCCGGTCATCCAGCCGATCGGCGGGCACGCGGTCTACATCGACGCGCGGGCGATGTTGCCACACATCCCGCCGCTCCAATACCCCGGCCAGGCGCTCGCCTGCGCCCTCTACCTCGAGGGCGGGATTCGCGGCTGCGAGATCGGCACCGTCATGTTCGGACGCCATTCCGACGGGACAGAGTCGGCGGGTCCCTTTGACCTGGTGCGGCTGGCGATTCCACGGCGGACTTACACGCAGAGCCACATCGACTACGTGATCGAGGTCATCCGCTGGGTCGCGGAGCGCTCGGGTGACCTCCGCGGCCTGCGCATCGTTGACGAGCCACCGCAGCTTCGCCACTTCACGGCCAGGTTCGAGCCGGTCGGCTAGTAGTCCTCGGCGCGGACGGGGGTCGGCCGAAAGTCGCGGACGTTCCGCGTCAGCCCGGACCCGGACCTGTGTCCTCCGTCCTGAGTTCCCTGACCCACTTCACGACCCCGTCCGGCTCCTCCCATGAAGGCTGACCGCGGCCCCTCCAGGCACGCGCTGTCTTCTCGATTGCCACCCGGAGCTGCTCCCGACGGAGCGCCTGCCGCACCGCGGCCTCCACGAAGGCGCCGCGATTCTGCGGCCCCGCCGTCTCATCGACCTCCCGGATGAGATCCCGCGGCAGGGAAAGCCTCGTGGCCACCGGCACGCTCAGGCGCTGATGAGGGCGCAGAGTCTTGGCGCCAGCTCATATTCGTCCGATTTCGTAGCCTCCTCCTGCTTCAGGACGCCCTGCGCACGCGTCGCTCAGGCGCCCTCGCGGCGATACGTTGACCAGGTCGAGATCGGGCGGCTGAGGAGGGCGGCACCTACCACGGCGCCCAACGGCAGGATAGCCATGGCGACCAGCACCTCGGGGATGGGGATCACCAGCGGGTAGTCGGGCGAGTGACGGGTGGCCAGCAAACCCCAGACGGGAAGCAAGCCCGCCGGAACCGCGAGGAGGCCCGCGATCGCCGCCAGGACGCCTGCACGCGCCGCCGTGATGCGGCGGCGGACACCAGGGTCGGCGCCGAGGGCCAGGAGAGTGCGCTGGTCCGGGCGCGCCTCGGCTTCTCCGAGCGCGACGGCGACCCCGGTGACCGTCAGCGCGAAGAGGAGGCTGCCGATCACCAGGATCAGCCTGAAGGCATCGCCCGGACGCTGGAGCCCGGTCTCCCAGCTCACGACGGTGTCGAGCGACGGCGTGGTGAGCGCGCTCGCGCGCTGGCGGTCCTGCTCCGTCAGCGGATGCGGAAGGCGGATCAGGTAGCTGTAGGCCGGGACGGTCTGGAGCCCGAGCCTCCCCGCCGTCTCGGGCGAGATCACGGCGCCGGGGAGGGATGAGTAGAAGGCGCCGGTCGCAACGGTACGGGTTGGGAGCGTACCCAGAATCGTGACGCCGTCCCCCGACCGGACGATGGCCTTTCCGAGGGCCGTGTCCTGCTCGGCGAGGACGACGGCAACCCCGGCGCGGAGGTCGGGCAATGCGCTCTCTGCACCCAGCGCCCTCAAGAGTGACTCGTCGCCGACGACAAGCTGGCCATTGCCACGCCAGTCCCTGATCTCCAGGAACACGCCGGAGTCGTCTGGCGCAGTCATCGGAGTGAGCGGCGCGGACCCGATCGCCGCCAGTTCCTGCGCGGCAGTGGCGCCAGCCGAAGCGGCACCAGGTCCCGCGACGATGATCTGATCGGTGCGCATGCTCGGCTGGTAATCGCGCTCCGCCAGCGCCTGCTGGCTGCTGAGAAGCGCGGCAACGGCGACCGTGGCAGCGAAGCTTGCCAACAAGGCGGTCACGATCGGGCCGTTTCGTGAGCGGGCGCGCGCGGTATCCCTCAGCGCCAGGCGAGGCGACAGTGAAAGTCGCGACGCTACTCTCTCGAGGCGTTCGAGCAACCACGGGCTGCACGCTCCGAAGCCCAGCACGCCGAGAACGGCGCCCAGCAACAGCAGGCCGATGCCAAGCCCCGGCGTGCCGCTTACGGCGCGAAACTGGACGCCCGTGCCCACCAGGGTGATCAGGAACGCCGCGCCGATCGTCAAGAGGCCGAGGCGCAGCGTGCGCGTCGCCGGAGCGGTCGGCGGCCGGCGTCCCGAGAGAGCGGCCAGGATCGGAACGCGGGACGCGGTTCGCGCCGGCACAGCTGCGGCGATGAGTGCTGCTCCAACCCCGATCGCTGCGCTGATCAAGAGCCAGACGGGTGAGATGACAACCGGCGGATTGCGCCGGTCCACCAGCTGGTCGAGCAACGGGCCGCTGGCGAGCACGGCCGCGATGGCGACCACGACGCCGACGATCGCGCCGGCGACCCCGAGCACGACAGCCTCCGCCAGGACGGTGGTGGCGAGATGACGAGGCTCACCTCCCACGGCTCCAAGCAGGCCCAATTCGCGCTGGCGCCGGCGAATGCTCACCGCGAATGCGGCTGACGCGATCAATGCAGCCTCGACCAAGGCGAGGCCGCCAAGGATGAAGATGACACCGACCTGGGTGTCGCTCGGCTGGCCGGCGAACGCGCGCGTGGTGGCCTGATAGCTGGGTTGTGTGACCTGATCCCCACCCGGGCCGACGACCTGGGCCTGCCCGAAGTCGACTTCGATCGAGGGCGGGAGGTCTGGGGCCGAGGTTCCGGGCGGCAGTGCGACGAGGTAGGTCGTGCCCGAGGGTCCGCCGATCGCGCTCGCAAGGCCGGCGTCGGCGAGGACCATCCGCATGCGCAGGTTCATGGGGTTCTCGACCGTGCCAACCACGGTGACAGGGCCCCGATCTGTGAGGGTGATGGGGTCCCCGATCGAGACGCCGGAGATCGCCAGCACGTCGGGGCTGACGGCCACCTCGCCGGCGGTCTGCGGGGCTCGGCCCGACAGCACCGTGAAGATCCCCTTCGCCAGTCCGTCGAGGTTCATCGAGAAGACCTCGGTGCCGTACCGTGCGCCCGCAGCGGTGAAGGAGCCGCTCGCCTGCGCGACAGGCTCGACCCGTGAACGAGCGGGGAGCAGGGCCACCAGACCAGACACACTGCCGTCGCCGGTCGGCGTCACGACCAGATCTGCGACGCCCATCCGGGCAATCGCGGTTTGCTCCGGCGTCGGCGTGACGGTGGCGAGGAGCGTCACCGCCCCGGCCATGGCCAGGACAGGCAGCGCGATGAGGATCACCACCAGGACGCTGCGCCAGCGGCCCCGCCGGGCGGCGCCCGTGCCGAGTCGAACGGCCACGCGGAAGCTGCTGCGGGTCATGCGGCGTCGAGTGCCGGCGCCAGCGGATCGTGCCGCGTGAACTCGGGGCTTGGCGCCGGTGCCGACACGTCGACGATGCGGCCGTCGCGAAGAAAGACGACCCGGTCTGCCCAGGCCGCGTGGGCGGCATCGTGCGTGACGAGGAGCGCGGCACCGCCGTCGTCGCAGTGCCTCCGAAGGAGGCGCATCACCATCTCGCCGTTCATCGAGTCGAGAGCGCCTGTTGGCTCGTCGGCGAGCACGATGCGACGGCCCCCGACCATCGACCGGGCGATGGCCACGCGCTGCTGCTCGCCGCCGGAGAGGTCGTCCGGGAAGCGATCGGCGAGATGGGTCATCTCCACGGCGGCCAGGGCGACGTCGGCGGCGTGGCGCGCGACACTCACCTTTGCCCCGTCCAGCTCCAGGGGGAGCGTCACGTTCTCCCGGGCGGTCAGGCCTGCGAGCAGGTTGAGCTCCTGGAAAACGTAGCCCACGGTGCGTCGGCGCAGGACCGCCAGGCCCCTCGCGTCGAGCTTGCCGAGATCCTGGCCACCGACGATGACGCGGCCGGCGGTTGGCCGATCAAGACCTCCGACCAGCGACAGCAGCGTGCTCTTGCCCGAGCCACTCGGGCCCATGACGGCCACAAGCTCGCCCGCGGCAACCACCAGGTCAGTCGGGTGGAGAGCGACCACGAGGGTGTGCCCACCACCGAACGCGCGCGAAGCTCCCTCGAGTCGAAGTGCGTCATCCATCCCGGCCGCTCCGGGCGTGGCGGCCATCGGCCGAACCGGGTCAGCTACTGCGGCCATCTCGATCCCTTCGGTGCTGCGGCCATCGGCCGGAGTGCGTCAGTCGTTGCTGTCATTGCGATCCTCTCGATCCCTTCGGTTGTGGCGACGGATGCGGGCCTCGCAGGCGTCGAGCCAGCGAACCTCCGCCTCGGCCTTGAAGATCAGTGCGTCGAGCAGCATCAGCCAGGCCAGGTCGCGCTCCGGGTCGGCCTGGGCCTTGCGGCGCGTGTAGGCCTGGAGCTGTGCGAGCGTCGCGGTGCGTTGGCGCTGGAGGATGCCATCGACGTCGAGGTCGCCGGCGGCCACAGCCAGGAGGACCTTGATGGTCAGCTCGTCCCGCGCCGGCCCTTCGGGCACGACCGGAGACGCGAACCAGGCGTTGAGCTGCTCCCGACCGGCGGCCGTGATGCGGTAGTCGGTCCTGTCCGCGCGCTCACCGTCGACGGGGGCAGAGCCGGTGGCATCGACCTCGACCAGACCGTCGCGTTCGAGGCGCTGAAGCGTCGTGTACACCTGCCCGATGTTCAGCGCCCACGATCCGCCTGTCCGGCGCTCGAAGGCGGTCTTGAGCTGGTAGCCGTGCGTGGGCTCCTCCGCCAGTAGCGCCAGGAGCCCGTACCGGATCGACATTGCGCGAATTACCCTCCGTTTGGACGTGTGCGAGGTTGCACGGCGCATCATACATACCGCGTATGTATGATGCAACCCGCCAGCTCGACGGTTCTTGCTGGGCCGCTCCGCGAAAGAACTCACCATCAGTGAACAGAGCGCCGCGTTGACGACCACTGCTCGCGCCTTGAGGGGTCGGAAGCCTGGATTTCCGCGCGTTACGAAGCAGCGATCACCCGATGCAAGCGTGGATCCTGATCGGGGCAGCCGCTCATGCCCGACCGTGGTGTGCATGAGGCCATTGGTGTTCAGTGATCGTGTGATCCCGTCGATTCGGCGTCGCGGGACCGAGCGTCGCGTGCCGGTTGCCCTCCACGCTGCGGTTTAGCCGTTACACTGCCACTCGCCGCCGGGCGACCACTCCGTGCCGGACGGCTGCTTCCCGCCGGACGGCTGCTTCCCGCCGGGCGACCACTCCGTGCCGGACGGCTGCTCCCCGCCGGACGGCTGCTCCCCGCCGGACGGCTGCTTCCCGCCGGACGGCTGCTTCCCGCGGGGACCTACTCCCCCCGCGGGCCCGCGGCCAGGATTGCCTTGCCGGCGCGGTCCTGGAACTGGCGGAAGTTCACGCGGAACATCTGGGCGAGCTTGCGAGCCTGGCGGTCCCAGGCCTCGGGATCAGGCCACGTGGCACGGGGCTGGAGAATGTCGGCGGGCACGTCCGGACAGCTCGTGGGAACCTCGAAACCGAAGATCGGGTCGGTGACCATCGGCACGTTCGCGAGGGCGCCGCTGAGGGCCGCGCGCACCAGCTGGCGCGTGTGGGCGATGTTCATGCGATGCCCGACGCCGTACGGCCCGCCGGTCCAGCCGGTGTTCACGAGCCACACGGGCACCTCGTGGCGATCCAGCCGCTTGCCCAGCATTGACGCGTAGACGCTCGGGTGGCGCGGCATGAACGGCGCACCGAAGCACGTCGAGAACGTCGCAGTCGGCTCCTTCACGCCAACCTCAGTCCCCGCGAGCTTGGCCGTGTAGCCGCTGATGAAGTGATACATCGCCTGCTCGCGGCTGAGTCGGGCGATCGGCGGCAGCACGCCGAAGGCATCGGCGGTCAGGAAGATCACCGAGCTCGGCTGGCCGGCCATGCCCGTGTCGGAGCTGTTGCTGATGAAGTCGAGCGGGAAGGCGGCGCGGGTGTTCTCGGTCAGGAGGTCGGCGTCGAGGTCGAGCTCCCGCGTCACCGGATCGATCACCACGTTCTCGAGGATCGTTCCGAAGCGGCGCGTCGTCGAGTAGATGTCGGGCTCGTAGATGTGGGAGAGGCGGATCGTCTTGGCGTAGCAGCCGCCCTCGAAGTTGAACACGCCGTCGTCGCCCCAGCCGTGCTCGTCGTCCCCGATGAGCACCCGCTCGGGATCCGCCGAGAGCGTGGTCTTGCCGGTGCCCGACAGCCCGAAGAACACGGCCACGTCACCCTTCGCCCCGACGTTCACGGCGGCGTGCATCGGCAGGACGCCTTCGTCGGGCAGGCGGAAGTTCATGATCCCGAAGGCGCCCTTCTTCATCTCGCCCGCGTATTCCGTACCGGCGATCAGGATCTCCTGGCGCGACAGGTGCACCAGGATGACCGTCTCGCTGCGCGTGCCATCCCGGCGGGGATCGGCCTTGAATGACGGTGCGTCGATGATCGTGAAGTTGGGCGCGAATGCCGCGAGTTGCTGGCGGGTGGGCCGGATGAAGAGGTTGTCGCAGAAGATGCCGGCCCAGGCGGACTCCGTGTAGGCGCGGACCGAACGGCGGTGGGCGGGATGCGCGCCGACGAAGACGTCACGCACGTACAGGTCGCGCGTCGAGAGGTGGTCGATGATGCGGCCGCGAAGCGCCTCGTAGCGACGCTCGGTGATCGGCTGGTTGAAGCCGCCCCACCACACGCCGTCGTGGCTGCCCGGCTCGTCGACGAGGTACTTGTCCATCGGGGAGCGACCGGTGTGCTTGCCGGTCCGCACCACCAACGCGCCTCCGGACGCGATGAGACCCTCGTCCGCGCGAACGGCGTGTTCGTAAAGCTCTGCGACGGAGAGGTTCGCGCGCCGGCTGCGCCCGATTGCGGGCAACTGTGCGACGTCGGACGGGGAGCGGGCCACGGTCATGCATCACCTCGAAGTGATCAGACCGGCCGCGCGTGGCGGGGCACTCGAAGTCCCCGGGAGTCGGCTTCCACAGTCCGTCAGCTGGCGCTGGCGGGCCTCATCCTACTCCCGAGCGGGACGCAACACATGACACGATGGTCATGGGCGACCTTATAGCCTGCGTTCGGGTGCGGGAAAGGCAGTAGCGCATGCGGACGTATCAACTGAGGCGCTATGTCGTCAACCTCGGCGAGCTCGACGCGTTCGTGGACGAATGGGTCCGCGAAGGTGGTGCCGCTGCGAGAAAAGTTCGGGTTCCGGATCGAGGGCGCGACGAGCACCGCTTCATGTGGCTCGTGTCACATGACAGCGACGACGGCTTCGAGGCGGCGAGTGAGCGGTACTACAAGTCGCCTGCGCGCACGGCGCTCCAGCCGGATCCCGCACGCCATCTCGTTGAGACAGAGACGTTGCTCATGGAGCCGGTGCTCGAGCGCATAGAGCCGGGAGCCGCTTGGGACGATCAGCCGGGCCGGCGCTCGTTGTGCGCGAGGTACTCCAGCAGGTCGAGCTTCGTTACCACGCCTGCCGGCTTTCCGGACGACACGGCGACCAGGGCGGGGGCGCCCTCCGACAGCGCCAGGAAGGCATCGTCGAGGGACTGGGCCACGTCGATCATCGGCAGCGGACGG
>JBBRYO010000136.1:0-7650 GCA_038237595.1 Candidatus Limnocylindrales bacterium | reverse complement strand
GTCGGGCTCGCCGCACTGCATGCGGTCGCCACGAGAGCCAGTGTCGTCAGCAACGCGCCCCCGCGGATCAACCGAAGTCTCGCCATGGGTTCCTCCTCATCCTCCACGGGCTCGAGCGGGGCGTGGATCGGACCCGACCGACCCCACGTGCTCGTTCCCCTTTTCCCCCCGGTCGCAACCGGCGCGTCACGAATCTGGCTGTGCTTCCCGTCTGATCAAGCATTCAAGATGCTGGACAGCGCGCGGTATGCTGAACAGTATCGGGAGGGTGTCAAGAGGATTGGGAGAGGCGATGGCCCGCGCAGGGGAACCCCGGCAGGACACGGCAGAGGACGAGGGCGGCTCGCCGCGTCGTGCGCGTTCAAACGAGAACGGCAGGGCTCCGGCCGAATCGGAGGCATCACTGGCGCCTGCCGTCACGCGTGCCGTGGCGGTGCTCGACGCCCTCGCGGCGGAGCCGGGCGTCGCGGCAGGTACCAGCGAGCTGTCCCGCCGCCTCGGCCTCCCGAAGTCCTCCATCGCCAACATCTGCGGCGCACTCGTCGAGGCCGGACTGCTGCGCCGTGCGGGCGCCGGTTTCCGCCTCGGACGCCGGCTGGCGGAGCTCGGCGGAGCGTATTTGTCCGCAGTGGACCAGGTACAGGAGTTCTACGACGCCTGCGAGAGCCTCGGGGCGGCCTCGGAGGAGACGATGCAGCTCGGCATCCTCGACGGCACGGAGGTGACCTACATTGCCCGCCACGACGGCCGCCAGCCGATCCGCCTCGCATCGGAGATCGGGCGGCGGCTGCCGGCAAGCTGCACGGCCATGGGGAAGGCGGCCATGGCATCCCTCGACGGGGCCGAGCTCGCGGACCGGCTGCGCGGCGTTCGCTGGCTGCCGACGATGACGGCCAAGTCGCACCGCACCGTCGAGTCGCTGATGACCGACCTCGAAGGCGTCCGCGAGCGCGGGTACGCGATCGACGACGAGGAGACGGCCGAGGGCGTCATCTGCTACGCCGTCGCGATCCAGCCGCGGCGAGCGGGCGACAACCCCTACGGCGCGAGCGTGACCCTGCTCAAGGCCCGGGCGACCGACGAGCGACGTGACCTGCTGGTTCGCGACCTCCGCAGTTTGGCCGAGATGCTGAGCGACCCGCTTCACATCGCTCAGCCCGCCGGCTGACGCGCGGCGAAAGGCGGCAGAGACGTGGCACAGGCACTGTTCCGAGTACGTCTGCCCGATGGAAGCACCCGCCTGGCGAGAGGTGAGGCCCAGAGCGGTCCCCAGGACCTGCTTGCACCGGGCGCCTCCATCGATGCGCTCCTCGCGCAGGGTCCGTCCGCGCTGCTCGACGCGGTTCGCGGGGGAGCGTCGGCCGGGTCGGCGAAGGGGGCGCAGGTCCTCGCGCCCGTGGAGAGCCAGGAGGTGTGGGCTGCTGGCGTCACCTACGAGCGGTCGCGCGACGCGCGCATGGAGGAGTCCGCGGAGCCATCCGTGTACGACCACGTCTACGACGCGGTACGCCCGGAGCTCTTCTTCAAGGCGCCCGGATGGCGGGTCCGAGGACCCGGCGAATCGATCGGTGTGCGGGCCGATTCGACCTGGGACGTCCCCGAGCCCGAGCTCGCGCTCGTCTTCACGACGGGCCTCGATCTCGCCGGCTACGTCATCGGCAACGACATGTCCTCACGCAGCATCGAAGGGGAGAACCCGCTCTACCTGCCGCAGGCCAAGGTCTACGACGGCTCCTGCGCGCTCGGGCCGTGCATCGTTCCGGCCGGCGAGGTGGAGCCGCCCTTCGAGATCCACCTCCGGGTGATCCGCGCCGGCGCCACGGTTGTCGACGATCGCACCTCGAGCGGGCGCCTGCGCCGCAGCTTTGCGGACCTGGCGGACCACCTCGGATCAGCGCTCACGTTTCCTGTCGGCGCGATCCTCCTGACGGGCACCGGCGTGGTGCCCGACGAACACTTCACGTTGCGCGACGGGGACGAGGTACGCGTCGAAATCGAGGGCCTGGGAGAGCTGGTCAACCCGGTTGTGCGAGTAGGACGCGCGGCTCCACCACCCGCCTGACGGTGCCGGTCGACCCGCAGCCTGACGGTGGTGCCGGTCGACCAGCGGCCTGACGAAGCCGATCGAACGGCCGCACCGCCGCCCTGGCCCGCGCTCAGCCGGCGTGCCCGTCCGGGGTGGGCGCCTCCTCGGGTAGCAGCCCGGCCTCGCGCAGGGCGGGCCAGAGCTCGTCGGGGATCGCGTAGCGCATCAGCTCGGGATACTCGTCGAGCCGCGAGGCCGCCCGGACGCCCGCCACGACCGATACCACGGCGGGGTGGGCCAGCACGAACTGCACGGCGGCCGCCTTGAGCGGCACGTCAAAGCGCGCGCAGACGTCGCGGAGGCGCATGGCTCGGTCGATCCAGTGAGGATCTGCGGGTTGGTAGTTGAAGGTCGCGTCTGCGGTCGGGTCGGCCAGGATGCCGCTGTTCATGACCCCGCCGATCACCACGGATACGTCCCGCTCGGTGCAGATCGGCATCAGCTCAGGGAGGGCCGACTGGTCGAGCAGCGTGTAGCGACCGGCGACCAGGAACACGTCGAAATCTCCCTCGCGCGCGAACCGGGCGAGCATCTCGGGCTGGTTCATTCCCGCCCCGATGGCCTTGACAACGCCCTGGCTACGCAGCTCCACCAGGGCCGGGTAGGCGCCACCGATGGCCGCCTCCCAGTGGTCGTCGGGGTCGTGGATGTAGAGGACGTCGATACGTTCGAGTCCCAGCCGTTTCAGGCTCTCCTCGATCGAGCGCATGACCCCGTCGCGGCTGTAGTCGAAGACCATTCGCACCGGTGGCGTGGCCTGGTAGTACGCATCGTCGCGGCCCTCGAAACGCTGCCTGTCGACGTCCGCGCCCGGGGCGATCTGCCCGTACGGCACCGCGACGCGCCCGACCTTGGTGGAGAGCACGAACTCATCGCGCGGCCGGTCGGCGAGGCCCAGCCCGAAGCGCCGTTCGGCGTTGCCATAGCCGTAGAGCGGTGCCACGTCGAAGTAGCGGACACCCACGTCCCACGCGTGGCGGACGACGACCTCGCCGTCCTCGTCGGTCACTTCGCGGTAGAGGCCGCCGATGGAAGCGCCGCCGAGCCCGAGTCGCGTGACGGCCACGCCGGTCTGCCCGATGGGAACGGTTGCAAAGGGGTCGAAGCTCACTTCGCCATTCTCCCGCCGGCCGCCCCGGATCCACCGTTGACGGTTGGGTTGACGTTCGGGTTGACGCCCGGTTGACTCACAGCGTAACGTTCAACGGACCGTCCAGGGGCCAGCATACTGAACAGCGGGGAGGTTGTCGCCGGGATGCGGCTCATCTCGTACCAGGATGAAGGTGGGTCGCGGCTTGGCGTCGCTGCGGGAGATCGCGCGATGGCCGCGAGCGAACTGCTTGCCGGCGCGCCGCGGACCATGGACGAGCTGCTCCGCGGCGGTACCGATGCGCTCGAGCGACTGCGAGCGGCCGCCGACACGGCCAGGATCCGCGCGAGCGGTCGGCCCATGGGTGAGCTGAAGCTCCAGGCACCGGTCCCGCGCCCCGGCAAGGTCGTGGCCATCGGCAGGAATTACCCAGCCCACGCGGCGGAGGAGGACGCCCCAGCGCCCTCCTCGCCGCTGATCTTCGGCAAGTGGTCGAGCTGCGTGATCGGGTCGGGCGACGAGATCCGCTGGGACCCGGCGCTGACGTCCCAGGTCGACTACGAGGCGGAGCTCGGCGTGGTGATCGGGCGCACGGCCCGCCGGGTGAGCGAGGCGCAGGCGCTCGACTACGTGCTCGGCTACACCTGCGTCAATGACGTCTCGGCGCGGGACCTCCAGTTCGGCGACGGCCAGTGGACGCGCGGCAAGTCGCTCGACACGTTCTGCCCGCTCGGCCCGGTGCTGGTCACGGCCGACGAGATCCCGAACCCGGACGACCTCGCGCTCTCGTGCTCGGTCAACGGGGAACAGCTCCAGGCGGCACGGACCTCGGAAATGTTCTTCGGTGTGGCGCGGATCATCAGCCACTGCTCGCAGGCGTTCACCCTCGAACCGGGTGACGTGATCGCCACGGGGACCCCGGCGGGCGTCGGTGCCTTCCGCAAGCCTCCCCGCTGGCTCAAGGACGGCGACACGGTCACGATCTCGGTAGAGGGCATCGGCGATCTCGTGAACGTTTGCCGCCTCGATCCGCCGGGTCACGGAGCCTGACCAGGTTGGGCACGCAGGACTCTGGCGCGGCGTCCGGCGAGCGCTTCCTGGTAACGGGCGCGCTCGGTTGCATCGGAGCGTGGACCGTCCGGACGCTCGTGCGCGAGGGCATCCCGGTGGTCGCCTTCGACCTGGCCGCGGATCCGCGTCGCCTGCGCTCGATCACCACGCCGGAGGAGCTCGCCGGGGTGTCGCTGGTCGAGGGTGACATCACCGACCTCGACGCGATCGAGAAGGCGCTGACGGATCATCACATCACGAACGTCATCCACCTGGCCGCCCTCCAGGTGCCGGCGTGCCGGGCCAACCCGCCGCTTGGGGCGCGCGTCAACGTGCTTGGCACCGTCAATGTGTTCGAGGCAGTCCGGCGACTCGGCGATCAGATCCAGCAGCTGGTGTACACGGGCTCCATCGGGATGTTCGACGCTGCCGACGAGGATCCGTCGACCCATCGCCTCGAGGTGTCGGCGACCCCCCACCCCACGAACCACTATGGCGTCTACAAGCAGGCGAACGAGGGCACGGCCCAGGTCTACTGGCGCGACAACGGCCTGTCGAGCATTGGACTGCGACCGCTGACCGTCTACGGTCCCGGGCGCGACCAGGGCATGACCAGCACGCCGACCAAGGCCGTGCTGGCGGCCGTGCTGGGACGGCCGTACACGATCAGCTTCGGCGGTCGGACCCTGTTCCAGTACGCGGAGGACGTGGCGCGCGACCTGATCCTCGCCAGCCGCAGCCCGTTGCGTGGCGCGCGCGTCTTCAACCTCGGCGGCAGCCTGGCCCACATGAGCGAATTCGTGGCCGCCATAGAGGCTGCGGTTCCATCGGCGGCCGGGCGCATCGATTGGGTGGACCAGTCGCTGCCGTTCCCGGAGAACATCTCCGACGACGAGCTGGACAGCCTCGGCCCGGTGACCGTCACGCCCCTCGGCGAGGCGGTGGCTGCGACCGCGGCGTTCTTCTGCGAGCAGCTCGACGGTGGAACGCTCGTGCCCGAGGAGCACGGCCTCGAGGAACCGGCGTTGACGGCAGTGCCGGTGGCGCGCCCGGCCTCCTGACCGCGCCGCCGCTACTTCAACCGCGCCGCCGCTACCTCACAAGATCGCGCCGGGGCAGGGTCTACCCCCGGCCGCCTGGGCCCAGGGTCGTGGAGTCTGGCCCTCGCGCCGCCGTGGCGCAACGCGGCGCCAGGACAGGGCCTGAGCGCTCGAGGAGTTCCGGCCCGATTTGGGATAGGCTGGGAGTCTCAGCCGAAACGAGCAGGTATGGTGCGATTTGCGTAGATTTCGGACCGCTTCGCGTACCCAGCCCGACTGGGTGAGCCTGGGCGAAGCAAGCCACCTCCTGGGTGTCTCACCGGGCACCGTTCGTCGCTGGAGCGACGCCGGCAGGCTCCAGGTCTTCACGACCCCTGGCGGCCACCGCCGTTTCCACCGGCCGACCCTCGAGAGCCTGCTTCCGAGCGCGCGTGCCACGCGCAGCTCGCTGCTTCGGTCTGGCATGACGCCTGCCCGCCTTGCGCGCGCATACCGGCACAAGCTTCCCGCGGCCAGCCGGCAGCTCGCCTGGATCGGCACGCTCACCGATGAGCAGCGCGACTGGTTCCGCGTCCACGGCCGAAGGATGGCCGCGCTGCTGCTCGCGCATCTCGATGCACCCGACGCGACGTCCGCCGCCGACAGCCTTCGCGAGGTCGCCGCTGAGGCTGCCGCGTACGGCCGGATCGCGGCTGAGCTGGGGCTGTCGCCAGGCCATTCCGTGGAGGGCATCCTCGAGTTCCGGCGGCCGTTCCTGCACGAACTGGGCCTCGTCGCGAGGCGTCGCGGCTTCGACGCGACGGAGACAACCGAGATCGTCGAGAAGGCCGAACGGGCGATGGATCACCTGCTCGTGGCTGCCATCACGGCCCAGAGTGCGGCACGGGTCGGAGCAGGGCCGAGACATCCCCGGCTGAGCAGCGGCGGAGACGCGTGACCGATCGAACCCTTTACGCGATCGTGGCTCATGCCCGGGACGTGCCCGCCTCGGATCGCGGCGAGCTCGCAGACCGGCTGCGCGCGGCCCGCCCGGCCGGGTCCGTGCTGATCGAGACCTGCCACCGCGTCGAGCTGTACGCCTCTGCCGAGGATGCGCCCGACGTTGCGCCCGACGTCGCCCCGGGATCCGGGCTGCTGGTCGGGCTGGCCGTGGTCGAGCACGCCGTCTCGCTGGCGGTCGGCCTCCAGTCCGCGATCGTGGCCGAGGACCACGTGCTTCACCAGATCCGCGAGGGCGTGGACGCGGCCCGGGAGCGCGGCGCGGTGCCTCCGGAACTGAATCGGCTCTTCGACGTGGGACTCCGCGCAGGGCGTCGCGGCCGCAGCTGGTTTCCCGCCCGACGGCCGTCGCTGCCTGATCTTGCCCTCGACCTCCTCGGTCAGCCGCTGGCCGGAAGACGGGTGCTCGTGGTCGGTGCAGGCGAGATGGGCCGGTTGGCCGCGATGGCTGCCCTCGCTCGCGGCGCCGAGATCTCGATCGCGAGCCGAACGCCGGAACGCGCTGCCGTTCTGGCCGCACAACTCCGCGCGACGACGTCGCCGCTCGATCCCGGTCCCGAAGCGGCTCGGCGCCTGGACGGCATCATTGCCGCCTTCCGCGGGCCGTGGCTCATCGGCAATGAGACGCAAACCGCCCTTGTGGGCGCTACGACCTGGATCGTGGACCTGTCCGCACCACCTGCCGTTCCGTCCGAGCTTCGCGGCTCCCCCGGGCGTCGCTTTGTCTCCATCGACGACCTCGCTCGCCAGCCCGAGGCGGTGCCGGAGGACGGGCTGGTCGCAAGGCTCAAGGCCCTCGCAGACGAGACCGTCCGCGATTACCTCGCGTGGCACGGTGCCCAGTCGCGGCGCACCATCGCCCGCGGGATCGCAGAACGCGCCGAGGTGCTCCGCAGCGCCGAGCTCGACGAGTTGTGGCGACGACTGCCGTCGCTGCCGCCGCAGGAACGCCGCGAGATCGAGCAGATGACGCGCCACTTTGCCGAGCGCCTCCTCCGCGAACCCATGGAGCAGCTCGGCCGCGACCGCGACGGCACCCACGAGCGGGCCGCGCGGGAGCTCTTCGGCCTGTGAGCGCCCCGCAGATCCGCATCGGCACTCGGGGCAGCCAGCTCGCGCGCGCGCAGGCGAACCTGGCTGTCGAGGCGTTCGCGCGGGCAGGACAGGCGACCGAGCTGGTGATCGTCGAGACCGCCGGCGACGAGCGCGCTCCGGACACGGCATGGGGCGAAGGGGCTTTCGTGACGGCCATCGAGCAGGCACTGTTGGATGGGCGGGTGGACGTGGCGGTCCACAGCGCCAAGGACGTCCCAACCGACGAGGACGCTCGACTCCGGATCGCCGCGTACCTGCCCAGAGAGGATGCGCGCGATGCGCTGGTGGTC
>JBBRYO010000135.1:0-7746 GCA_038237595.1 Candidatus Limnocylindrales bacterium | reverse complement strand
TTCCGCCGGACCTCGGGGTGAACGCCATCGTCACCGCCGTGCTCGGATCCATCGTCATCAGCATCGTGTCGACCGTCCTATCCATGGTCCTTCCCGACTGATGGAGCGCAAGCGGGTCAGCTCCGGGTCTCCCTTCGAGGCAAAGATCGGGTTCTGCCGCGCGATCCGTGACGGCGACCGCATCATGGTCTCCGGCACGGCCCCCATCTGGCCCGACGGCTCGTGCGATCCGAACCCCGAACGGCAAGCCGAGCACTGCCTGGAGATCATCGGCAAGGCGCTGGCGCAACTCGGGGCCTCACCTGAAGACGTCGTACGGACACGGATCTACCTCACCGAGGCCGCGGACTTCGAGGCGGTGGGGCGAGCCCACGGCGCCGTCTTCGGCGCGGCGCGGCCGGCGTCGACGATGGTGGTGGTCAAGGCGCTGCTGGACGAGCGCTGGAAGGTGGAGATCGAGGCGGAGGCGATCGCCGGCGAGAGCCGCTGACCGCAGCGGGCATCCGGTATAGAGTCGGGTCCATGGCTCGTCGCATCTTTGTCTTCGATACCCCCGAGCGCTTCGTGTGCGGAACGGTCGGTCCCCCCGGCCAGCGCACCTTCTTCCTCCAGGCCGTCCAGGGGCCGCGCGTCGTCAGCGTCCAGCTCGAAAAGGTCCAGGTCGCCGTGCTGGCGGAGCGCATGGGCCGGATCCTCACCGAGCTCCAGAGGCGCGGTATCGAAGCGGCCGCCGTCGAGAAGCCGAAGGGCGACGACGAGCGACCGCTCGACGAGCCGCTGCGGGACGAATTCCGCGTCGACACCCTGACCATCACCTGGGACTCCGATCACGACGAGATCGTGGTCGAGGCCCGCTCGGAGAACGAGGCGGACGAGGAGGCGGAGGAAGCCCAGGAGATCCCGGAGATCGCGGACGACGCCGAGGAAGGCCCCGACGTGGTGCGCGTGCGCCTGGCGCCCGAGCTCGCCGTGGGCTTCGTGCGTCGCTCGACGCGCGTCCTCGCCGCAGGCCGGCCGCCCTGTCCGTTCTGCGGACAGCCGCTGAACCCCGAGGGCCACATCTGTCCGCGGTCCAACGGCTACCTCAACTAGAGAAGCTCGGATGACCGATCGCGGTGCCGAGGACGAGCACGACGCACCTCCCGACGAGCACGCCTGGTCCTCGGACGTGCCGCTCTCCACGGCCGCCGCGATCCAGCTGCTCGAGACGGGGGAGCTCGAGGTCGTCGGTCGCGTCGTCGAGGCCTCCAACGCGACGCTGTACTGCGAGCTCCGGGCCGCACTGCTCGTTCCGGGCGGCTCGCCCGCCGTTCACGCCATCTACAAGCCGACGCGCGGGGAACGGCCCCTCGACGACTTCCCGGATCGAACGCTCGCCATGCGCGAGGTGAGCGCGTGGCTCGTCTCGCAGGAGACCGGCTGGAGTGTGGTGCCGCCGACGGTGCTGCGCGACGGCCCGGCGGGGCGCGGCATGGTCCAGCTCTGGATCGAGGTCGACCAGTCGGTGGACATCCTGGAGCTGATCCTCACCCGCGATGAGCGACTTCGGCGCATCGCCGTCCTCGATGCCGTGCTCAACAATGCAGATCGCAAGGGCGGGCACCTCCTTCCGACGGAGACCGGCCAGATCCACGGCTGCGACCACGGCGTTTGCTTCGCGATCGATCCGAAGCTGCGGACCGTCCTGTGGGGCTGGCGTGCTGAGCCGCTCAGCGATGAAGAGACGACGGTGCTGCGGCGCGTCAGTGTCGAGCTCGACGGTCAGCTTGGGCGGCGCCTCGGGGAGCTGCTGGAGCCTGCCGAGGTCGACGCCACGTGCCGCCGCGTCGACCGGCTCCTGCGCGAGGGCTGCATGCCGACGCCCGATCCGTACCGGCACGTGATTCCCTGGCCGCCGTTCTGATCCGGCCCGTGCCGCCGCGGGCGATGGCGGGGCGCGTCAGATCGGAAACGAAGCGCTGGCGATCTCGGCCGCCTCCCGCCAGGTCTTGTCCTCGCGGCGGATGAGGTCGGGATTCGTGCCCGCCCGGTGGACCAGGCCAACGGTCAGGAGCTGGAGCGCGATCGCCGCTCCGGCCAGCGCCCCGAGGAGCGGCTCCACCCCCGGCCCGGCCGCCGGTACCACCAGTCGCCGGGCGCTGGTGGCCTCCGCGTGCCAACCGTCGTCCGCGCCATCGGCAACGATCGCGGCCGTCGGCATCCCCTGCCGCCGCGCGGTGAGGAGCAGCTGCTCGGCCCGGGCGGCACGCGGTTCCTGCTCGCGCGGCTCCGTCACGAGGACGATGAGCCCGCAGTGGGAATCGGCCGAGACGAGGTGGCCGTGGAGCTCCGTCTCGAGGTCGCGAGCCATGGCCGGCAGGTGGAGGCCTTCCTCGATCTTGAGGGCCAGCTCGCGCGCGTTCACGCGGTCGATTCCGCTGCCGCAGACGACCAGCCGATCGACTCCCCAGAGGCTTCCCGCCATCGCCTCCGCCCCCTTCGCCAGCCCGAGCGCAGCCCGCAGGTGGGACGCGAGCGCGACCCCGTCGACGCGCGTGCCTTCGAACGCTGCCGCGATGGCGGCCCCGGCAAGCATCGGCGAGACATAGCCCACCGTGTGGCACCAGGAACGGTCCAGGGACGGCGTTGGGAAGAGGTGATCGGCGGCCGCCGATGCCGGCCCGGTCGGGTTGGCCGTGACCAGGGCGGTAGCGGCGCCCTGAGATCGCGCCGCGGCCAGCGCCGCGACCGTCGCGGGGGTCTCGCCCTCGTGCGAGATGCCGATGGCCAGGCTGCGCGGCCACGGGTCGAGGGCCGCTTCGAACGCCTGTCGCGCGACCACGGCGCCGGGCCGGATTCCCTGGCGAATAGCGGCCACATCCAGCAGCGCGGCCACGGCCATCGCCGCGTGCTCACTGGTCCCGCAGCCGACTACGGAAACAACCGCGCCGTCGCCGAGGGCCCGGCGCGCGGCCTCGGCAATCGGGCCCGCCGCGGCCGCGTTCGCGGCGATCGGCTCTGCCAGGCCGGGCTCCGCGG
This sequence comes from Candidatus Limnocylindrales bacterium, assembly GCA_038237595.1. Taxonomy (GTDB): domain Bacteria; phylum Chloroflexota; class Limnocylindria; order Limnocylindrales; family CSP1-4; genus JAFMJV01. Next base: position 4,728 of record JBBRYO010000135.1, on the reverse strand, counting down.
CGATCATCTCTTCCATGACCCATGGCGGACCGGAACGCAGCTCGGGCATCGGCATCTCGCTCATGGCCTGAGCATACCCATTGGAAGCGCCGCAGGAGGGACCGGCGAGGCCGCCACGGAGGCTCCCGGGCGTTGGGGGGTATGGTGAGCTCGAACCGGACGCGAGGAGGCCAGCCCTGATCCTGACCAACGCGGCCACGGCCACCCGGCGCCGCGCCGCGCCACGTCAGCTGCCCTCGTCGTCGACCGAATCAAGATCTTGAGCCGCTCCGGCTCGACTTGGAGCGTGACCGGGACGTTTCTCGACATGCACGGCCGGGTGGGCTCGTCGGGTGGTGAGCAGGGCCTGCTCGGCTTGGCGTTCGCGCCGGACTACGCGTCGAGCGGCCGCTTCTACGTCGACTACACCAACACGTCGGGCAACACCGTCATCGCTGAGTACCGCCGCGCCAACGCAGACCGGGCCGATCCCTCCTCGTGGCGCAAGGTGCTGACCGTCAAGCAGCCGTTCGAGAACCACAACGGCAGGTGGATCGCCTTCAAGGGATCCGAGCTGTACATCGCGCTCGGCGACGGCGGTTCCGGCGGCGATCCCGGCAACCGGGCCCAGCGCCTCAACACGCTGCTCGGCAAGATCCTGCGCATCGATCCGCGCGACCGCGACGGCACTGGCCCCGCGACGCTACAGCAGTCCCGCCGGAAGCGCGCGCGGCCGCAACTTCGGCTGGCACCTCGTCGAGGGGCCGGCATCGCTACCCGTCCGGCGCCCTGTGCCACTCCAACTGCAAGACGCTCCCCATTGTCGAGTACTGGCACAACAATCCGAGCGGCGATAACTGCAGCGTGGTCGGCGGGTACGTGGCGCGTCGGTCCGGCGCTCCGCTGTACGGGCGCTACATCTTCGGCGACTTCTGCAGCGGCCGGATCTGGAACATTCCCTCGAGGTTTGCACACCGCTCGGGCTCAGCCGTGCCGCCTCACCGCGATCGACACGCAGACGGCCGGCACTGCCCCAGCTGGGCTCCCGGCCCAGCCCCGATGGTCACCCTTCCTCGACCCGAGCCCCGCGCAGCATGATGCGACCACACCAACCTGGAGGATCCGATCGTGATTCCGTCCGTTGCCCGATTCCGGGGCTGGCGCCGTGGCTTGGGGCTCGTCGCCGCAACCGCCCTCGCGGTGGCGCTCGCTGCACCGGCGTCGGCATCGCCAGTCACCCCGCAGGGAGTCACTGGTCCGCAGGTCCAGGTCGGGTCGCCGATCCTCAGCGGCTACTCGCTGCCGGTCCTCGTGACCAACACGGGGGCAGTCAACTCGCGGCTCTTCATCGTCGAGCAGGTCGGGCGCATCGCGATCGCGCGCTTTGACTCCGGGCTGGGCCACTGGGTCAAGGTCGGGACGTTCCTCGATATCCATGGGCTGGTCACCGATCCGACCATCTCCGGCCACGACGAGCAGGGCCTGCTCGGACTCGCCTTCGCACCCGACTACCCGACGAGCGGCAGGTTCTACGTGGACTACACCCGCCACAGCGACGACGCGACCGTGGTCGCCGAATACCGGCGCAGGTCCTTCAACAAGGCTGATTCAGGCTCCGCCCGTCCCTTCCTGACGATTCCACAGCCCTACTCAAACCACAACGGCGGCATGCTCGCCTTCAAGGCCGGCTTCCTCTACATCGGCATGGGTGACGGCGGCAGCGGCGGCGATCCCCAGGATCGTGCCCAGAACCTGAACACCCGCCTCGGCAAGATGCTGCGCATCGACCCGCACGATTCGGACGGGGCCGGCCCGCTGAAGTACACGATTCCGGCCGACAATCCGTTCGTCGGCACGACCGGCGCCAAAGGCGAGATCTGGTCGCTCGGGCTGCGAAACCCGTGGCGCTGGAGCTTCGACTCACTGACCGGCGATCTCTGGATCGGCGACGTCGGGCAGTGTCTCATCGAGGAGGTCGACCACAATGGAGACGCCAAGGGCGACAACTTCGGTTGGAACCTGCTCGAGGGCACGCACCTCTTCAACAAGAACGACGCCTGCTCGGATCAGCCGGTCTGCCCCTCGGAGTGCCACGTCCAGCCGGTCGCCCAGTACAACCACAATCCCGATAACAACTGCGCCATCGTCGGTGGCTACGTCTACCGCGGCAGCGCCTATCCCGCCTGGGACGGGCACTACATCTATGGCGACTACTGCTCGGGCAGGATGTGGACAGTGCCAGCCGGCGGCGGTTCTGCGATGGGCGTCAGCCCGAACACATCCCTGTTGATCACTTCCTTCGGAGCAGACTCATCCGGTGAGCTGCTTGTGGCCGAGCAGGGCGGCTCGATCTACAGGCTGAACTTGACCGGAAACCCCTAGCGCAAACCCCGTCGGCCTATGCTGTCCGGGCATGGGAGTCACAACCACCACGACCGCGTCAAGCGCCCGCTGGGACAGCGTCCGGGCGCGCCTGCATGAGCGCGGACTGCGCTGGACCCCACAGCGGCGTCTCCTCATCGAGGTCCTGGCGCAGACTGACGGCCACGTCACCGGCGCCGAGCTCGTCGAGCGCTGCCGCCTCCTGGATCCCCAGACCATCCCCTCGACCGTCTACCGCACGCTCGACGTGCTCGAAGAGCTCGGGCTGCTGCGTCACGCCCATGCCGTGGACGGGCGCGAAGAGTTCCACGTGCTGCCGGAGCGAGAGCACGGCCACCTCCATTGCCTACGCTGCGGCGGGACGTGGGAGATCGAGGCGCCGGAGGCGCAGGGTCTCGTCGCCCAGCTGCGCGACCGCCGCGGCTTCAACGTGGACCTGTCGCACCTGACGGTCTCCGGCCTCTGCCAGGAGTGCGAGGCGGGCGGTTGATCCCTCGCCTCGCCGGCCCGCGCCGAGCCGTCAGCCCAGGAAGCCGAAGATCCGCTGGAGGTCGGGCAGGATCTGCTCGGCCCCGACGAAGAACACGAGACCGACGAAGAGGCTGAAGACGCCCGCGAACAGGCCGACCACGACATAGATCCGCTGGCGCGTCTGGCTGGCCACGAATCCCGTTGCCGAGATCATCACGATGATCGTGTTCGAGAGCACGAGGCCGGTGACGAAGGCAAACAGCATCGGGATGCCGAGGCCGGCACTGGCGGCCCCTCCAACGGCGGCGATGATCAACACCTGCGAGGCCGTCTCCGCTCCGATGCCGTGGATCATGCCAACGGCGAACGCAGTCCGCGGCCCGTAGGAGGTCGCCTCAAGCGGCTCGACGTGGACATGCCCGTGGATGCGCGCCTGGAAGCGCTGCCACGTGTAGCGCACCCCGTCGAAGACGAGCATCCAACGGCTGCGCAGGTGGAAGTCCTGGCCGTGACGCGCGTAGCGGTACAGCGAGACGAGTACGTAGAGTCCCAGCGCAAGCAGCGTCAGGCCGACGATGCGCGCCATGATCGGATCGATCCAGTCGGGCAGCGAGGCACCGAACAGGAGCGCCGCGAGGCCGAGCAGGATGACTACCAGCGCGTGTCCGAGCGCGTACAGCGTCCCGAGGATGATGGGGTGGCGCTGGATGCGCAGCATCCCGAGCACGCCGCCGGTCGGGGTCGAGCCGGCCGCCAGCATCGCGCCGGGACCTGCTCCCGGAGGCGGTCCGGCGTGCGCCTGCATCTCGGCGGGCCCGCCGTGTGGATGGTCATGGCCCACGGCCAGGGCGTGCTCCGCCTGGTGCGCGCCGACGGCGGCATCGGTGACCGTGGTCGTGCTGGTGATGTCGGTGATCGCCGCGATGTGATCCCAGTCGATGCCATGGCGCATGCCAAGGAAGAATCCCGTCAGCAGGACACCCACGCCGGCTGGCGAGGTTGCGGCCGAGATGAGGGGGCTGAGATCGAGCGCTAGCACGCTGGCGTCTCCGTATGGCATCTTCCTGGGCGCGGCCGCTGGGCTTCGGCCGCCGATGGGATGATGCGGCAAGTCTGATGGTTATTGCAACAACCCGCAATAGCCAATCAAGGCGCCCACGTCCTTCTCTACGCTCGCGCTACCCGCGCGGATGACGGCGCGACGGCTCAGACCTGCGCAACCTGGCGACGTCGCGGCAGCCGGTCCTCGAAAAGGAAGAGTCCAAGGACCGGGACGAGGTACGCCAGGTAGAGGATCACCTGGAGCGCCGAGGGCGCCGATCGGTATCCGAACAGGCTCGAGATCACGGATCCGATGGGGCCGTCGTCGGGCAGAACCCCGCCCAGGTCGAAGAGCGGCTGCGCGGCCGGGATGAGTCCGCCCTCGGTGAAGGCGTGTATGGCGAAGACCACGAGGCCGGCTGCGACGAAGATGAGGATCGCGCCTGTGACCGTGAAGAAGCGGCGCAGGTTGATGCGCACGCCGGCCCGGAAGATCGCCCAGCCGATGGCCACGGCCACGGCCGATCCCGCCAGCGCGCCGACGACGACGGCCACGCTGCCCTCCGTGCTCGAGGTTGCGGTCGCAAGCATGAAGATCGCCGTCTCGAGGCCCTCGCGCACGACGGCCACGAAGGCGAGACCCACGAGGGCCGTTGTCGACCCGCGAGTGAGCGCGAGCTGCACGGAGTGCTCGAGCTCACCCTTCAGCGCCCGGCCCTGGCGACGCATCCAGAAGAGCATCCACGTCACGACCGCGATGGCGATGATCGCGGCAAAGCCCTCGAGGTTCTCCTGGACCGTGACCGGAAGCTCGCCGATGGTCACGAAGACCGCAACGGCGGCGCCGATCGACAG
>JBBRYO010000134.1:0-7760 GCA_038237595.1 Candidatus Limnocylindrales bacterium | reverse complement strand
GTCGAAGCCGCCGCCGAACAGCAGCTCGACCGTCTCGCGCCGCAGCACGATGCCGACCGCCGTGATCCAGATCGTCACGTACAGGAGGAGCCGCAGCGACTGCTGGACCAGCGAACCGAACTCGCGGATCTGCCCGGCCGCAATGGCACGCGACATCGAGGGCAGCAGCACGACCCCGAGGGGCACGCCGATCACACCGATCGGGATCTGGAGCACGTTGAAGGCGATGTTGTAGGCAACCACCGCCCCCACGCCGAGTCCCGTCGCGAGTGTCGTGTTGACGATGAAGGTGACCTGGTTGACACCCAGACCGATGGCCCGAGGCCCCATCAGCAGGAGTGCCTGGCGCGTGGCTGGGTCGCGCAGGTCCAGCGAGAGGTCGTAGTGGAAGCGGTTCCGGAGCGAGGGCAGCTGCACCGCGAAATGCGCGAACGACCCCAGCACGACCCCGACCGCCAGTGCGTCGATGCCCATGAACGGCGAGAGCGCCAGGGCACAGACGATGATCACCGCGTTGTAGAGCAGCGGCGCCACGGCCGCCGCCCCGAAGCGCCCCTGCGTGTTGAGCACGGACGATGCGACGGCGCCGAGCGCCAGAAGGATTGGCGCGAGCAGCATGATCCGCGTGAGGCGGATGGTCAGCTCCGTGTTCACCACGTCGAAGCCGGGCACCAGGAAGGGCACGATCAGCGGGGCGAAGACGGCCATCGTCAGCGAGAACACGACGAGCGCGATGAGCATGATGTTGATCACGCTCGAGGTCACCCGCCACGCTCGCGCCTCTTCGCCGTTGTGCAGCAGGCCGGCGAGCACGGGGATGAGTGCCGAGGCCAGCGCCCCCGCAGCCGCCAGCTGGTAGATCAGATCCGGGATTCGGAATGCCGCAAAGTAGGCGTCGAGCTCGGCGCTGGCCCCGAACACGTTCCCGATCACGATGATGCGCACCCAGCCCAGGACGCGCGAGGCGAGGAAGGCAGCGGTGACGACGAGGCCCGCTCGCGCCAGGTTGCGCGAGGTCACGGGCGGGAGATGTCTCCCGGGTCGACGGCTCGGGGATGGGCCTGCCGATAGCTCGCGCGCAGCCGGCCGGGCGAGACATGTGTGTACACCTGGGTCGTGGCGAGACTGGCGTGCCCCAGCAGCTCCTGGACCGTGCGCAGGTCCGCGCCGCCGTCGAGCAGGTGGCTCGCGAACGAGTGGCGCAGCGTGTGCGGCGAAACCCCGTCGGGCAAGCCGGCGCGCCGCACCAGGCGCTCGATCCGCCCGCGCAGGCCTCGCGCGCTCAGGGCACCGCCTCGGGCGTTGAGGAAGAGGATGCCGTCGTCCGTGCCGGCCCCAGCGGCGCGAAGGACCGGGCGGCCGAAATCGACGTACTCCTCGAGGGCATCCCGCGCCGGTCCGCCGAGGAGCCCGATGCGTTCCTTGCGGCCCTTGCCGATGACGCGCAGCTCGCCGCGCCGCAGGTCCAGCTCGAAGAGCTGCGCCGCCGCCAGCTCGCTGATGCGCAGGCCCGCGGCATACGCGGTCTCGATGATGGCCCGGTCCCGAAGCTCGATCGCCTCGGGCACGGCTCGGGATCGGGCGTCCGTGCGGCCGGGCGTTTGACCGCTGGAGCCCTCGACCGCGTCGAGTAGCCGCTCCACGTCGCCGACCTCGAGGACTCTGGGCAGTCGGCGCGGGAGACGCGGGGTCGACACGGCCGCCCAGGGGTCGCCGGGGACCCAGTCATTGCGGCGCGCGAAGCGGTAGAAGGAGCGCAGCGCGGCCAGGTGGCTGGCGATCGACGAGCGGGCCAGGCCGCGGCCATCGAGCTCGCCCAGGTAGGCGCGCAGGTGCCGCCGCGCAGGTCGAGTCCAGTTGGCGTCTGGCACTTCCGCCAGCCACTCGAGGAAGTCCGCCACCGACGAGCCGTAGGCACGGATCGTGTGGGGGGAGGCGTTGCGTGCCCGGAGGGCGCTGAGAAAGGCTTCGAGCGCGGCGGCTCCGGTCACGGGGCCGGGCGTCGCGAGGACGGTCGCTTCCTGGTCACGCGGCGTTGGCGCGGGCCCGTCGCGCTGCTGTCCGGGCCGCGGGCGTTGCGGCGCCTGCGCGCGGCGCGCTCGAGCGACCTGCGCCTCCGCCGGCACGGCCACGCCGCTTTGGCGCGATCGCGCCCGGGTTGGGCGGACCCCCCGGCAGCCGTGACCCGAGCTCGATCACCTTGGGGAGTGCCACGCTCCCGCCGCAACGCAGGCAGATGCCCTCTTCGCCGTTGCGGGCGACCGGACCGGCGTCCGCGTCATGCAGCAGGCCGAGCGGCTCGCGCGAGGTCGTGAAGTCGCACTTCGGGTAGGTTGCGCAGCCCCAGAAGACGGAGCCTGTGCGACGGGCGCGGCGCGCCGTCAGCTGGCCCTTGCCGCACTTGGGGCACTCCACCTCGAACTCGAGCGGGGGCGGAGGCGGCGGACCCGTCTTGCGGATGTAGTCGCAGTCGGGATAGCGCGAGCATCCCGCGAACGCCCCGAAGCGGCCGCGCTTGGCGACAAGCGTGCCCTCGTTGCACTTGGGGCAGGTCTCTCCAACGCCCTCGACGACCACCATCTCCGGCTCTTCCCCGGGGAGCGGCCGCGTCTCCTTGTGCTCCGGATACAGGGAGCACGCAAGGAAACGGCCATTGCGGCCGAGGCGGATCACCATCGGGTGGCCCTCCGAGCACACCTCGTCGGTCTCTTCGGTGGTGAAGTCGCTGCGCTTGAGCTCGGTTCGCTTCACGTCCACAAGCGCCTTCAAAGGGTCGTAGAACTCGCGCAGCAGCGGCACCCAGGCGCGCTGACCGGCGGCGACCTCGTCGAGCTCCTCCTCCATGCGGGCCGTGAACTGGAGATCGACGAACTCGCCGAAGTGCTCGACCAGCAGGTCGGTGACGATCTCGCCGACGGTCTCCGGGTGCAGGCGCCGCTCTTTCACGATGACGTAGCCACGATCGACGATCGTGGAGATGGTCGCGGCGTAGGTGGAGGGCCGGCCGATGCCGTTCTCCTCGAGCGCCTTGATGAGGGTTGCTTCCGTGTAGCGCGGCGGCGGCTCGGTGAAATGTTGCGTCGGCGTGACGTCGACCACGCTCGTGGTCTCGCCCTCGCGGAGAGGCGGAAGCTGGCTCTCCGCGTCCTCGTCCGTTTCGTCGTCACGACCCTCGGTGTAGACGCGGGAGAACCCCTCGAACACCGTCCGCGTGGCGCTCGCGCGCAGGCCGTAGCGCCCGGCCGACAGGTCGACGGTCGTGGTCTCGAGCTCCTTCGGCGACATCTGCGAGGCGATCGCGCGCTGCCAGATGAGGCGGTAGAGGCGAAGCTCGTCCGCCTGGACCTGGCCCTCGAGCGACTCAGGATCGCGCGCGAAGCTGGTGGGCCGAATGGCCTCGTGGGCCTCCTGCGCGCCCTTCGACTTGGTCTTGTAGACGCGTCCCCTGGCCTCGACAAACTGCGAGCCGTAGCGCTCCGCGGCGACCTTGAGGGCCTCGCGCTGGGCGATGCTGGCCATGGCCGTCGAGTCGGTACGCATGTAGGTGATGAGCCCAACCTGGCCCTCGGCCGTCTCGACGCCCTCGTACAGGCTCTGCGCGGCGCGCATCGTGCGCCGCGGGTTGAAGCCGAGCTTGCGGCTGGCCTCCTGCTGGAGCGTGCTCGTGGTGAACGGCGCCGCAGGCGTGCGGCGGCTGGTGCGCTTCGTGATGGACTCGATCAGCGGTTGCGTCGCGCGGATCTCCGTTGCGTGGCTCGCGGCCGCCTCGCCGTCGGCGATCTCGGCCGTCTTGCCGTCGATCTTCGCGAGGTTGGCCTTGAACTGATCACCGGCGGCCGTTTCGAGGAGCGTCTCGAGGGTCCAGTACTCGCGTGCCTCGAAGGCGCGGATCTGGCGTTCCCGGTCGACGACGAGCCGCACTGCCACGGACTGGACACGACCTGCCGAGAGGCCGCCGCGGACCTTGCGCCACAGGAGCGGGCTCAGTGTGTAGCCGACCAGGCGGTCGACGATGCGTCGCGCCTGCTGTGCGTCGACGAGGTGCATGTCGATGTCGCGCGGGTGCTGGAAGGCTTCCTTGATCGCCCCCTCGGTGATCTCAGAGAAGGTCACGCGTCGGCGCTTGGCCTCCGGAATGTCGGCGGCCTCGACCACGTGCCAGGCGATGGCCTCGCCCTCGCGGTCGAGGTCTGTGGCGAGATAGACGGTGTCGGCGGTGCGGCCAGCCTTCTCGATCGAGGCCACCTGCCTGCGCCGATCCTCGCTGATCACGTAGTCGGGCTTGAAGTCGTGCTCGACATCCACGCCGAGCTTGTTCTTGCCGGGATTCTCGGGAAGATCGCGGACGTGGCCATAGGAGGCGAGGACCTTGTAGTCCTCACCGAGATAGCGTTCGATCGTCTTCGCCTTCGCCGGCGACTCCACGATCACAAGGTTCTTGGTCATCGGCGGGAGTCTAGCACCGGAATCCGGGGCTTCCGGATGGCGCCTACGGCGCTGCGCACGCGCTCGCGTACGCGCGAACCAAGCGTGAGTCGGGCGAAATAGGGAGGCCGAAGCCCGGACCCTGGGTCAGGCTTCCCGCATGCGGCGAAGCAGGTCCGTCTCGGCTGCGAAGTCGAGCGAGTCGAAGTCGTCATCGACCGGCTGCTCTTCGGGCAGCGGCCCGGACGGCAGTGCGAGCACTCCCTCCGCATCGTTGATCGCGGCGGCGGGCACCTCGACGAAGCGCACGATGCCGAGCGGGATGAGGAACCACGAGTCGGCATGGTCGATGAAGGTGGGCTTCGCGCCGCTCAGGTAGCGCAGGTTGGTGCACATCAGGCAGGCGTCGGCCGCGGTCGGCAACGCCTGCAGGTCGCACTTGAGCGGCTGCTCGTTGTTCATGTGGATGATGGCGTCGCGGATCACGAGCTGATCCTGGTGCGGGAACGTCCGGTTGACACCGGTACGGAGGTCCGGTCGGCCTCCATCACGCGGCGCCTCCCCGCCCGGCTGACCCGCGCAGTAGAGGACCCGCCGCGAGGTACGCCGGACCGACGGACTGGGCCCACCCACGCAGCAGCAGGAGCGTGACCGCCCCCGATGCCACCGCGGGTGCCAGGCCCGTGGCGGCGATGAGCGCATCGGCGCTCGCGGGACCGCGGATGAGCCGCTCGGCGACGGTGCGTTCGGCCGGTCCGAGGAGGCGGAGCGCGGTATGCGTGTCCATATCCTTCGACCGGTCGGCGGCTCCAGCGCGTTCGTGCCCACCAAGCAGATCGAGGTCCACGACCAGCTCGTCAAGCCCGACCAGCGGTCGTGCCGGCGTCTCGCGGAGCAGCGCCAGGCAGCCCGCCGTCGATGGGTCGCCCGGTCTCCCGGGAGCGACGAGCACGGCGCGTCCCTGTTCCAGCGCGTGGCGGGCGGTGATGAGGGCACCGCTGCGCAAGGGCGCCTCGATGACCAGCGTCGCCTCCGTGAGGACACTGATGAGGCGGTTGCGGCGCGGGAATGTGCCGCGGGTCGGCGGCGTGTCCGGGGCCAGCTCGCCGATCATCGCTCCGCCCGTGGCCAGGATCTGCGCGACCATAGCTCGATGGGCGCGCGGACCGGGATGGGCGTGGCCGCCGCCGATGACCGCCACGGTCTTGCCTCCCGCGTCGAGCGTGGCCGCGTGCGCCGCGCCATCGATGCCGATCGCGAGGCCGGAGACCACGATCGCTCCACATTCCGCCAGCCGGGTCGCCACGCGTGCCGCCAGGGCGCGTCCCGTGACCGTCGGCCGGCGCGTGCCGACGACCGCGATCGAGCCATCGGCGCGAACCGCGTCCTGGTCCCCCTGGCCGAACAGCACGGCCGGCGCCGGGTCGAGCTCGCGTAGGCGAGCCGGATACCCGGCGTCGAGCGGGGTCAGCGCCCACACCTCGAGCTGCTGCAGGCGGCGCTCGATTGCGAGCGGGTCACGCGCCGCGGCACGGATCCCCTCCACGGTTGTCGTGTCGATGCGGACGGCGGCCTCGGACTGCATTGCGCGGCGCGCCGCCTCGACCTGACCCTCGATCGATGCCTCGAGCACGGCCGAGGCGCCTCCGTACGCCCCGATCAGCCGGCCGAAGCGGGTGTCGCCGACTCCGTCCACGGCCCCGAGCGCGATCCAGGCACGCCGCTCGTCGATGGGGCGTCCCAAGCTGGGGCCGCGTGCCGCTCTCATGCCGCGAGCAGGAGGCCGCCGCCCGGATCGCGCAGCCCCACGGCGGCGAGGAGGTCCTCCTCCAGGACATCCGGTCGCCCGGCCAGGTCGGCGATGGTGCGCGCGACGCGAAGGGTCCGATGCACGCCCCGCGCACTCATCCCCTTGCCCTGAGCGAGGTCTTCCAGGAGCCGTTCGGCGGTCCGGGAAAGGCGGCTGGCGCGCACGACGGAGCCTCCCACGAGGTCTGCGTTGACCCGCCCGCGGTTGCGCTCGAGGGCGAACCGTCGAGCGGCGGCGATCCGCGTTGCAACGATGGCGCTGGCCTCGCCGGGCGGGCCCGTGATGAGTTCCTCGGGTGGTACGCGCGGCATCTCGACGCGGAGGTCGAGACGGTCGAGGAGCGGTCCGCTCACGCGCCTCACGTAGCGCTCCGGGTCGCCGTTGGGGCAGCGGCACTGCCGCACCGGATCGCCGCTGTGGCCGCACCGACAGGGGTTCATGGCGGCAACGAGCTGGACGCGCGCGGGATAGCGGACGTGCCCATTGGCCCGCGCGATGTCCACGTTGCCGTCCTCGAGTGGCTGGCGGAGCGCATCGAGCACGTTCCGGTCGAACTCGGCCAGCTCGTCGAGAAACAGGACGCCCCGGTGCGCGAGGGTCACTTCGCCGGGCGCGATGCGCGGCCCGCCGCCAACGAGCGCCGCGTAGGAGATCGTGTGATGCGGCGAGCGGAACGGGCGGAGGCGACGCAGGCCCGGCTCACGCAGCATGCCCGCGACACTCTCGATGACCGTCACCTCGAGTGCCTCGGCGTCGTCGAGCGGCGGCAGGAGACCGGGAATGGTGCGCGCCAGCAGTGTCTTGCCGGCACCCGGCGGCCCGACCAGGAGCAGGTTGTGCCCGCCGGCGATCGCGATCTCGAGCGCCCACCGCGCGTGTGCCTGGCCGCGCACGTCCTCGAGGTCCACCGTGGCGGCCACCGGCAGGCCTACTGCTCGGGACGCTCCCGCACCATCCGGCTGCCCGTCCGCCCGGGTCGTCGGACCCTCGGCGGCGCCCACCGAGACCTGTACCGACGCGCGGCGACAGGCAGCGGCTGCTCGCCGACCACGGGGGCCGGCCACGAGGCGCGCAGCGTCGTCGAGCCCATCCACTCCTGCCACCTCGACGCCGGCCACGAGCTCCGCCTCTGCGACATTGGCCGAGGGCACCGCCACGCGACGGAAGCCGGCTCGCTCGAGTGTCGCGACCATCGGCAGCACGCCGGGGACCGGCCGCACGCCTCCCCCCAGCGACAGCTCGCCCAACAGCGCCCAGGAGCCGGACGATGCGGCAATCTGACCCGACGCAACGAGGATCCCGACGCCGATCGCGAGGTCGTACGCGGCGCCGTGCTTGCGCCGGTCCGCAGGGGCGAGGTTCACCGTGATCCGCGACAAGGGGTACTCGAAGCCCGCGTTGCGGATCGCCGACCGAACCCGCTCCCGCGCCTCTGACAACGCCGCGTCGGGCAGCCCGACGATATGGCAGATCGGCAGCCCAGGTGCCACGTCCACCTCGACGCGGACGAGTTCGCCGCGCAACC
>JBBRYO010000133.1:0-7826 GCA_038237595.1 Candidatus Limnocylindrales bacterium | reverse complement strand
CGGTCAGGAGATAGACCGTGATGACCCAGGTGTAGAGCTCGTTGCCGTGGAGGTCGGTGACGATCCTGGGCAGGGCCGTTCCAACGACCGTCTGGTCGAGCGCGAACAGGAACAGGGCGAGCAGGATCGCCGCGAGGATCTCGAGACGGGCTCTGGGGCTCAGGTCGACGGTGGTCGTGGTCGTGGCGGCAGATGTCATGGACGAAGTCTACGAAATCGCTCGGACCAAAGTTGTCAGGTACGACCATTCAGCCACGCCTCGAACTCCTCCGGCGATGAGACGCCGTGGTCGAGGACGGCCTCGTAGAGGTCGTAGCTGCGCACCTGCGAGCCGTAGGCCGGGAGCCGGTAGCAGGCCTCCTTGATGCGCAGGATCGCCAGCCGGGCATCCTGGGTCAGGCGCGGAGGCAGCGACTCGACGTGCTGGAGATCGAACTGGGTCGTGCCCTCCAGCAGAAACCACAGGTCGAGGTTCCAGTCGTCGCCGGCGTCGGTTCGGTACTTCACGGACCAGTACAGGCCGTCCGGATATTCCGGCTCTGTCCTCCAACGCCCCGTGTCGTTCCGGAAATTGAGTCGGTGGACGCGCGGGTGAGCGGCGAGGGATCGCGCGGCGTCAAAGATCGGCAGCGGCTCGAGGACGGGGCAGAGGCTGGTCACGTCGATGTCGCGCCCGACCATCAGGCCGAGGACCGAGCTGCCGGTCTGGACCGGACTGCCGACCCTGGCCAGGAGGTTGAACAGGTCAAGGTCCGCCAGCACGGCGGAGGCTTCTGCCTGGAGAGCGTCCTGCTGGGCGAGGAGGAGCTCGTCGGTTCCCGTCCGTCCACCCTCCACGTCTAGCGACATCGTGATGTCAAGCGCTCACGCTTCCCATGGGGCCCTCTTCTGTCGACGCATCACTTCTGCGATCCTTCGTGGCAGGTCACAAGCAAGCAGCTCACGGGGGATGCCGGATGTTGAAAACTCGCCCTTCTATGCAGGCTTCGCGGTCGACGATATCGCACGTGCGCGGGAGTTCTACGGGGAGACGCTCGGCGTCTTCCTGGTGGTGGAGCTCGATGGCGGCCTGCTCTCGCTCCAGGCCGCCAACGGTTACGCGGTCCTGGTCTACCCGAAGCCGAACCACGTGCCGGCCGCACATACCATCCTGAACTTCCCGGTCGACGATATCGAAGCGGCCGTTGACTGGCTGACGGGGCGCGGCGTGAAGTTCGAGCACTACGACCAGGGACCGGTCAAGACCAACGAGAAGGGCATTGCCCATCCGGGGCCCTGGCAGGCGTGGTTCAGAGACCCGGCGGGCAACATCCTCTCGGTGATCCAGGGGGGCTAGCCGGCGTTGTCGCCGGACGATGCCGGGTCTCGGATCCGACGATGCTCAGCGGGCGAGGAAGTCCTTCATCGCGGGACCGAGGACCGTCGGGTCAACGTCGTGCGACTGGCCGTCCAGCGTGCCCGTTTGTGCACCCGGGATGGCCTCTGCCAGGGCCTCGGCCGTCTCGGCCATAAACGGGAAGCTGGCACCACCCGTGAGGATCATCGTAGGCGTCGGCAGTGCCTTGGCGCGTTCGGTTGGCGGCGAGTAGTCACCCATGATCGTGCCGTCGTAAGGGAGGGTGTGCGCGAGGGCCTTCTGCGCCTCCCACCACGGAGCTGTCTTGGCGAACGCCACGAACTCGGGCGGCATCCGCACCACCTTGGCCATGAAGTACTCGGCCGCGTCGCCACGCCGGCCCTCGGCCAGCATCGTGTTGTACTGCTCGACCGTGTCGGCAGGTGGGCGAGCTGCCGGATCGACGACGTAGGGCGGCTCCCACAGCACGAGCTTGGAAATCCTGCCGTCGAGCTTCAGTGCGGCCTCGAGCGCAAGCGCGGCGCCGGACGAGGTCCCGTAGAGGTAGGCGGACCCGCCGGCTGCCTCGACCACGGCGTCGATGTCCTCGATCTCGCGATCGACGGCGTATGGCAGCGTGTCACCGCTCTGGCCCCGGCCGCGACGCTCGTAGTTGAAGACTGTGAAGTCGGGCGCCAGGACGCTCGCAAGGCCGATGTTCGACTGGCTGTCCACCGATCCGCCGCTCACCAGGATGATCGGCGGCCCGTTTCCGGACCTGTCGTACGCGATCTTCGTGCCGTCCTTCGAGGTCACGCTTTCCATGTGTCGGCTCCTTCGAGTTTGGTGTGCTCCGGCGCCTCCTCAGGCACCTTTCATCCGAAGGTCGAAGCTGGCGCGGCGTTCTCTACATCCGGCGGCGAGATGCTCGTCAGCGCACCTTGCCTGCGCTCAACGCCTCGACCGACTTCGCGATGCGGCGTGCCCTGGTTTCGTCCGTCTTCGCGCCATCGGTCTGGAGCACGTGCCACGATTTGTTGCTGTACGACAGGCCGTCAAAGGTGCGCCGGGCGTCCGGATCGGCGTCGAGTGCGGCGGCAAGATCGGGTGGCAGGCTGACCTCCCGCTTCTCGGTGTCCAGCTCGATGTCGACGTCCAGTTCCTCGCCGCCGGCGACGCCCGCCGCAGCCCGCACGTCAGCACTCACGCCGACCATGTAGGTCCCGTCCATGACGGCCACGGTGCTGCGGTAGGTGTAGCCCTTGAGCGTGACGCGGACCGGCGGCCGCTTGCCTTTGCCGAGGGCTTCGACGACATCGTCCGGGACGCGAATGCCGGTCGCGGTCTTGTCGCCCTGCAGGATCGTTGTACGGAATCGCATGGGTTCCTCCCTCGACCAGTCTGGCGGGTGTGGCGTCATCTCGCCCGTCGGGTGGCTATGCGAGCGTGGCGGGGAACCCGTCCCAGTACATCTTCTCGAGCCGGTCAGGATCCTCGGTTCCGACGTCATTGGCCACGCCGGAGGGCCTCGGCAGCACGATGGTGATCAGGGCGAGCGCGAATAGCCAGATCCAGTCGCGCCGTCCGGATTGCCGCGTGAGACTTGCTTCGGTGTTGTGCTCCATCGGGGCGTCCTTTCTGTCTACTTGAGCCGGGTCTGGCGCTCGTAGTCAGAGCGCTTTCATGACAGGGTCGGAACAGAGGGCACGCTCTCGACATCGGGAGGTCGGGTAGTTTCTGACGGGGTGTCGAGATCACTCGGCCCGCTACGACCACCTTCTGAACGGGGCCCAATCCGGACGCCCGCACCGCAAGGAGTGACGACATGAAGTACGTGGTGTTGATCTACAGCAATCCGGCGACTTGGGGTGCGCTTGACCCGAAGGTCGCCGACGCGGTCATCCAGGATCACTTCACGATGATCAGGGAGCTCACGGAGTCGGGCGAGCTGATCAGCCAGTTCGGGCTGGCCGATGCGTCGAACACCAAGGTCATGCACATCGACAACCGCATCCCCGTGGTCACCGACGGGCCGTTCGGAGAGGCCAAGGAGCAGCTCGCGGGCGTCTTCGTCGTCGACGTCGAAGGCATCGATCGCGCCCTCGAGATCTCGCGCCCGCTCGCCCAGTACTCGGTCGTGGAAGTGCGACCGCTGATGGACGACGCGGGGACGGAGATGTGACCCCTGACGGCGGCGTCGAGGATCTGCTGCGGCAGCTCGCCCCGCAGGTTCTCGGCGCGCTCGTCCGACGCTACGGGCGGTTCGACGCGTGCGAGGACGCGACCCAGGAGGCGTTGCTGGCGGCCACGACGCAGTGGCCGGAGCAGGGCATCCCGGAGAACCCGCGCGGCTGGTTGATCACCGTCGCGTCACGCCGCCTGACCGACGAGATGCGCGCCGAGTCTTCTCGCCGGCGCCGCGAGGAAACGGCCGCGGGCCTGGTGTCCCCGGAGGAACAACGCGCGCCGGCGTCGGATGAGGACGCACAGGCCGACCAGGACGACACCCTGAAGCTGCTGTTCCTGTGCTGTCATCCGTCGCTGTCACAGGCATCGCAGGTCGCCCTGACGCTTCGAGCCGTTGGCGGCCTGACCACGAACCAGATCGCGCGAGCCTTCCTGGTGCCCGAGGCGACCATGGCCCAACGCATCAGCCGGGCGAAGCAGAGCATCAAGGCGGCGGGCGCGCGGTTTGACATGCCACCAGCCGCCGAGCGCGCCGACCGGATCCGCGTCGTCCTGCACGTGCTCTACCTGATCTTCAATGAGGGGTACACCGCCAGCTCCGGACCGGATCTCCAGCGTGCCGACCTGACCCGGGAGGCGATCCGCCTCACCCGGGGCGTGCGCCGGTTGCTCCCCGATGACGGCGAGGTTGCCGGGCTGCTGGCACTGATGCTGCTGACCGATGCGCGCCGCCCGGCGCGGACAGGTTCGGGCGGGCGTCTCGTCCCGCTGGCCGAACAGGATCGCGGAGCCTGGGACTCCGATGCCATCGACGAAGGCGTGGCGCTCATCACCCAGTCGCTCTCGCGGGCGACCCTCGGGCCGTACCAGCTCCAGGCAGCCATTGCCGCGGTCCATGACGAGGCCCCGCGCGCAGAGGACACGGACTGGGCGCAGATCCTGACGCTCTACGAGCTCCTCGAGCGGGTCGCGCCAAATCCGATGGTCACGCTCAACCACGCTGTAGCGGTCGCCATGGTGCTAGGGCCGCGGGCCGGGCTCGAGCTGTTGGCGACCCTCGACCGAGACGAGCGGCTGGCGGGCCACCACCGACTTGACGCGGTGCGCGCCCACCTCTTGGAGATGGCCGGCGACCGCGACGCCGCGCGTGCAACATACCGGGTGGCGGCCCGTCGCGCGACCAGCCTGCCCGAGCAGCGCTACCTCGAGGGTCGCGCGGCCCGATTGGCAGACAAGGATGAATCACGCCGAGCGTGATGGACTGGCATCCTGAGACTCTGGCTTCGATCGCAGGGAGGGGAGCGCAGCCATGATCGAGGAACCCAGGGAGACGCCTTCCGCGCGCTTCGAGCGTGCGACCCAGCGGTTCCTCGGGGATCCCGGTGTCACGCGTGGAACCGGCTTTGGATCGAATCCGGGCCTCCGGGTGCACGACAGGATCTTCGCCATGATCGTGAGGGACGCGCTCGTCGCGAAGCTTCCGAGCTCGCGAGTCGATGAGCTTGTTGACGCCGGACTGGCCGTAAGGTTCGATGCGGGTAAGGGCCGCCACCGCCGCTATGCGTTGCTCGACTGGGCCCACAGGTTCACGCTGCCCTCGACCGCGAAACGATCGATCTCCTTGAGCTCGTCCGCCGTGAACGCGAGGTTGTCCAGGGCGCCGAGGTTCTGGTCGAGCTGCTCCACCGAGCTCGCCCCAACCAGCGCGGAGGCAACGCGGGGATCCCGGAGTATCCAGGCGAGCGCCATCTGCGAAAGCGTCTGGCCCCGACCTCGCGCGATCTCGCGCAGGCCGCGGACGTGGTCGAGGTTGGACTTGGTGAGCAGCTCGCGACCGAACGAACCGCCCTTGGCGGCCCGCGACTCGGCGGGAATTCCATCGGCATAGCGATCGGTCAGCATCCCCTGGGCCAGCGGCGAGAACGCGATCGCGCCGATGCCGACCTCGCCGAGAACGTCCATGAGGTCCGCCTCGATCCAGCGGTTCAGCATGGAATACGAAGGCTGGTGAATCAGAAGCGGCGTCCCCAGACCCCGCAGGATCTCGGCGGCCTTGCGCGTCCGCTTCGCCGAGTACGAAGAGATCCCGACGTACAGCGCCTTGCCCTGTCGCACCGCCGAATCCAGCGCGCCCATCGTCTCCTCGAGCGGCGTCTCAGGATCGAAACGGTGGGAATAGAAGATGTCGACGTACTCGAGGCCCATCCGCCGGAGGCTCTGGTCCAGGCTGGCGTGCAGGTACTTGCGCGAGCCGTGGTTTCCGTAGGGCCCCGGCCACATGTCGTAGCCGGCTTTCGTGGAGATGATCAGCTCGTCGCGGTAGCCGCTCAGGTCCGTCGCCAGCATTTGCCCAAAGTTCGACTCGGCCGAGCCGTAGGGCGGCCCGTAATTGTTCGCCAGGTCGAAGTGGGTGATCCCTCGATCGAAGGCGCGGCGGACGATCGCGCGCTGGGTCTCGAAGGGGCGATCGTCCCCGAAGTTCTGCCACAGGCCGAGGGAGATCGCGGACAGCTCGAGACCGCTCTTGCCGACGCGCCGGTAGGCCATCGTGTCGTACCGGTCGGTCGCCGCGAGCTCTGTGGGCGGCGCGACGATGCTGGGTCCTCCGGGCATCTGGAGCATCCTCTGGCGTCTTGCTCTACATCCAGACTGTAACGGAGTGTCTGGCCGGAGAATGGGGAAGATGGACCCCAAACGGATCGTCGCCGACGGGTACGATGCCATGGCTGAACGCTACCTGGCGTGGAGTGATCTGCGGCCGTCGAAGGCGCGCCTCCACTACCTGGCCCTGTCGCTAGAGCTGATCGCGTCAGGCAGCCGGGTCCTCGAGCTTGGCTGCGGGGCCGGCATCCCGATGACGGCGGCGCTGGCCAGGGACAGGGACGTCACGGGCGTGGACATCTCGGCGACACAGCTCGCCATCGCACGCCGTCACGTGCCGGGTGCCACGTTCATCCAGGCCGACATGACGTCCCTCTCCTTCGAGCCCGGGAGCTTCGATGCCGTCGTGGCTTTCTATGCCCTCACGCACGTGCCGCGCGACGAGCGCCTGCCGCTGCTCGAACGGATCCGGAGTTGGCTCCGACCTGGCGGCGTGTTCCTTGCCTCCATGGGCGCCGACGACGTCCCCGGCGAGGTCGAGGGCGACTGGCTGGGCGTCGACATGTATTTCAGCCATTTCGGCGCGAAGGCCAACCGTCGGCTGGTCGAGCGCGCGGGTCTCGTCATCGATCGGACGGACCTCGTCGTCGAGCCGGAAGATCGTCACGATGCTCGTTTCCTGTGGGTCGTTGCACGGGCGCCGGCCAAGCGCTGACGCCACACTGTCGACGAGGGGCAGAGCTAACGAAAGAGGTGGGGCGTGATTGATCTCGGAAACCGGGTCGTCCTGGTCACAGGAGCGGGCGGCGCCATCGGGTCCGCCACCGCCCGCACCATCGCGCAGGCCGGCGGGACGCTGCTGCTTCATGACCTGCGCGAGGACTCGGTCAAGACCCTGGCGGAGGAGCTGGGATCCGGCGCACATGCCCTCGTCGCCGACCTCTCGGACCCGGTCGCAACCGAGCGCCTCTGGGCAGACGCGCTCGCGGTCCACGGCAGGATCGACGTCCTGATCAATAACGCGGGGATCTACCCACCTGCCGAGCTCGACGGCCCGTTCGAGGACTGGCTGCGGGTCTGGATGCTGTCGCTCGGGGTGAACCTGGTGGCGCCGGCCATTCTCTGTCGCGCGGCGGTGGCAACGTTCTCGGGTCAGGAAAACGGCGGAATCATCATCAACATGGCCAGCCGTGCCGCGTTCCGGGGCGAGGATCCGGAGTTCTGGCACTACGCGGCCGCAAAGGCGGGCATCGTCGCGATGACGCGGACGATCGCGCGGCAGAACGGCCGGCAGGGCATCACAGCCTTCGCCGTCGCGCCCGGGTACGTGGACACTCCCTTCAACCGGCCATCACCGGACAGGCTGGGCGTCGCTGCGGCGGCTCGTGACACGGGCCTCGGCGAGGTGGCACAGCCGCAGGACGTGGCCAACATCCTGTGCTTCCTCGCCTCCGGCCTTGCCCGCCACGCCACCGGCACGACCATCGACGTGAACGGGGCGAGCTACGTGCGCTGAACCAGCTGGCTAACGACCGTCAGTGCGCTGGTTGACCGCCGACAGCGGCATCTGGATCCCGGCGGTCTGGCCTCCGTCGACGATCAGGTGATGGCCCGTGACCCAGCCCGCGTCTTCGGAAGCGAGATACGCGACAGCGGCTGCGACGTCCGAGGGCTGGCCGAAGCGGCCCATGGGTATCTGCTT
>JBBRYO010000132.1:0-7851 GCA_038237595.1 Candidatus Limnocylindrales bacterium | reverse complement strand
TCATCCAGCCCTTCACGATTCGCTACCAGACGACGGATCGAGGCGCGATCGAGCTGATCGGCAACACGTCGGTCACGTGTCGGCTCTCGAACCCCACGTCCGCAGCTCCGGGTACTTACGAACCCCGTTGCTCCGGTGACGAGAGACCTTCATCGGCAGTCCCATCGATGCACGGGCAAGCCGTGCTTCAGACGGGGTGCGTCACCAGGAACAGGCACAACCCCACGAGCGCGCCGATCCCGATGCCGAGCGCGCTGATCCCCCACGCGGCCCAGTCGATGGGGCCCAGCGGCTCCTCGTGTTCCTCCTCGGGATGCATCGAGTCGTGGTCGTGGCCACCCGTGTCGTGTGGGTGATCGTGGCCACCGCCGACATGGTGCGCATCGGCCGCGTGGAGCTCGTCGGGAATGGGCTCGGGGTGCGTCTGCGTCATGGGTCCAGAGTCTACGGCGCCGTAGTCACGGCAGCAGCTCGGTGGTCACGAGCTGCTCGGCGGGAAGCGGGCTCGGGACAGCGCCGTCTGGCAGCGAATGCATGAAGTCCACCGACTTCTGCCATGCCGACACGTCGATCGCGCCGAGCCCGTGCGCATCCGTGTACGGGCTCGACCAGATCGCGATGGTTGCGTCGAGGATGGCGCGCTGGAGCGAGGGATTTGTGCCGAGGTCCGGAACGGCCGCAATCGAGGCATCGACGCCCTTCTGAGGATCCGCCTTGATCTCCTGCATGGCCCGGAGCGTGGTGGCCACGAAGGCCTTCAGCGCATCGTGCTTCGCCGCCAGCGTGGACGTGCCGACCACGAGGCCCGGCCCGGGCAGCGGTGTGATCTGGTCTACGTGCAGGACGGTCGTGTCGACTCCCTGGAGTTTCAGCTGCACCGGCTCGTTGTTGGCGAAGCCGGTCGCCGCGTCGATCTGTCCCTGCGAGAGCGCAACCGCCTGCCCGAAATCGGGGTAGAGGGTGATCGTCAGGTCGTCCGGGGTCAGTCCCGCCGATGCCAGCAGCGCCTGGAGCATCACCCAGCTGCTGCCGTACTTCCCCGGCGTGCCGAGCCTGCGCCCCTTCAATTCGGCCGCGGAGGTGATTGCAGCTGGCGTCTTTGCCAGGACGATGCTCGGGAACTGGGAGTAGATGGTGGCGGCGTACTTGATCGGGATTCCCTGGCTTGCCGCCGGGATCACGCTCGTTCCATCACTGATCCCGATATCGACCGCGCCCTGACCGATGAGCGTCGTCAGCTCGGCGTCGTTGCCGTTCTGGAAGGTCACGTCGAGACCCGCGTCGCGGTAGTAGCCCTGGCGGTCGGCGTAGTAGAACTGGGCGAACTGGACGCTCGGGATGTAGCCGAGGCCGACCTTCAGCGCGGTGCGCGTGCTCGGGGACGCTGCCCCGGCCCCGCAGCCGGCCACGATGGCGATGACGGCCAGCCCGGCGACGAAACGACGAACGAACAACACGGAACCCTCCCGCTAGCGACTTGACGCCCAGGGCCCGACGAGACGGCGCTCGAGGACCACAACGGCGAGGTAAAGGCACACCCCGATCAGGGCGATCGTGAGCAGCGTTGCGAACATCAGGGGAATGTCGAAGAGACTGCCGCGCGCCAGGTTGATGAGCACGCCGAGTCCCTTGTCCCCGCCGACCCATTCGCCGACGATGGCACCCACGACCGCGAGCGTGACCCCGATCCGCAGCCCGCCCAGGATCTGGGGCAGGGCGCCCGGGATCTCGAGCTTCGTGAGCATCTGCCAGCGCGTCGCCCGCAGGCTGCGCGCGAGCTCCAGGAGCCTCGCGTCGACCGAGCGGATGCCGACCATCGTGGCGATCGCGATCGGAAAGAAGACGATCAGCGCGCAGATGAGCACCTTGCTTCCGAGACCGGTGCCGAACCAGAGCGCGATGAGCGGCGCCAGGGCCAGGATCGGCGTCGCCTGCGCTGCGACGACGTAGGGCGAAATCAGCCGCTCAGCCAGTCGCGAGCGTGCCAGAAGGATCCCGAGCGCGAGCCCGGTCAGACCTCCCGCCAGGAGCCCCAGTCCGACCTCGTTGAGCGTCGTCAGCGCGTGCGGTTCGAGCGTTCCCTGGGCCCATGCACGCACGAAACGGTCGAAGACCCGACCGGGGTCGGGCAGGATGTACGGTGGATAGTTGCCCACACTAACGATCAGCTGCCACGCAACGAGGAAGACCACGAGGGCCCCGACTACCGGGGCGGCCTGGCTCGCAAGGCGCCTGGGGCTCACGCTGCCACCTCGTCCCGCGGCGGTTCGGTGTCCCGCGGCGCATCGGCGTCCGTGGCGGGCTCGGCGTTCGACAGTGCGCCCAGCGCGTGGCGGATCCGGACGGCTGCCTCCGAGAACGCCACCGTGTCGACGGCCGCCGGATCCCGCGGTCGAGGTAGATCCACGGCCACGTCGGCGAGAAGGCGTCCGGGTCGCGGCGAGAGGACCAGCACCCGGTCGGCCAGGAAGACGGCCTCGGGGATGCTGTGCGTCACGAGCACCACCGTCGAGCCGGTCGCCTCCCAGAGACGCAGCAGCTCGAGGTTGAGTCGGTCGCGCGTCAACGAGTCGAGCGCGCTGAAGGGTTCGTCGAGCAGCAGGACGGGTGGATCGAGCGCAAGTGCCCGCGCGATCCCGACGCGCTGGCTCAAGCCGCCCGACAGCTGCGCCGGGTAGGCTCGCTCAAAGCCGGTCACGCCCACGCGTTCGAGCAGCTCCGTGGCCCGAGCCTCGCGACGGCTGCGCTCCCAGCCGGCAAGCTCCAGCGGAAACGCGACGTTCTGCAGGACGGTGCGCCAGGGCAGCAGTCTCGGCTCCTGGAGCGCGAGCCCGACCCTGGAGTCGGGCCCCTGCACCGGCGTTCCCTCGACGAGGACATTGCCGTCATCAGGTGCGAGGAGTCCGGATATCAACCGCAGGAGCGTGCTCTTGCCCGACCCGTTCGGGCCCACGACGGCCACCACCTGGCGCTGGGGCACGCGGAAGGAAACCCGCTCGAGCGCAACGAGCGGTTTCTTCGCGATGGTGAAGCGGCGGGTGACCCCGCGCACCTCGATGGCGTCCAACTGTCGTTGCCCCATTCATGGGCCGCGCCGGGGACGTGCCAAGCGAGCTCGGACGGGATCGAGGGTTGGGCGGAACGACGCCGGGGACGCGGGTGCGGGCGGATGCCAGCGCCGCGACGGCGAACGTGCGCGCCTGCCTTCTCCCATCCGGACTCTGACCGTCGGCTCCCTGCCAGGGGATCCACCGGCACCGTTGAGGCGGTGCCGGGTCGTGGGCTGGCGGCTGCGAACTGGCGTCCGAGCCACCGACCACCGGTCGGGAATTTCACCCAACCCCGAAGGCGAGGCGTATGCGTGATGTGCCCGAAGCATACCGCAGGCCGCCGAGAGCCGAACGCGGAGGGCTGGACGCGGCGGCGTATCCTCATGGCTGCGCGTGCCGTGCCCTGCACGAAATCGCCCCATACCAGCCACGGCGTCGGGTTGTGCCCTCCCTGCCGAAGGCGACGCTCTCGGAGTGTCCGAGCGCGCCGCAGGGAGAGAACATGACCAAATCGCCTGGCCGCCGCCCGTATGGCGCCTTCGTGGCCCTGATGATCGTCTTTGCCGTGACCGCGGTCGTTGTGTCCGGGTGGGAGCGTCCCGCGGCGGGAAGCGGCCCTGGCAATGGCAGCGTGACCCTGGATCGGCTCAAGCTGGGCCTCGGGTGCTGGGAATCCGGCGGCCGCTACCACCTCCGGAACTCGGTCTCCGGTGCCTACGGCAAGTACCAGATCATGCCCGCGAACTGGACGAGCTGGGCCAGGACATATCTCGGTCGCGGACGCGCAAAGCCGACCGCAGCCAACCAGGAACAGGTGGCATCGGCCAAGCTCCAGGCCCTGGCAGTCTGGCTGAAGCGCTGGGACCGGGTCCTCTACTGGTGGTTGACGGGCGCGACCGGCCGCGACCGCACCCAGTGGTCAGACACAGCCAATCGATACGTGGACGGGATCCTCTCCATGGCGCAGCGCGCCGCGACCGCCGACGGCCGACGGACCATCCCGAAACGCTGCTTCACTAGCCCATCGGGCGCGGGCACTGGCGACGGCACCGGCAACGGAGGCGGCGGTGGGCCGCCTCACCACGTGATCCACCGCCGCGTGATCGCGTCGGCGCTCTATGTCCGGGCCCATCCTGGTATCGACCAGGCTCCGCTCGGTTTCCTCCGTTACGGCGACGTCGTCACCGTGCTCGACCGCGTCAGGGATGCCGATGGACGGACCTGGATCCACATCGCCAGGAGCGGCAGCCCCGACGGATGGGCGGCGCGCTGGTACACGACCCTGCTGCACTGAGGCTCCTCCCTGGCCGGAGGGCGGACACGTAAACTCGCCGGGATGCTCACCGTCCTGCTGACGCGACACGGCCACACCGAACGGTCGGAGCCCGAGCAATACCTCGGGCAGCGGATCGACGTGCCGCTTTCCGAAAAAGGGCGCGCGGCGGCACTCGCGTTGCGCAGCCGCCTCGACGGGATCACGGTGGAGCGCGTGATCTCGAGCCCGCTGAAGCGCGCCTTGGAGACCGCCACGCTGGCCCGCCCGAACGACACGACCGAGACCGACGACCGACTGAAGGAAGCCGACTACGGCGACTGGGAAGGCCACACCCACGAAGAGCTCGAGGCCCGCTGGGGCCCGGCGAGGCAGATGTGGGAGACGGACCCGGCGAGCTTCGCGATCCCGGGCGGTGAAAGCGGGTCAGACGTCGCGCGACGGGCTCGGTCGTTCATCGAATCGCTCGTCGAGTGGGAGAAGGGGCTCGAGAGCGCGGCAGAGGATCACCGCGTCCTGGTCGTCGCGCACAGCACGCTGAACCGCGTCCTGCTGGCCGCGTGCCTGGGTGTCCCGCTGCGCGACTATCGCCGGCGCTTTCGCCAGGACTGGGCGAACCTGACCGTGCTGCGCTTCGGCAGTGACTACGGCAGCGGCGCCCTGCTGCTGCTCGCCAACGACCTTGGTCATATCCGGGGCCATGTGGGGATCACCTGGGACTGATCCGTATGAGCCGGTTCTGCCCAAGCCCTTGGGTACGTCTCGCCCCGAACGGACTCCAGGCTTCGACGTGGTCCGCAACTTCTTCGAAGTCGCCGGAACCATCCAGGGTCTATGCACGTCCGACCGACACCGACACGTCCGACCGACACCGAGGGGAGGAGGAAGAGCGGATGAGGCTGCCGCGGCACGCTCCCAAGTGGGGACGACATGGGTGCCAACGGGATCCAGTCGTTGGCAACGACACGTTGGGAATCGTTGCCTTGTGCCCGTACGTAGACTGTCTCAGTCGACCAAAGGACCCGGAGTACGGCGAAGGAGGGTCTGTGTGTCGCGTCAGCATGGCGGGTCTGGTGGCCCTTGTCTTCGCGCTGTCTGCGTCGGTCACCGCCGAGGGAGCAAACCCCCAGTACGCTGGCTATCAATCGACCGACGACCACAATCACGTCGGCATACGCGGCTATCTTCACCAATACACATCCGACCATGTCTCAACCGGCCTGTGGGCTACCTGGATCAACCTCTGCGCTGCCGGCAGTTGCGCTCAGTGGGCGCAAACTGGCACCTATCAGGGCAGCTTCGCGGGTGGCACCTCCCGAGATGAGCCTCACATGTATTACGAAAACAGGGATCCATGTGGGGACTATGTCGCTCTCGACATTGGAGCGCCTCCGTCCGCCAACTACTTCTATTCACTCAAATGGACGGGCGACGACGACGGTCTTGTTCATTGCAACAATGCCATCTGGAATTTCTACACCTATGGGTACAAGAAGGGCTCGAGCGGAGCAACTCCGTTTTTCGTCGGCCACCTGTCAACACCCGATGGTATTGCTGGCGCCAAGACCGAGTGGCAAGCGGACTCACCATTGGCGAAGGGCAGGTTCGGGTGCAACGGCACTGATTGCTTTGACTCAGCCTACGGAATTGAGATTTACGACACAACTTGGCATCTTTGGACGGGCAACGTTTCCACTTCGGATTCGCAACCCCTTGACCTCGGTCCAATCAATAACTATTGGTCATTCAAAACCTGTCCCTATCCATGTTAACCAAAACGAAGACTGAGGGAGCTCAGATGATCCGCCCAAAAGCTTCGGATCCTTCGCCCAGCGCCCCGCGAGTTGCGGTGATCCAGATTGCTTTCCTTGCGGTCATGCTGAGCGCGTGCGCTTACGGTTCCACGAGCGTTGCCCCTTCCGAAGTGCGATCGGCATTTCCAAGTATTGAGCCCTTGTCCCCGGCACCGTCGAGTCACCTGGTGCAACCGAGGGCGGCGTCGGAGTCCCAGACGCCCTCCCCTCGCGATACCGGCTACGGTATTTCCGAAGAGCAAGCCATCCAGATTTCCCGCCAGAACGTGACGTCGGACTCAGAGTTTGTGTCGGCCGCCCATGGGCGTTTCGCGGACGTCTATCAAAATCCCATGCTGAGGGATAGCAGTCCTGTGGAGCCTGATCAACAAGTGTGGGCGGTTTTCTTTCAGTCACTCTACACAATTTGCCCACCTGATGGATCCCAATGCTTGACACCGCGACCGGGTTTCACAACGGTGATACTTGACTACAGCACAGGAGAACGACTCGCGACTATCTCATACTCGCCTGAACCCACCTAACTTTCAGCGGCTCGATAGGGAGCGCATCGCGGACGCCCAGCCCATGTCGTCCCCGCAAGCGTCATGGGAGGAGCTCCGCGCATCGTTGCACAGAAGGCGCCACGCACACTGGAGATCCGCGCACTGTGGCCTCGCCATCACCGACGAAGTCTCTGACGGATGCGGCGCGATGGAGGCGTCCGAGCCCCGTCGAGTTCGGGCCCTTGCGGCGGCTTGTCATAGGAGCATGCCATGCTCAACCTGCTCGCTTTGAATGGCCAGGACCTGACGCTCGAGGCAGTGGAGTCGGTCGCGCGGCACGGCACGGAGGCCACCCTCGCGCCCGAGGCTCGCACTGCGATGGCCGCCAGCCGTGCCGTCATCGAGCGCCTTGTCGAGCGCGGCGAGGCGGTCTACGGCGTGACCACCGGGTTCGGGGACCTCGCGACAGTCCGCATCGACCCGAACGACGCTCGCCGGCTCCAGGAGAACCTGCTGATCAGCCACGCGGTCGGCGTCGGGCCACCGCACGACCGAGAGACGGTACGGGCCATGCTGTTGCTGCGCGCCAATACTCTTGCGCGCGGCCAAAGCGGTTGCCGCCCGGACATCGTGGAGCGGCTGATCGACTTCCTGCGGGTCGGCCTGCACCCGATCGTGCCGGAGAAGGGATCGGTCGGCGCGTCGGGGGATCTCGCGCCCCTGGCTCACCTGGCCGCTCCCCTGATCGGCCGCGGCGAGGCGGAGATCGGCGGGGAACGGATGGCCGGCGCCGCAGCGCTGGCACGTGCCGGGTTCGAGCCGCTCCACCTGGAAGCGAAGGAGGGTCTGGCGCTGCTCAACGGCACGCAGCAGATGAGCGCCGTCGGGTCTCTGCTGGTCCTCGATGCGCAACGCTTGGCGGCGACCGCCAGCGTGATTGCCGCGATGTCGGTGGAGGCGCTGCTGGGAACGGACGTGGCGTTCGCGGCCGCGTACCATGCCGCGCGGCCGCACCCCGGCCAGGGGCGTGTTGCCGCCGAGCTGCGGCACCTGCTGCGCGACTCCGCCCTCCAGCAGGCTCACCACGGCGCGGCCCACAAGGTCCAGGACCCCTACTCGCTGCGCTGCGTGCCGCAGGTCCATGGCGCGAGCCGCGATGCCTTCGACTACGCGCGCCGCGTCGTCGAGATCGAGATCAACAGCGCCACTGACAACCCGCTGGTCTTTCC
>JBBRYO010000131.1:0-7915 GCA_038237595.1 Candidatus Limnocylindrales bacterium | reverse complement strand
GCGCGCCTCGCGCCGTTCCTGAACGATGGCCTGGACGCCTATGTCTTCTTCCGCCACGACGACACCGGCGAGTCCGCGGTCCGCGCCGAGCGGTTCGCCGCGCTCCCCGGCTAGGTTCCCGGCCGACGGTTCATGCGATGCGGATCCGGTAGCTCTGTACCGACGACTGCTTTCCCTTGAGCTGAAGGAGCCCGGGTTCGGCGAGCGGGTACGTTCTCGAAACGGTCTCGTAGGTGGCGGCGCACATCAGAACCTCTCCTCCGGCGGCCGAAGCCTGTAGCCGGGCGGCCGTGTTCGTCACGTCGCCGATGGCGGTGAAGTCCTTGAAGCCACCCCCGCCGACATTGCCGACGTACTCCTCGCCGGTGCAGATCCCGACCCCGACCTCCAGCCAGCTGCCTCCGGGCGTCCCGTATCCGATCCCCCGCAAGAGTGCTCCAGCGGCCTCGACCGCCTGTTGGGCGAAGTGAGAGCCGGCAAGTCCAGGCACGAAGATCGCCATGACCTCATCCCCGGCGATCTGGCCAAGGATCGCGTCGTGGGCAAGAAGCGCACTGGAAGCGGCCCCGTAGAAGCGATGGAGAAGCCCGGTAGTCTCGACGCTGGACAGCTGCTCCGCGAGAGACGTATAGCCCCTCACGTCGGCGAACAGCACGCTGACCGGGACGAGCGCACCGCCTTCCGGCGCCCGCTCGATGCAGCGCTCGCAGATGCTCGGGTTCTTTCGCGACGGCGTGTAACCGAGCATCGTGAAGATGCCTGCGTAGAGCCCCCGGAATGGGGCATTGCAGAACTTGCAGCGGCGGTGACTGGGGACGAGGGAGAAGGCCCGACGGCCGAGCCGTTGGCCGATGGCCATCGGCGACTCGCCGGTCAGGATTCCGTGCCAGCGCCGACCCATGGGAACCACGTCAGGAGCGCCGTTTGACGCGGCGCCCCAAGATGGGTCGGTGGTGAGGGTACTGGGCGCATTTGCCGCTGCGCTGGCCTGGCTCGGCTGGTTGACGATCTGCCCGGCGCTGGGTTTCCCGACCTTGGCCACGGCCGCAATGTTGAACCGGGTCCTGGTGCCCGGGGAAGACCCCGGATTCTGGCTCGGCTGGGCCCTCTTGCTCATCGGGCTGGCCTCCGCCGTGCTTCTCTACTGGGTGGCCGCCGATCGAGGCCGAATCCGGCCGAGCATAGCATCGGGCCTCGTCTACGGAGCCATCGGGTGGCTCCTTGCCGGGGCCGTCGTGATGCCGATCCTCGGGCTCATTTCTCCCGCGCCAACGACCACGACCCCAGCGGCACTGACTCCGCCAGACCCAATGCAAGGGTCATTCATGATGCTCCAACTCGGGGTCGCGGCTCCGATCGCCGCCCTCGTTGCGTGGCTGGTGTTCGGGGCCGTGCTCGGGGCAACCGCGAGCTCGCGGCACGGTGATCAATCAGCCCCGGCACTCGACGCATCAGCGAGCGGAGGATCCGGCGCGACGAGAGCACGTCTCGTGCTCGTGCTCGGCCCCGTCGTTGCGATCGTCACGCTCGCGGTCATCGCCTTTGCCGTGACTCGCCTCAGTGCCACGCCGAGCCGTCCATCCGCCACGGGTACCCAGACGATCGCCACACAACCGCTCCAGACCCTCCCGAAAGGGCCGGACTTCGTCAGCATCCTCGAGCTCTCACAGGGGCGCGGAGCAACATTGGGGGCGCATGTCCACCCCTACTCCGGCATCGCCTACTCGCTCAAGGGCGTCGCGACGATCGCCTTCGTCGCCGGCCAGACCATCCAGGTCCCTCCTGGCGAGGCTGGGTTCATTGGCGCAGGCCAGCCGCACTCACACCTCAATGCCGATGATCGGCTCGCGAGCGCCGCTATCGCGCTCCTGATCGTCGTGCTCGCCGTGTTGGTGTGCCTGATCGGCTTTCGGCGGGGTGGCCGCGGCGGGCTCATCCTTCCGGCCGGGCTCGTCTTGCTGATCACTGTTGGCGCCCTCGGGACATTGGATCCGTGGGCGAATGACTGGCTGTTCATCTCTGTTCGTTCGGCAACCGGCCGGGGATCTCCGATGCCACTTCCGACCGCCTCGCGGAAGTACGAGTCGCCCGACATCGGCTCGCTTGCGGCGGGCCCGTACATGGAGACTCTCGATCTGGTCACGGTCGCGCCAGGAACGGGCGCAACGGAAATCGGGTCGGCCGGAGCCACGACGCTCTTCGTGCTCGACGGACGGATCGCGGTGCAGCCGCCTGGCGGGTCGCCAACCCAGATCGGTCCGAGCGGGTCGACGTTGGTCCAACCGGGGGCCTCGGTACAGGTGGTCAACGCTGGAGACGGCGCGGCGCACTTTCTCAGGTTCGCCGTCACCGCGACGCCGGCCGGCAGCTGATCTCCTTGAGGTGCGTCAGACCCCGATCGGATGCCAGACCGTCTTCATTTCGACGAACGCGGCGATCCATTCGAGACGCTGGGCACGTGAATCGTCGAGCCAGTCGAAGCGTTCCGGGTCGCCGCGCGGGGGCTTGGCGAGGCGCTTGACGTTCTCGACGGCGGATTCTTCGGTGGCCGCGCGCAGATCGAGCGGCACGCCCCAGGTATCGAGGGCATTGACGTCCATGTGCGCGGCCAACCAGGGGACGAGCTCGCTGCGCAGGCCGCTGATGAGGTTGATCACCCCGCCGGGCACGTCGCTCGTGGCAAGGACCTCGCCGAGCGTCACGGCGGGGAGCGGCCGCGTCTCGGACGTGAGCACGACCGCGGTGTTGCCGCTGACGACGGCCGGGGTCAGGCGCGACACGAGCCCCAGCAGGGAAGAGGCTTCCGGCGCGACGATGCCGACGACCCCGGTCGACTCGGGGATCGTGAAGTTGAAGTAGCTGGCGGCGACCGGGTTCACGGTGCCGAGCAGCTGGGCGATCTTGTCGGCCCAGCCCGCATACCAGACGAGCCGATCGATCGAACGGTCGAGCTGCTCGCGTGCGCCCGCGGTCCCGAGGCCTTCCGCGGATGCGACTTCCGCCTCGAACTGGTCGCGCCGGCCCTCCATGAGCTCGGCCACGCGGTAAAGGACCTGGCCGCGGTTCATGGCGGTCTTGCCGCTCCAGCCGGCAACGGCCGCGCGTGCAGCCCGGACGGCGTCGCGGAGATCCTTGCGGGAGCCCCGCACTGCATTGGCGAGCGGCGTCCCATCCGCGCCGCGGACGACATATGAGCGACCCGACTCCGAGCGCGGGAACTCCCCTCCGATGTACAGCTTGTACGTCTTGCGCACCGCGATGCGCACCTCGACGGGGACTCCGGGCTGGGGGCGGTTCGCGGCGTTACCGGGCGACATTGGACTTCAAGTCAACACCGCGAGGCCAGGCGGGTGGGTTTGGGGTCCCATGGAGGCGCTGCCGGTCGCCGAGCGGTCGCGCGCCGGGGAGATCGGAGCACGCCTCATCATGAGCGGCACGGCTCGATTGGTGGAACGGGCCGGTGCGGCGGCCGGACACGTCCCATCCGGCGCCCTGTTGTGGCGTTGAAGTCCAATGCTGCGCCCGCCCGCGGGTGTGCTGCTGTCCGGGGCCCTGTTCCGGGTCGAGGTGCTGGATGTGCGGGTCGGCCACGCCGATCTTCCGCTGTGAGTGGGCCCTGCCCTGGGTCGAAGTACGCCATGCGCTGGCCGGCAGCGCCTCGATGAGCACGGCGCCGTGGTCGGGGATCGAGAGGGGTCCTTCTCGCGTTGCCTCGGCCATCTTCAGTGCCCCTCCCCGAGGTTGAGGTAGGCGAGCATGCCCTGGAGGCCGCCCTCGCGACCGAAGCCGGATTCCTTGTAGCCGCCGAACGGGCTGGTGGGATCGAAGCGGTTGAACGTGTTCGCCCACACGACGCCGGCTCGGAGGCGCTGCACCATGGCCAGGATCCGCGACCCCTTGTCCGTCCAGACGCCCGCCGAGAGGCCGTAGGGCGTGTTGTTCGCCTTCTCGACCGCCTCGTCCGGCGTGCGGAACGTGAGCACGGAGAGCACCGGCCCGAAGATCTCCTCCTGGGCGATGCGGCTCGACTGCGCGACGTTCGTGAACAGAGTCGGCCGCACAAAGAAGCCGCGCGCAGGCAGCTCGCAGGAAGGCTGGTACATCTCGGCGCCCTCGGCCTGTCCGACCTCGATGAGCTCCTCGATCCTGGCCAGCTGCGCTGCGTTGTTGATCGCGCCGACGTCGGTGTTCTTGTCCAGCGGATCGCCCACGCGGAGTGTCGACAGCCTGTCCTTCAGTCGTTCTACGAAGGTATCCACGATCGATTCCTGGACGAGCAGCCGGCTCCCGGCGCAGCACACCTCACCCTGGTTGAAGAAGATGCCGTTGACGACGCCTTCGATGGCCTGGTCGATCGGCGCGTCGTCGAACACGATGTTGGCTGCCTTGCCGCCGAGCTCGAGCGTGATCGCCTTGTCGCTCCCGGCGATGGCACGGGCGATCTCCTTGCCGACGGCGGTCGAGCCGGTGAAGGCCACCTTGTCGACGTCAGGGTGCTTGACCAGGGCAAGGCCGATCTCACCGGGGCCGGTGATGATGTTGACGACGCCGGTCGGCAGGTCCGCCTGGCGGCACACGTCGGCAAAGAGCAGCGCGGTGAGCGGCGTGGAGCTGGCCGGTTTCAGGACAACGGTGTTGCCGGCCGCGAGAGCGGGCGCGATCTTCCACGCCAGCATCAGCAGCGGGAAGTTCCACGGGATGACCTGCGCCGCGACGCCGAGCGGCTGCGGGTTTCGGCCGGGGAACGCGTACTCGAGCTTGTCCGCCCAGCCCGCGTAGTACCAGAAATGCGCCGCGGCCAGCGGCACGTCGACGTCGCGCGTCTCCTTGATGGGCTTGCCGTTGTTGATCGTTTCCAGCACCGCGAACTCGCGACTGCGCTCTTGGAGGATGCGTGCGATGCGGAAGAGGTACTTGGCACGCTCACGACCCGGAAGCTCGCCCCAGTTGCGCTTGAAGGCGCGGCGGGCCGTGCCGACTGCATGGTCCACGTCATCGACATTCGCGCGGGCGATCTCGGCGAGCGGCTCCTCGGTTGCGGGATCGATCGTGGTGAACCACTGGCCGCTGCGGGGCGCGATCTCCTTGCCACCCACGAACAGCCCGTAGCGCGCCTGGAGATGGACGATTTCGCGCGACTCGGGGGCCGGGGCGTACTCCCAGGGAACCTGCTGGCCGTCGCCGAGGCCCCAGCTCGAGGGGCTGTCGGTGCCGCGCCCGACCGTCTCGGAGCGGCCCCGCGGCGTCAGGGCGGCCGAATCTGACGGGTGGCCACGGCGGCGAGTTGATGCCATACGAGTGAGAGTACACCCGGCTGCTCGCCATCGAACCGGGTCCTTAGTGACCATTCGGTCACCTGTTACCGAGAAATGATCCCGAGGTCCGGCTCAAGGGGAACCGGGCCTCGGGAGACAGGCGGGCTGCCCTCAGGTGGCCGACACGTCCAACCTCTCCGACACCAGCTGTCGAGCCGCCAGGCCCGCGATGACCACGTGGATCACCACCAGGACGGCTGCCAGAACGATCAGGATGGTCCGGCCCTCACCGATTTGGTGAAGCACCTCGCGAACGTCCATCAGCGCGAACGCGCCTGCAAATAAGAGGATCGCGAGCGCCAGGATTCGCCGACGCCAGACGAGGGCGCCGGCAGCAAGGACGAGCGTGGCAACGACGGCGGCGACGATCAGCCACGCGGCCTCCGGATCGATACCGAAGAAGCCTTCGTCGCCACCAGTCGAGGCTGCCGCCATTGCTGGACCGGGGCTTGCAGTTGGAACGGCCACCCCGCCAGCGGGTTCGCGCGCCGCCGTAGCCTCCGGACCAGGGTGTTCGTCACCGGAGCCGCGGACCGCCAGGGTCGCCGAAGCTGGGAGCTCGTCGCCAGATCCGGGCTCGCCTCCCCCGTTCTCACCTCCGGCCTCTGCGGCGGGACTCGCGCCCGTCGATGGGGCCGTCGTCGGATCGACGTGGCCGGGAAGCTCCTGGGTCGAGCCCTGCGTCTCGGTGGCGTGGCTGCCGCGTTCGATCCAGGCTCCGGCGCCGAAGATCGCCGGCGAGAGTACGAGCAGGATCGCGAGCGCACGCCACGCTCGCGCAGATGTCCTTCGCATGAATGCCTCCGTTGTGCACGTGCGGGCAGGGGCACAGGCGGACGCGGTGGCACGCCGCCACGTCGCCGGTACCCGATGCCCCGCTGACCGCCGGTCTGTCGCCTCAGGCGGCGACGGCGGACCTCACGTGCGGCAGCGGTGGTCCTCGCTGTGGATGACCGTCGATGACAGGGCGGTGCGTGCTGAGAGTGTCGAACCGCGGCAGCGACCGGATCGAGGGCCGGGGAGCCGGCCGCGTGGCCGGACGCGCAAGCGATCGAACCATGGTTCGCACCACGGCCCGCAGGGCATGGACGAGCGCGAGTGCCAGCAGCACGAACGGGACCTGTCCGACGATGGCCAGGAGCACGTCGGGCTCGGCATGGGCTCCGAATGGGAAGCTCTCGACGCCGAGCATGCGTTCGGCGAGCTCCTGAAGCAGGAACGCAGCAGGGATGGCGACGACGATCCATCGAGCGAACGCCCGGGCAGCGCCTCCCCTGCGGCGAAGGACCAGGACCATTCCCACGAGCACGATCGCTGCCGCAAGCCACGGCAACAGCTGTGTCGAAGCGGTCCCCAGTTCGGCTCCGCGCGTGTCAGCTGCCTCGCCCGCCGCCTCCGAGCCGGCAAGCACCCGCGTCGAAGCCGCGGACAGGGCCCCGAGCGCGTGGACCGCCACGGATCCGACGAGGGCAAGCACGAGGAGTGCAGCACTGAGGACCGGGCCGCACCGGACGGAGCGTCTTGCTCGAAGGCCTGAGACTCGCCGCATCGCGACGAACCATAGCGCGCCCATCTGCCGCCCATCCGCGCAGCGACCCACGGCGCGCCCCACGGAGCCCGATGCCGGTACGCTGCCGACCATGAAGCGAGCCGCACACACGCCCGAGTTGCTCGACGGTCCGCTGGACCGCGAGGTGCTGGCCGGCAACCTGCGCGACCTGGAGCGGGTCAACCGGCTGCTCGGCGGCGTGGCACTCTCGCGGCGGGCACTGGTCGCGCTCATCACCGGGTTCCACGCTCACTACCGGGTGGGCCAGGTTGCGGGCCGCGCTGAGCCGGTGCGCTTCCTCGACGTGGGCACGGGCGCTGCGGACATCCCGGAGGCGCTCATCGCCTGGGCCGGTGCCAACGGCGTCCGTCTCAACGTCGTGGCAGTCGACTCGCGCGACGAGATCCTCGACTACGCCTACGAACGGATCGGCGAACGCGCCGACCTTCATCTCAACATCGCGCGCGGCGAGCGGCTGCCGTTCGAGGCACGCTCCTTCGACATCGCCCATACCTCGATGGTTGTGCACCACCTGGAGCCCGACGAGGCGGCCCGCTTCATCGCCGAGATGGCACGCGTCAGCCGCACCGGCATCATCGTCAACGACCTCGATCGAGGCTGGCTCAAGTGGCTCGGCGCGTGGCTGCTGGGCCACCTCTTCACGCGCAACACGTATACGCGCCACGACGGTCCCCTCTCGGTGCGGCGCGCGTATCGGCCTGCCCAGGTCGCCCAGCTGGCCGCCCGGGCCGGCCTGATCGAGGTGGCTCGCCTGCATGGATTCGCCGGCCACCGCTACGCGATGGCGTTCGTGCACGCGAAGCCGCCGGACGAGCCGGCCACCGATGCCGCCGATGCGGCTTGTGCCGCCGATGCCGCCGATGCGACCCACTGAGCGGACCGTGGAGGTCGCCGTCGTCGGAGGCGGACCCGCCGGCGCTGCCATCGCGACGCGCCTCTCGGCGGCCGGTCA
The DNA here is from genome assembly GCA_038237595.1 of Candidatus Limnocylindrales bacterium. Taxonomy (GTDB): domain Bacteria; phylum Chloroflexota; class Limnocylindria; order Limnocylindrales; family CSP1-4; genus JAFMJV01. Next base: position 78 of record JBBRYO010000131.1, on the reverse strand, counting down.
CGAGGTGGTCCTGTTCGAGCGCTTTCGCGAGCCGCGCTGGCGGGCGTGCGGCGTGTACGCCTCGCCGCGCACGCGGGC
>JBBRYO010000130.1:0-7939 GCA_038237595.1 Candidatus Limnocylindrales bacterium | reverse complement strand
GCCTTTTCGACGTTGAGCATCTTGCCGAACATGGGGAGGATGGCCTGGAAGCGCCGGTCGCGGCCTTGCTTCGCCGAGCCGCCGGCCGAGTCGCCCTCGACGATGTAGAGCTCGCTGCGCTCGGGTTCGCGCTCCTGGCAGTCGGCGAGCTTGCCGGGCAACGCCGATCCCTCGAGCGCGCTCTTGCGGATGACGAGGTCGCGCGCCTTGCGGGCAGCCTCGCGAGCACGAGCCGCGGTCAGGGACTTCTCGATGATGCGGCGCCCATCGCCAGGGTTCTCGTCGAGCCACTGGCCGACGCCCTCGGTCACGGCGGCCTGCACCTGGCCCTTGACCTCGGGATTGCCGAGCTTGGCCTTCGTCTGGCCTTCGAACTGGGGCTCGGTCAGCTTGACGCTGATGACGGCCGTGAGGCCCTCACGCACATCGTCTCCGGAGAGGTTGGAGGTCGAGTCCTTCAGGATGCCCTGGCGGCGGGCCCAGTCGTTGAGCGAGCTGGTCAGCGCCGCCCGGAACCCGGTGACGTGCGAACCACCGTCGACCGTGTTGATATTGTTAGCAAAGGCAAGGACTGTCTCCGAAAAACTGTCGTTGTACTGGATCGCGACCTCGATTGTCGTGGCTCCATCGCGCCGCTCGATCGCGATCGGCTTCGCATGAAGCGGATCCTTGTCCTTGTTCAGGTGGCGGACGAAGCTGACAAGGCCTCCCTCGAAGTGGAAGTTCTTCTCCCGAGGGGGGCTCGTGCGCTCGTCCACGAGGCGGATCCAGAGGCCCTTGTTGAGGTAGGCGGACTCGCGCAGGCGCTGGGCGATCGTGTCGAAGTTGAACTCGATCGTCTCGAAAACCTGTGCATCAGGCAAGAATGATGTGGTGGTGCCACGCCGTCCGTTGGCCGGTCCAAGTGCCCGAACCGGCTCGACGGCGGCGCCCCGAACGTAGTCCTGGCCCCAGATCTGGCCGTCTCGCGCCGATTCCACGTGCAACCACTCAGATAGCGCGTTCACGACGCTGACGCCGACACCGTGAAGTCCGCCCGAGACCTTGTACCCGCCGCCGCCGAACTTGCCGCCGGCATGGAGGACGGTGTGCACGACCTCCAGGGCATCCTTGCCGGTCTGCTTCTGGCGGCCGACCGGGACTCCGCGGCCGTCATCGACGTTGTGGATGCTGCCGTCCGGCCGGATGGTGACCTCGATCCGGGTCGCGTGGCCGGCCATGGCCTCGTCGATCGAGTTGTCGACGACTTCCCAGACGAGGTGGTGCAGGCCTCGAACGTCGGTGGACCCGATGAACATGCCCGGGCGCCGCCGCACGGCCTCCAGGCCTTCGAGGACCTGGATGCTCTCCGCGGTGTATGTGTTTGTCGTGGCCGCACGAGACCCCGAGCCGCGTCGGGGCGTGGTTCCCGGGTCCTCGGGCGGCTGGCTGCCCCGGCGGGCGGTCGGCACGGTCACTGGTCCCCTCCCGCGAGGCGTTCGTACAGCCGTGCGAGATCGTCGGCGTCGTAATAGGTGATGGTGATTTTCCCTCCACGCTGTGCGGGCGTCAGCGTGACCTTGGTGGCGAGTGCCGTACGCAACCCGGCCTCGATACGCTCCAAGTCGGGGTCGGTGGTCTTTGATTGGAAAGCGGCTTCCCCGGTTGCCCCAGCCTGGTCACGGAGCCCACGGACAAGCCGCTCCGTTTCCCGGACCGACATGCCCCGCGCGATGACCGTGGCGAGCACTTCCTCCTGGGTCGAATGACCGGAGAGACCGGCGATCGCGCGAGCGTGGCCCTCGGTGACCTGTCCCTCCTCTACCGCGGCCTGGAGAACGGGGGAGACGTCGAGGAGCCGGAGCGTGTTGGCGACGGCAGGACGAGAGCGGCCGATGCGTGTCGCGACCTCTTCCTGGGTCAGCCCAAACTCGTCGATGAGCTGGCGGAATGCCCGCGCTTCGTCCATTGCGTTCAGGTCGGCACGCTGGATGTTCTCGACGAGGGCAAATTCGAGCTGTTGCTGCTGGTCCGCGCTGCGCACGACGGCCGGAATGCGGTCGAGGCCCGACATCTGGGCTGCCCGCAGGCGTCGCTCGCCCGCAATGAGCTGGTAGCCGCCCTCAATCGGGCTCACCAGGATCGGCTGGAGCACGCCGTGCTGCGCGACGCTGGAAGCAAGCTGCTCGAGCTCGTCCTGCTCGAACCGGTGGCGAGGTTGGTACGGGTTGTGCGAAATCTGATCGAGCGGGATCTCATGGGCGCGATCGTCTGTGGGTCCGGAGGGGATGAGCGCCTCGAGGCCTCGGCCAAGCCCGCCGCTCGTACGTCGTGCCGCGAGCGTCACGAGACGGTTGCCCAGTGCTGGCCGCCAGCCGGCGCTGCTGAGCCGCCGGGCAGCGCCTGACGTCCGTCGCGGCGAAGGATCTCGGTGGCGAGATCGCCATAGGCCTGGGCGCCACGCGACGCAGGGCTATACAGCGGGATCGGGCGACCGTAGCTCGGGGCTTCCGCCAGGCGGACGCTGCGCGGGATGACTGAGTCGAACACCCGCTCGCCAAGGTGACGCCGAACCTCGGCGGACACGTCCGCCGACAGGGTGGTACGGCCGTCGAACATCGTGAGCACCACGCCCTTCAGGCGCAGGTGCGTGTTCAGGTGCTCGCGCACGAGATCGATCGTGGACATGAGTTGGCCAAGGCCCTCCAGGGCGTAGTACTCGCACTGGATCGGAACCAGCACGCTGTCCGCGGCGGTCAGTGCGTTGATGGTGAGCAGTCCGAGGGACGGTGGGCAGTCGAGGAGCACGTAGTCGAACTCCTCGGCGACGGGGCTGAGTACGGTGGCAAGCCGGCGTTCCCGCCCCGCGAGGGGAACGAGCTCGACCTCGACGCCGACAAGGTCTCGCGAAGACGGGATGATCGAGAACCCGTCCACGAGCGTGGGCTGGATGAGGTCGGTGATCCCGGTACCGCCCACGAGGGCGTCGTAGACGGACCTGTCGATGAGCTGTCTATCAAGACCTACCCCGCTGGTGGCGTTGCCCTGCGGGTCGAGATCCACCACCAGCACTCGCTGCCCATCGAGGGCCAGGTAGGACGCGAGACTGATCACGGTCGTGGTCTTGCCGACTCCGCCTTTCTGGTTCGCGCAGGCGATGACTTCGCCCACTCAGGTGCCTTGCCGGTTTGCTTCCACGTGGCCCAATTCTACCGGAATCGGCCCCGTTCCGCCTGTCGGAGCGGTCGTCCGATCCAGGTGTGCAAGGCTAGCGACGCCCTCTCTACTCCGGCTTACTTGCCCCAGGAAACCGGATTGTTGCACGTGTTACCTTACGGTGAAACAGCAACGTTTGGGCTGGGCAGAGCCTCGCCACCGCACGGTCGGCATTGCAGCCGAGGCACGTCGAAGGGACAACAGGCGCATGGCTGAAGACGAGGCGCCGCTCCTCAGGGTCGGCGGCAGGCAGATCCCGGAGCTCGATGCGGGGTTCTTCGTGGGCCTGATGGTCGGAGAGGGCCACTTCGGCGGGGATGCACGGCAACCGCAGATCACGCTGCGGATGCACACCGATCATGCGGCGGTCTTCGCCTGGCTGATGGAGCACGTCCCGGGCGGGCGACTGTACGGCCCGTACGACCATGCGGGCCGGCGCTACTTCCAGTGGATGGCCCGTGGCCCATACCTCCGGGACGAGGTCGTGCCGCTCCTCGATCGCTACTTCACCGCCGCCCACAGCGGGCGGGCTCACGCCAGGTACGAGCGGATGAAGGCGACCTACGGCCTGCGACGCTTCGATTCGCGGATCGGGGAGGGCGGATAAGCGTTGGGTATACTCGCCGCTGAGGTGGTGCTGATCGCGCGATCCCCGGTCCGGCAGCAGGGCCGCCGGTTTGCGGGACCAGAGGCAGGCACCTTGGCATGACTGTCCTCATCGCAGCTGTCGGCGCCGTCATCGCGGCGATCGTCGAGACCAGCGTATTTCCAGAACTGCAGGTTGCCGGTGTCAACCCTGATCTCGTCCTGGTGCTCACGCTCGTATCAGCGATGTTGCTGGGTGTGGAAGACGGCCTGATCTGGGCCTTTCTCGGGGGATTCATGCTCGATATGCTCACACCCGGGAACCGCGCAGCAGGCTCCACCACGCTCACCCTTCTGATCGTGACCGGTGTGGCCCTGCTCATCGCCCGGGTGTCGAGCCCGCCCCGCATCCTGACCGTCGTCATCGCCGTCTTCGCGCTGACCTTCCTCTACCAGGCCCTCCTGCTGGTGCTCCTCGCGCTGACGTTCGGCGTCGGCCTCATCTCGGTGCCGGTCGCATCACTTGCCCTACGTGCCGTTCTCAACGCGGTCCTCGCGGCCGCTGCGGCCTGGGGAGTCCGGGCGCTTTACCTGCGCTTCGGCCCCGCCGAGCGGACGGACTGGTGAGCGCATGACTGGTTCCCTGCGTCGCGATCCCTCGCCGAGGCGCCGCCTGCTGCCACGCTTCATCATCTTCGGCGTTGTCATCGTCCTGGTGGTCGTCGCGCTCGGTGTGCGCCTGTTCGACCTCCAGGTGGCCCGCGGCAGCTACTTCACCGACCTGTCGCAGTCGCAGCGCACCTCGCTCGAGCCGATTCGCACGACCCGCGGCCTGATCTACGACCGTAAGGGCCGCCAGCTCGTCGACAACATCCCGACCTTCGCAGTCAAGATCCGGCCGGCGGACCTGCCGTTCACCCAGCGTGACGACGTCGTGACGCGCCTTGCGCAGCTGATCCACGTGCCCGCCTCGGACATTTACCAGGCACTCGACAGGAACGCCGGATCGCGCTTCGACCTGGTGCGCGTCGCCTCGGACATCCCCACCGAGACCGCGCGCGTGCTGGCCGAGGCCCACCTCCAGCTGCCGGGTGTCTATGTCGACGTGGAGGCTCGCCGCGACTACCTCTACGGGAGCACGTTCGGCCATATCCTCGGGTTTACGGGGTCGATCTCGGCCGACGACTATTCCCGCCTCAGGGATTCTGGCTACCTCAACGACGACGTGATCGGCAAGGCCGGGCTGGAGGCCACCTTCGAGTCGGAGCTGCGCGGGCAGTACGGTAGCGAGGAGGTCGAGCGCGACGGGCAGGGCCGCATCGTGCGGGTGCTGCGAACCGTCCAGCCGGCCACCCCCGGCAATTCGCTCGAGCTGACCATCGACGGAGAAATCCAGCGCATGGCCGAGAAGGCACTGCGCTGGGCCATGAAGCTCGCCGGCCTGAAGCGCGGCGTCTTCATTGTCGAGAACCCCCAGACGGGCGAGATCCTCGCGATGGTCTCTCTCCCGAACTATGACGACAACCTGTTTGCCGGTGGCATCAGCAACGCCGCCTACAAGAAGCTGCTGACCGACCCCAACCGGCCGCTCCTCAACTTCGCGATCAACGAGCAGTACCCGCCGGGCTCGACCTTCAAGCTGGTGACCGGCTCAGGCGGTCTCCAGGACGGCAAGATCACGCCCCAGACGCGCCTGATGACCCACGCCTACCTCTCGATCGGGCGCTATCGCTACTACGACTGGAACCGCGCCGGATTCGGTCCGCTGACGATCTACGACGGGTTCGCCCACTCCTCCGACACCTTCTTCTACCAGGTGGCGGGACGCCTGGGGATCGATCGACTGGCGTACTTCGCCCACCAGTGGGGGTTCGGCGAGAAGACGGGCATCGACCTGCCGGGTGAGGCCACCGGAATCATTCCCAGCAACGCCTGGAAGGAACGCGTCTTCAACCAGCCGATCTACCCCGGCGAGGTGTACCAGGCGGGGATCGGCCAGGGTTATGACGCGGTCACCCCGCTCCAGCTCATCAACGCGTACAGCGCGCTCGCCAACGGTGGCACGCTCTACCGGCCGCAGCTGGTGCACCGCATCCTGGCCGCGAACGGAACCGTCGTGCAGAACTACACGCCGCAGGTCATCCGCCACATCGCGATCAGTCCGGATGTGCTCCGCGTGATGCGCGTGGCGGCCCGCAACGTCGAGGTGGTGCGCCACACCTACAACCTGGTGGACCTGCCCGTCGTCTCCGCGGGCAAGTCCGGCACCGCCGAGTTCGGCATTCGCGACAGTCGCGGGCGCCTGCCATTCCACTCGTGGTTCGCGGGCTTCACGCCAAAGGACGCGACCAAGAACCCGGGTGATCCGAATGGCTTCGAAGCGGTTAAGAGCACCGACAGCCAGCTGGCCTTCCTGGCCTTCGCCTACGACTCGCGAACGCGAGGAAACGCGGCAACCGAGATCGCGAAGTACTTCCTCCAGCTTTACTATCACACCAGCGTCGACCTGCGCATCAACTCACTTCTTGTGCGGGACAACTTCTATGGCAACTGACGGCACCGTGCCCTCGGTGCCGGGCTGATGGGTACGCTCCGGCTCCAACCTGCACGTCTCGGCGCGCTGACGCCCAAGGCGGTCTCGAATGCCTGGAGTGTGTTCGACTTCCAGCTGGCCTTCTATGCGCTCGCGCTGACCATCATCGGGCTGCTGATGGCCTACGCCAATAGCGCCGATGCACCCCTCCAGGCCGGCTCGATCTTCACCCGCGCGCTGATGTGGCTGTCGCTCGGGATCATGGCCTTCACCGTGGCGACGGCCGTCGACTACCGCTGGCTGAAGACCCTCGCCTGGCCGGTCTACCTCGCGAATCTGGGCCTGCTCATCGCCACCCTTGCGCTCGGCACCGGCATCGGTGGCGTGTCGCGCTGGGTCAGCATCTTCGGGCTCCAGTTCCAGTTCTCGGAGATCGCCAAGATCCTGATGGCGGTGGTGCTCGCCAACTACCTGGCCTCACGCAACGACAAGCTCGGCAACCTCTGGACGATCATCGGCGCCGGCATCATCGCGGCGCCGCCGCTGGTACTGGTGCTGATCCAGCCGGACCTGGGCACGTCGCTGGTCTTCGGCGCCATCGTCTTCGGGGCCCTGTTCGTCGGCGGGGCAAGCCTGCGCTGGCTGAGCGTCGGGATCGGGATCATCCTGGCCAGCATCCCGGTGCTCTGGAACTACGTGCTCCAGGATTACCAGAAGCTGCGCCTGATCAGCTTCCTCGACCCGTCCGCCGCGGACATCCAGGGCGCGGGGTATCAGCTCCAGCAGTCGCAGATCGCCGTCGGTTCGGGCGGCCTTTTCGGCAAGGGGCTCACGAACGGCACGACTGGCGACCAGTACCTGCCCGTGCAGGCCACCGATATGGTCTACGCGTCCCTGGGCGAGCAGCTGGGCTTCATCGGCGGCCTGCTGGTGCTGCTGCTGTTCGCGGCCCTCGTCTGGCGGGTGCTGTTGGTGGGCTGGCGGTCCAGGGACCCGTTCGGCCTCGTGTTCGCAGGGGCGATCGCGTCGGTCCTGCTGTTCCAGCTGCTGGTCAACGTGGGCATGGTGCTGGGGATCATGCCGATCACCGGCATCCCGCTGCCGTTCATAACGCACGGCGGGGCGTCACTGATCAGCATCTGTCTCGGCCTGGGGATCCTCGAGAGCATCAACATGCGGCAGGCCAAAGCCACCTGGTGACCTTTCTTCGGCGCGCCCGGCCGTTGGGGCTATCGCTTCCTGGCGGTCGCTCGGAGCTGCTCGATCTCCGTACGGTACTGGCGTCCGGCGGGTGAGCGCTCGAACCACTCGAGGAAGTCGGAGTCGAAGTTGGCGATCTGTCCCAGCCTCCAGCTCTTGTAGCGGCCGAAGTCGATGAGGCTGCCGACGGCGGGCCCGCGCGGCGCACCGGCCTCACCGAACGAGGTCGCGTCACCGCTGGCGGCGTAGTCGGTTGGACGCCTGACGAACCGGTCGACGTTGCGGCGGTCGCGCCGGCGCGCCAGCTCCGCGTCGTAGCGGGCCCGCTGCTCGGCGTTCTTGAGGACGTCGTAGGCCTGGTTGATCTCGAGCATGCGCTTGCTCGCCTCGGGGCTGGAGTCGAGGTCCGGGAGATAGCGCTGGGCG
>JBBRYO010000129.1:0-8269 GCA_038237595.1 Candidatus Limnocylindrales bacterium | reverse complement strand
GGCGTCTACGGCGTTTCGACGCTGCCGGAGGCTCGGCGCCGCGGCTATGCCGCCGCCATGACCTGGGCCGCGGTCAGCGCCGATCCCTCGATCCCCTCCGTCCTCCAACCGAGCGAGACGGCCCGATCCCTGTACGCGCGCCTCGGGTTCGAGGGCTTCACGACGTTCCGAAGTTGGGCCCGGGCCCCCATTTCGGCAGGGGTCTCCTCATGACCAGCGAGGTTTCAACGCAGCCGCGCTCCATCGAGCACGCCGACGGCACCATCGTGCTGCCGGACGCTCCGGTCATCGTCGGCCTGCGCTTCCGTCATTGGCGAGGCGAGGCTGATCTCGCCGCCCTCGTCGATCTGGCCAATGCGGCGAGGCGCGCCGACGAGGACCCGGAGGTCTCGACCGTGGAGGGGATGCGGCACGACTACGCCAACCTGACCAACAGCGACCCTGCGAAGGACGTCATCGTCGCCGAAGTTGACGGCACGGCGGTCGCCTACGCCCGCGTCGAGTGGCAGGATCAGAACGACGGCGACCGCGCCTACTGGGCCTTCGGCTTCGTCCATCCCGACTGGCGCCGCCACGGTCTCGGGCGCTCGATGCTCCACCACAACGAGCGTCACCTGCGCGAGATCGCGCTCGCGCACCCGTTTGGCGGCGCGAGCTACCTCTCGTCGTTCACGGAGGACGCCAACCCCGGCAACGCCGTGCTGTTGACCTCCGAGGGCTACCGCCGCCACCGCGCCTTCTTCCTGATGGTGCGACCTGACCTCGAGAACGTCGAGGACGTGCCGCTGCCGGAGGGCCTGGAAATGCGCCCGGTCGAGATCAACCAGCTGTGGCCGCTCTTCCTGGCCGACAACGAGGCCTTCCGCGACCACTTCGGCGGCATCGATGCATCCGAAAATGCCTTCGCACGCTGGACCGGCGACGAGAAATTCGATCGGAGCCTATTCCTGGTTGCATGGGACGGCGACGAGATCGCAGCCGCAGTCATCAACAGGATCGATCCGCGCGAGAACGAGCTGCACGGCTACCGGCGCGGCTTGCTCGATTCCGTCTTCACGCGCCGCGAGTGGCGCAGGCGCGGCATCGCACGCGCGCTCATCTCGAAGAGCCTCCTGCTGCTCCGCGACCGGGGCATGACCTCCGCCCAGCTCGGCGTCGACGCCGAGAACCCCAACGCGGCACTCCACCTCTACGAGTCGAACGGCTTCCAGATCGACCAGCGGGGCTCGGCCTGGCGCAAGGACTGGGACCTCAGCTGAGTCTGAAGACCCTTCCCCGCGACTGCGTCATGGCAGCGTGTACTCCCGTGCTACGAAGTCACTGCACGTCATCAGAACGGCAGACGGTGCTCCCGCGCAACCATTTCGAGCCAGGGCTTTTCGCGCTCGATCGTCGAGTCCGGTCCGTGGCCGGGAAAGACGCGCAGGTCGGTCTCGAGCGTCGAGAGTCGGGCGAGCGATTCGACCATCGCCTCGGGCGAGGCGCCGGGCAGGTCGACGCGGCCGAGGCCACCCCGGAAGAGCGTGTCGCCGGTGAAGAGCAACCGCTGGTCGTTCGCCAGAAGGCAGATCGAGCCCTCGGTGTGACCGGGCGTATGGAGCACCTCGAGGCGGATCTCGCCGAAGCGGATGACGTCGTGCTCGGCCAGGTCGAGCGCCGGGATGCTCGGTGGGATGTCGAACGGCGCGAAGAGCGGCTCCGGGTTCTCGAGCCCGTGCCGGTCGGCGATGTGCGCGGCCAGCGTGGCCCCGGTCGCGTCGACCACAGCCGCGTTGTCCCCGATGTGGTCCCAGTGACGGTGCGAGCTGACGACGAATTTGAGCGTCCAGCCACGCTCTGCGAGCGTTTCTGTCAGCCACGCCACAGACGGCGTGGCAGTGTCGATCGCGAGGGCCTCGCGGCTCGCCTCGTCGCCCAGCACCCACAGGTTCGTCGAGATCGGGCCGACGACGGAATGGAGCAGCTCCATCAGGCCGGGCTGACCAGCGGCTCCAGGCGGAAGTAGGTGCCGACGGCCAGGACGTGCCGGCGCCCCAGGCGATATATGGCGTTCCCCGGAAACGGGTGCTGGCCGGTCGATCGGATGACGGCGTTGCGCTCGGGACCGGCAGTCAGGCGAACCGCCCGGATCTCGACCGGCGGCAATCCACGCAGGACGAGCTCCCCTCCCCCGGCGGCCTCGAGGTTGCGGGTCCAGGTGCAGTCGCCGTTGGGGTGACCGAGGTAGATCTGGCCGTCCGTTCGCAACAGGCCAAGCAGCGTGCTGGTGGGCCGGCCCGTCCGTCGTCCCGGAACTCGCAGCTCCACGAAGTTGCCGATGCCGTACGCGTGGTGGGCCGAGCGCATCACAGGATCCGCCCAGCCGAGAACACGATACACGCCATCGAAGATCCGAAACCAGGCGCGCGACATGTCGGCAAGGATAGGTGCCCTGCGCGAGGGGCCGCGATCAGCCTCGGAGAACGACAAAGTCCCGCTCGTCGAACGACGAGCGGGACCTGCATGGCCAGGTAACGGTCGGGTCAGGGATGGCAGACCCGATGGGCCTGGAGGTGGCTCCGACGTTGCGGACCCAATCGTTGGCCGTTCCCGCGATTCCGGGTCCCGCCGTGCTCGCCTCCCGGTTGTCCACTCGCACGCGACCTCGCGGCCCGTTTTCCAGAGCAAAGCGTTGCCTGTTTCGGAACCGAGTCCGCGGTTCATCCGCCCGATGGGAACGCGAAGGCCGGCAAACGCAGGTCCGTCTACGATGGCCGAGATCGAATGAACGAAGAGGAGGTCGCGGAATGGCGGACGATCTCGGGTTCCGGTTCACGTGGTACGGGCACGCCTGCGTGGAAGTCGAGACACCGGGGGGCAAACGGGTCCTGTTCGATCCCTGGTTCGGCAACCCGCTCTCGCCGAAATCCGCGGACCAGGTCCAGGCCTGCGACCTGCTGCTGGTCAGCCATGGGCATGGGGACCACCTCGGCGATGCCGTCGCGCTGGCGAGCCGCCTGCGGCCGGTCTGGCCGTGCATCTACGAGATGAGCCTGTGGCTGGCGCGTCGCCTCCCGGGCGGCCAGGACCAGGCACTGGGCATGAACAAGGGCGGCACCGTCGAGGCGGCCGGTGTTGGCGTCACGATGGTCCACGCAGACCATTCCGCGGGCGACTGGAACCCGGAGGGGGGCGTGCCGCTGCACCTTGGGGAACCGGCCGGCTTTGTCGTGGAGCTGGAGAACGCACGGCGGATCTACTTCGCCGGCGACACGGACGTCTTCGGCGACATGGCGCTCATCGCGGAGCTGCACCACCCCGACGTCGCGTTCCTGCCGATCGGTGGGCGCTACACGATGGATCCGCGGTCGGCCGCCAAGGCCGTGCAGTTGCTCGGCGTCCGGACGGTCGTGCCGATTCATTACGGCACGTTCCCGATCCTCGCCGGAACGCCGGACCAGCTTCAAGCCGAGCTCGGGGCGCGAGGCCTCGGTAACGTGAAGGTCGTCGCGCCGCAGCCCGGCCAAACCGTGGGATAGACGGCGGCCGCGGGCCTACCGCGTGAGCGTCACCTTCGTGATCCAGCGTGGCGTCTCGGTCGAGAGACCTTTGGCACGTGTCAGGTGGTAGGCAAAGAGCTGCGCGGGCACGATCGAGACGATCGGCGTGAGCCACTCGGCGATGCCCGAGGGCAGAACCATGGATGCGCGGCCGAGCCTGCGCGTCTGCGGGTCGTCCGAGATGACGACCAGGTCGACATCGAAGTCGGTGCGCAGGCGGGCCAGCAATGCGTCGACGTCGGGTGCTGCGTGGCCGGACGGTGCAACGGCCAGCACCGGGTAGCCGGGCTCGACGAGCGCCAGGGGTCCGTGCTCGAAGTCGGGCGGGGAGTAGGGATCGGCGCCGACCTGCGCCAGCTCCTTGAGCTTGAGTGCCCACTCGCGGGCCGTCGCGTACTCGAAGCCGCGGCCGAGGACGATGCACTGGTCCATGTCGCGCCGCTCGCCGGCGATCCGCTCGGCGTCAGGCTCGGCGCCGAGTACCTCATCGAGAGCACCCGGCACCTGGGCGAGCGCGGCCATCCGCGCGTCGCGCGACCCGCCGAGGGGCTCTCCCGTCGGTGGCGCGTCAGCGGCCAGCGACGGATCTGGTGCCCCGCCGCGTGTCTCCGGCTGCCCGTCCCGCGGCCAGTACGCCGACGCGAGCGCGGCCACGGCCAGCAGCTCCCCGGTGTACGTCTTGGTCGCGGCGACCGCCCGCTCGGGACCCGCCGACACGTCGATGGAGAACTCCGCCGCCCGCGCGAGGTCCGAGTCCGGTTCGTTGGTGATGGCGATCGTGCGGCCACCCTGCGTTCGGGCCGCCGCGATCATACCCACCACGTCCGGCGACTTGCCGGACTGCGAGATGCCGATCGTGAGCCAGCCCTCGAGGCGTGGCGCCCTGCCGTAGACCGATACGAGCGCCGGGGCGGCCAGAGCCACCGGCAGCCGGTGGAAGGCGCCGAAGAGGTACTGGGCGTAGATCGCCGCATGGTCGGACGTGCCGCGCGCCGCCATCATGATGCCCTCGATGGGGCGGGCGGCGATGGACGCGGCAATGGTCTCGATGGCGCCCAGCTGCTCCGCGAGCAACCGGCGGGCGACCTCGGGTTGCTGACCGATCTCTTCGCGCAGGCTCACCGGATGAGCATACCGACGGAGCCGGCCACGATGATCGTCCCGAGCAGCAGATAGAAGATCGCCTCGCGGCCGCGGAACGACATCCTCGCCAGCGGATACGCCGCAAGTGCGGCGACCAGCACGTTGAGGAGCGTGACCGCGATGCCGACGGTGATGCTGTTGAAGAAGAAGCTGCCCATCGGCAGCTGGTTCCAGACGTTGGCGTAGTTGTTGCGCTTGTCAAGTGTCTGTACGAAGTTTTTTTCGGCTCAGGACGCGGCGGGTTCCCCGGTCAGGCCGCGGCTGGTTCCCAGGTCACAATCCCGATCTTCGTGGCGTTCCAGTCGAGGGCCCAGCGGCCGTCGCGAGCGCTGGCGGCCTCGTGCACGAGACGTCGGAGGTTGATGCCCTTCGCCGAGTCCGGGCGCACCCAGAGCTGGCGACGGGCCGCCGCCAGAACCTCATCGAGCGAGTCGAAGGTGGTTGGCTCCCGGTCGACGAGCTGGAGCTCAGGCAGCCGGCCCCGCGCAAGGAGCAGGGTCAAGAGCTCGGGGAAGGCGGGGAGCGCCACCCTCGGCTCGCCGTGAACCGGGCCCCAGAAGAGGGTCGCGGACGTGGTCATGGCTCCCGCCCCCAGTACCGCAACGCATCTCCGCCGCGTGGCAGCCTCCATCGCTTCGAGAAACGGACCGATCTCCTCGATGTCATAGCCGATGTGCGCCATCAGCGAGACGTCGGCGCGCTCTTCGAACCCGGTCAGCGGCCAACTGCCTTCGACGATCCGGATGTTGCCGATGCCGTGCTCGAGCATCCCCCGCCGCAGGACTTCGACCATGCCCACGGACGGCTCCACGCACACGACCTCTCGGGTGAGCAGCGCGATCGGCAGGGCGTAGCTGCCGCCTCCCGCGCCGATGTCCAGCCATGTCTCGTCGGACCGGCACATGGCGCGGAGCGCGTCCAGCGTCGCGTCGTTCGTGCGTCGTGGATCCTGGCGGAAATGCTGCGCCACGGGGGCGTAGAAGTCGGCCGGATCGGCGACCTCGCGGGAGAGTTCGACCTGCTCCCGATCGGCGCGGACGCGAGTCGCCCAGGCGGCGAGTGCGCCCGCAACGGCGGGTCGCAGCGCGTCAGTCATGGTGCGTGGCCCGTCCCCGTCGCGCCGCCCTGCCGACCGCGAAGACGATGACCGCGCCGGCGGTGGCGATGAGCGAGGCGAGCGGCACCCAACCGTAGAGGGTGTCGCTGACCGAGTGCGAAGCGCTGTCGACCTGCACGAACAGGAAGGCCGCGGCGGTGATCGCAATCAGGATCACGACCACGACAAGGGTGCGAGCAAGGCGAGGCGCGATCACTTCACGCGCCGCCCGCGCGCTCCACGCTTGCCTCGAACCGCCGTCTTCGCGCGCTTCTCGAAACGGCCGAGCGCGGCGCTGCGCGCATCGATGGCGCGCGGGTCGATCTCGTGCATCAGCTGCTCGTCAGGGAGCACGGCCTTGCGCGCGGCCTCGGCGAGTGCTGCGAGCTTGGCGCGTGCCACGTCCCTGGGGAGTGCCTCCAGTCCGGCCGCCGGCGCGAGACCGATGCGCTCGGGGCCGCGCCCGCCGAGTGACGCCGCGTAGCGGGCGGCCCAGATCATGACCGCCTCGGCATCGGGAGCCGTCGTGCGCGTGTCCGCGACGCCGCAGATGATGCCGCGGTCGTGCGGCGCCTCCGCGATCAGGCGCCAGTTGTCAGGCCCGGCGATCAGGTCGAAGAGATAGCTGGCGAACGGCGGGTCGAACAGAAGCCCGGAGCCGACCTGGTCGGCGTTGCCACCCGTGATCGCCAGCGAGACGTGCCCGGACACACCCTCGAGCAGACGGCCGAACGCATCGGCGACGAGGGTACGCTCGTCGCCGGCGTCCACAAACGTCAGTGCGTCCTCCTGGACCTGGACAACCACGGCCCCTGCCTCGAACAGGCCGAGCAGCTCGAGATTGAGCAGCTCCGCCGCCTCGAGAGTGACGTCGCGCCGTGCCCGGCCGACGAAGAGCTCCGCATCCACGCCGCGGCCGATCGTGTACGGACCGACGACGCAGACCTTGACGACCGGCGGCTCGAGATGGCTCTCCGCAACCAGGCCGCGCACGATCGCGTCCGCCAATCGCCACGAATCGACCGCTTCGCCCCGCTCGGCAACGGCGTCGACGACCCTGCCCGTGCCGAGCATCCCGAGGCCCGCCTCGAGCTGATCCGAAAGCACGTCGGCCAGGCCGCCGCTGCCTGGAGTCGGGGGGTACAGGGCCGCAAGCGTGGCGAACACGCCCCGGAGCGTACCCGGTCGGGCTAGTGCGCGGTTGTAATGCTCCCGGCAGCCGTGCTGCGCCGTCTGTCGGGCCGCCAGGGGCAGGATCGGGGCGTAATGGCAAACGTCGGCACATTGCTGATGGGCCGCTATCGCCTCGATGCGGTCGTCGGGAGTGGAGCCATGTCCACGGTCTTCCGGGCATGGGACATGCGTCTCCACCGCCGCGTGGCAGTCAAGGTCCTGGCTTCGAACCTCGCCGCCGAACCGGACGTCGCGCGCCGCTTCGAGGCTGAGGCGCGCCACCTCGGCGCGGTGAGCCACCCCAACCTGGTGACCGTCTTCGACGTGGGCGACGAGCGCAGCGAGCCGTTCTACGTGATGGAGCTCGTCGAAGGCGAGACCCTCGAGAAGCGGCTCCTGCGGTTCGGCACGCTCTCCCCCACCGACACGGCCGCGATCGTGGCGCAGGTGGCGAAGGCGCTCGATCTCCTGCACGCGCGGAGCCTGGTGCACCGCGACGTGAAGCCCGGCAACGTGCTCCTCTCCGAGGGTGGCATGGCGCAGCTCGCCGACTTCGGATTGGTACGTGAGGATCGGACCGGGGAAGCGACCGTTCCGGGCGTGGTCGCCGGGACGCTGGGCTATCTCGCGCCGGAGGTCATTCGCGGCGAGCCCGCAACGGCTGCCTCCGACGTCTATGCCCTCGCTGCCCTCGCCTATCGCGCCCTCACGGGTTCCCTGCCCTACCCAGCCGGCACGATTGCAGAGCTCGTCGAGGCGCAGGCCGCTCCGGCACGGCCGGTTTCGGGGATCCGGCCGGGACTCGGGGAGGGCATGGACGCCGCCCTTGCGAGCGCCCTGGGCCCTGCGGCCGCCCGACCGACGGCCGGCGAGCTGGCTGCCCACTTGAACCTCGCTCTCGCGACGATGGATCCCGCCGCCCTGTGGGTGCCCGCGGGCGCAGGTGTCGCAAGCGCAGCTGCTGCGGCCGCAGCTGCCGCGGGCGTCGTTGCCGCTGGCGCGGGCGCCGCTGGCGCGGGTGCCGCTGGCGCGGGTGCCGCTGGCGCGGGTGCCGCGGGCGCGTCCGCCGCCGCCCGCGCAGTCGCGGAAGAGTCGACCCGGACGATGGGCACGGCACCCGGCCTGCCGCGGACCGGGCAACCCAGCACTGGAGGCGGATCGCTCGCGCGGAGGCCAGCTGTCCTTGCAGCCACCGTTGCGCTCCTCCTGTTGGCCGCGTTCGCGGTGGCAGGGTTCTCCCTTCCGGGCTTTCTCGTTCCGCCGCCCGTGTCGACGGATCCCGCCGCCCTGGTCCTGAACGCGATTGCCGCAACGCCCG
>JBBRYO010000128.1:0-8321 GCA_038237595.1 Candidatus Limnocylindrales bacterium | reverse complement strand
TCGAGCAGCGCTTCCGCGACCCCGACGCACTGGCCGTGGCGGTCGAGGACACGCTTCACCACGAGGTCGCGCACCACCTCGGCATCAGCGACGCGCGGCTGCGCGAGCTCCAACACGAGATCGGCCGGTGAGCCGCAGAGCTTGCGCCGGTTGCCAAGCTCGCCGACCGCGGCACCGTCCTGGACGTGCCTGACGTCGAACCCGTTCACCGTCGCGGTGGTGAGCCTGGCGGAGCTAGGAAGCAGGCGTGGCAGGCGCGCTACGCGATGACGCGACGCGCCGGCCTCCGGCAGATCGCGGATGCCTTTCGACTGGGCGGTGGCCGGGTCGGCGGGGAGGTACCGACCCGGCTCAGCCCTTGACGGCACCTCCGGTGATGCCGCGCACGAAGTAGCGCTGGAGCGCGAAGAAGACGATGAGCGGCAGGGCCATCGAGATGAACGCGGCCGCCATGAGGTACTGCCAGTCGCCGCCGAGCGAAGTGCCGAGGTTGGCGAGGATCACGGTCAACGGGAGATTTGCATTGTTCCCCGCGCCCAGGTAGACCAAGGCAACCAGGAGATCGTTCCAGATGAACAAGAACTGGAAGATCACCAGGGACGCGAGGGCCGGAACCGACATCGGTACCACCAGCCGGAAGAACTTCACGGCGGTGCCCGCGCCGTCGATGTCTGCCGACTCCATGACCTCCTTTGGCAGCCCGCCCATGTAGTTCCTCAAGAGGTACACGGCGAACGGGAGACCGTAGCCTGTATGGGCCAGCCAGACACCCAGGAAGGGTCCGAGCGGCGTATTGGCAACCCCGAGGTCCCTGAACAATCGTAGGACCGGAACCAGGGTGGACTGCAACGGCACCACGAGGAGTGCGACGACCAGGATGAACAGAACCTCCCTGCCCCGGAAGTTCATCCAGGCGAACGCGTAGGCGGCGAAGGCGGCCACCGCGACCGAGATGACCACCGACGGAAACGTGATCAGGAGGCTGTTCACGAAGGCGGATGCGATTCCATTCTGGTTCAGCACGTGCTGGTAGTTCTCGATGGTGATCTGTGGGTTGGAGAACACGGTCCACCAGCCGGTGCTGCTCACCGCTGCAGCAGGCCGAAGGGAATTCACGAGCATGCCGACCGTGGGGAGCAGCCAGATGAACAGAATGACGGCGATGACGGTATGGAGCACCATCTTCCCCGGCTTGGGGAATCGGCGCTTCGATACGGCTGTGATCGTGGCGGTCTGAGCAGCCGTCGTCATCTCTGAGCCTCCTGCTCGCGAAACCTGCGGACGTTGTAGACCATCACGGGCAGCGTCAATGCGAGCAGCACCACGGCCAGGGCGGCGGCGCGTCCCGTGTCGCCCGTCGAAAGCTGCTGATACATCCTGAGCGCAACGATGTTCGTGTCAAAGTTCCCTCCGGTCATCACATACACGATGTCGAACGCCTTCAGGGCCGTGATGATCATCGTTGTCGAAACGACCGCAATCGTGGGAAGCAGCAGCGGAAAGGTGATGGTCCGGAACACCTGGAGTTCCGTCGCACCGTCCACGCGCGCAGCCTCCAGAAGCTCGGTACTGATGCCCTTGAGCGCCCCGGAGAGGATGACCATGCAGAAGCCGGTCCAGATCCACGTCGCGACGATGATCAGCGCGATCGTGTTGGCTGGCGCGTTCTGGAGCCAGGCGACCGGATCGAATCCAAGGCCGGTGGCGGCGGCGTTGAGGGTGCCGATCTGTGTCGCGCCTGCCGGCTTGTAATCGAACATGAACTTCCAGATCACGCCCGCTCCCACGAAACTGATGGCAAGCGGCATGAAAACCAGCGACTTCGCCAGGGATTCGTAACGTACGCGATCAAACAGGATCGCGACGAGCAGTCCGCTACCAACGGCGAGGATCGTGAGCAGTACCAGCCAGATCACGCTGTTCTTCAGCGACGAGAGGCTGTCGCCGTTGGTGAAGATGTACTGGTAGTTGAGGAGGCCCACGAAGTTGGTGCCGAGCTTGTCCGAAAGGCTGCGGATCAACGTCTGAACCATCGGGTAAATCAGGAAGATGGTAAGAAACAGGAATGCGGGCGCCAGCCACAACCACGGCCGCACACTCGGTTGACGCTTCGGGGGCACGAATGCCAGCACCCGCTCGATGAGCAGGATGTACCCGATGACCGCGGCCGGGACAAAGACCAGGACAATTGCGAACTGGATGAGCTTCGGATCCATGGGCCCTCCGAAACCATTGAGTGGTCGGGGCGGAGATCCGCCCCGACCGTTGATACGCGACGGCGGTCAGCCGCCGCCCTGAACCGTATCGAGATTGGTGAGGATCGAATCCAGTTTGGTCTGATCCTGCGTGAAGTCCACGATACCCTTGAGGAAGGCTGTTCCGAGGGCGCTCGGCATCAGGTCAGAGGCATCGAAGACGAATGCCTTGGCAGCGTTGAGGGCTTCCGCCGAACGCTTGGAGAAGTCGTCCGGATAGGCCGACGTCGGGACGCTCTTGCTACCGGAAATTGCGCCACCGCGCGCCACCCAGATCTGCTGGGCTTCGGGGGTGATCAGGTACTTGATGAGTGCCTCGGCCTGCGGGGTGTCGTTGAACATCCCGAACAGGTCGCCGCCGCCCTCGATCGCACCCGTGAACTGGGTGTTGATGTCCGGGAACGGGAAGAAGTCGTAGTCGCCCGGCTGGGCGTGTCCCTGCTTGATGAAGAAGTCAGTGATGAAGCTCGCCTGGTGGTGGAACAGGCAACCGGGGGGTGTGGTGAAGAGCTGGTTTCCGCCATCACCGAAGTTGGTCGCGTTGACGGTCGTAGGGCCGCCGTAAACGTTGTCCGCCGATACGACGGAGCCGAAGGTCTTGAATGCGGCCTGGAGCTCGGGGCCGTTCCACTTGGCCTTGCCGGACGCCCAGGTGTTGTAGAAGTCAGCGCCGTCCTGTCGCAGGACGATATCCTCCAGCCAGTCCGAGCCGGGCCAGCCGCTTGCCGCTCCACTCTCGAGGCCGACGCACCACTCCTTCGTGCCGGGCAGGCTCGTGAGAGCGGCCTTGGCCTTGGTGTTGAGGTCATCCCAGCTGGTCGGTACGCCGCCCTTGTAGACCTTGGGGTCGAACCAGATGAGACCCTTCACCGAGGCCTTGATGATGACACCGATCTGCTTGCCGCTGACCGCGCCCTTCTCGACGTAGCCAGGTGGAGAATCGGCCTTGTACTTGGCGACATCGATGACCGTGTCGAGTGGTTTGAGGCCGCCCGGCTGCGATGCGAAGTCCGCCATGACGCCCGGACCCGGGAGGCCCGCCACGTCTGGCAGGTTGCCGGCCGAGATACCGGTCTGCAGGATGTTGGTGAGATCGCGCGTGCCCGTGTACTCGACCTGGATGCCGGTCGCGTCCATGAACGGCTTGACCATGCACATGAAGGAGTCCTGCTCGGACCCCGTCCACGTGCCGATGACGGTGACCTTGCCACCGATGTTGGTGAGGCCCGTCACTGGCGCCGCCGTGCACGCGATCGGGGCGGGAGTTACCGGTGCCGGGGTCTCGCCTGCGACGACGCTCGGCTGAGTCGACGCCGCCGGCTGAGACGCCGCGGGCTGAGACGCCGCGGGCTGAGACGCCGCGGGCTGGGACGCCGCCGGCTGGGACGCTGCGGGCTGGGACGCCGCCGGTTGAGACGCTGCGGGCTGGGACGCAGGAGGGTTCGAGGAACCACTTCCCGACGTACAGGCCGTCACAGCGAGGACAGCTGTTACCAGCAAGCCCCCGAACTGCGACCTCCGAATGGAATCTGGACCCATGCTCCTCTCCTTTCCGGTCCCCGACTTTCACCGCGGGGCCGATCGTCAGGGCGCTACCGCCCTCTTTTCCCTGGCCGTCACTCCACTCCCCGTTCGGGGAGCGGTCGAGGCACGCACGATGAGCTCAGTCGGTAGGAGGGATCGCCGTTCGACGGGTCGTCCGGCGATACGTTCGAGGATGGCCATGCCAGCCGCGATGCCGAGCTCGCGAGCCGGCAGGCGGACGGTGGTCAGCGGAGGATCCACGTAGGCCGCAAGTGGGATGTCGTCGAAGGCGACGACGGAAACGTCGCCAGGCACCGAGTGGCCGGCCGAGCGCAGGGCGGCGAGCACCCCGAGGGCGACGACGTCGCTGGCCACGAACACGGCGTCGGGAAGAGTGCGGGAGAGGATCGCCGCCATCGCGCGGTGGCCACTCGGGGCGTCGAACCCGCCTTCCTCGAAGAGCGTCAGGTCGTAGGCGATCCCGGCAGCGGCCAGGGCCAGGCGGTAGCCGGCGAGCCGTTCCGCCGCGGCCGTGTAGACGACCGGCGCGTTGGTGATGCAGGCGATGCGCCGGTGGCCGAGCTCCACCAGGTGCTCCACGGCCAGGCGGGCGCCGGCGATGTTGTCGACGTCGACGCTCGGGGCGTCGAGTCCGGGCAGCGAGCCCTGGAGCACTACGGGGAAGCCATCCCGCACGAGGTCGGCCAGATCCGGGTCGTCGAGGCGGGGACCCGAGATGACGAGCCCGTCGGTGCGCCCCGAGCGGATCAGCTCTGCGTAGCTGCCGTTGCCCGGCGCGAGGGTCTCGACCAGGACGCGGTTGTTGGCGCCCCGCGCGGCGATGGAGAGTCCGCGGAGCGTCTCGGCCAGCAGCGCGTCTCCGGCCACCTGCTCGGGAGACTGCCGCAGCACGAGGCCGAGGGTCTGGCTCGTGCCGCCAGCCAGCTGCCGCGCCGGCACGTGCGGGTGATAGTCGAGCTCGACGGCCGCCTCCATCACGCGCCGCCGGGTGGCCGGCGCGATCTTCACGTCCATCCGGCCGTTCAGCACGAAGGACACCGTCGTTCGCGAGACACCGGCCACGGAAGCAACATCCGCACTGGTTGGACGCTTGCCGGACATGCGCGAGCGGATCCTCCTCCCGCACGCTCCTCCTGCCTCAAACTCGCAGATGACGAGCTCATCCCGGCAAAACTAACGCGCGTCACTAACGCGTATTAGTAACGGCTGGGGAGGGCCTCGTCAAGGGTGAATTTCCGCACGATCGCGCAGGTTGTGGATAAGCCGGAGGCCCGCGCCTGACGCGGATTGGCTCAGCCTTCGCGCGGATTGTCCGGGTCCCGCGGGGGAGCTGGGGCGCCGGCTTCGCCAGACCGTGTCTCGGTAAGCCACGGTCGATCGTTGAACGCCTCCGAGAGCCAGCGCCCGAAGCGCCCAGGCGGCTCCGATTCCCGCACGCCCGCCAGCAGCTCGGCGAGCTGTGCCTCGATCTGATCCGTAAGCTCGCGGGCGCCGGCCCGGCTCGACCGCACGCCGCCGACCCGGATGGGCCTGCCGATGCGGAGGCGGATCGTGGCGCCGAGGTGGACCCAGCGTGTGCCGATGACCGCCGTTGGCAGGATGGCGGCGCCGGAGATCAGGGCGAAATGCGCGACGCCGGTCTCGAGCGGGCGCGCCTTCGACTCGAAGTCGCTCAGGCGCCCCTCCCCCGCCACCAGCAGCACGCCGCCGTCGCGCAGCACCGCGGTCGCGCGCCTCGTCGCGTCGAGAACATCGGCGCCCGCGGGTTTGAACGGGACGCCGCGGCCGGTCCACGTGATCACGTGGTTGCGCCAACCGATGGACATGTCGCGCTCGCGCGGCCCGAAGGTGAACAGGCGCCTGCGCCGGTCGGGCCAGCTGGCTGCGAAGACGATGGGGTCCAGCCAGCTCGGATGGTTGATGCAGATGATGTACGGCTCGTCCGGGATGCGCTCCGCGCCTTCGATGCGGATCCGGACGCAGGCGCCGGCGATGGCCTTGAGCATGAGACGAACCAGGTGGAACTTGGCGCGCCCGGGTCCCACCCGCGTGTTGCTCTCTGCCCTCGATCCCGGCGCCATCAGGCCGCGGTGACTGACCTCGGCGCCACAGGCATGTCCCGGTCCACGAGCAGCCCGACCGGCGACTCGACCGCAGGCAAAAGTCCCGATTCGTGCTCGTGGACGACACGAAGCCCGACCTCACCGTTCGCGACGGCGAAGACTCCGTATCCCGCGCCTCCGAGGATCCCCTTCATCCGGCGCCGCAGGGCCGGATCATCCTCGATGACTGCCACGCGCAGGCCCGCTCGGGCCAACGGGGCAGCGTCGCCCAATTTCCTACTCCTTCCCTCACCCGCCTCTGGGAACGTCGCGGAGTATACGCGGCTGTCAAGTGGGGCTCGGTGCGGTTCCGTGCGGTTGTGTGCAGTCGGGGTGGGTAGGTTACGGTTCGACGGCTCGCGGTGCGGTTGGGGGTGGTCTGGTGCCGCTCGGGCGGGCGGTTGGGGCTCGGTCCGGCGGCCGGTTCAGCCCGGGACCTGCCGCGTCGGATGGGGCGGTCAACGGCCGGGATCAACCCGGAATATGGCGCTGGCACATGGTATGCGCCAGCGCTGCGGCGACGGCTCGGGAAAGGCGGCTTCGCCCGGTCTCATTGTCCCTGCGTGAGTGTGGCTCGGTACGGATCCGAACGGCGCCGCGATCTCGTGGCCATTGGACCCGGCGCTCAAGGCCATAACCCGCACATACCATGCCCACGGGACCTATTCCGGACGTCCCGGGCGTCGCACCGAACCCGGGAGGTTGGCCGCGTCGGGTGGCGCGGCCAACCGTCGGCGCCGCAGCGTCGCGTGCCGACCTCCGGGGTCGGGTGCGTCGGGTGGCGCGGCCGCCGCCGGTGCTCTGGCGTCGCGTGCCGACCTCCGGGGTCGGGTGCACACTTGGGCGCGAAGGACGTAGGTCAGCCGGGCCCGCGCTCGCGATCGGCTTCCAAACGAGGCTCGTGGGAGGGCAAAGCATGTCGACGGCTTGTCGCAGGGTGGCCCTTTCGATCCTGGTCATCGTGGCGCTGCTGGTGCCGACAACGGGCCCGGCCTCGGGCTCGGCCGCCTCGACCCACAACCTGGCACGGCGCCCCGGGCGAGCCGCGGTCACGGCGGCAGCGGCGGCCGAGGCGGCAGCGGCACGGCCCGCGGACCAGGCGCAGGCAGGCCAACCAGTCGCAGCCCACGGCCTCGGCGGCCAGACCGCCGGCTCCGGAGCAACCGACGCAGCCGCGACGCCCGCCCGCGCCGGCGCCACCGCACAGGTCGCCAACTTCCCGCCCAAGTACAGCGACTACCACAACTACCCCGAGATGGTGACCGAGATCCACCAGGTCGCGGCCGCGCATCCGGGAATCGTGAGGCTCTTCGACATCGGCAAGAGCTATCTCGGTCGCGTCATCTGGGCCGCCAAGATCAGCGACAACGTGGCCACGGACGAGAACGAGCCCGAGGTGCTCTTCGACTCGCTGCACCACGCGCGCGAGCACATCACGGTCGAGATGACGCTTTACCTGCTGCACGTTCTGACGAATAACTACGGTGGGTCCACGCCGCTCGGGCAGCGCGTCACGGCCATCGTCAACAGCCGCGAGATCTGGATCGTGTTCATGGTCAACCCGGACGGCGGCCAATACGACCTGACCGGCCAACCCTTCCGCCTCTGGCGCAAGAACCGCCAGCCGACGCCGGGTTCGACCGCCATCGGAACGGACATCAACCGGAACTACGGGTACAAGTGGGGCTGCTGCGGCGGGTCGAGCTCGAACCCGTTCGACCTGACCTACCGGGGTCCCAGGGCCTGGTCAAGCCCCGAGGCGAGGGTGATGCGCGACTTTGTCCTCAGCCGCATCGTGAACGGCCGCCAGCAGATCACCGAGCACATCTCCCTGCACTCGGCCGCCGAGGAGATCCTCTGGCCGTACGGTCATACGTACACCAACGTTCCGAAGGACATGACACCCCTCGACCACCAGGCCTTCGTCGCGCTGGGGCGGGCCATGGCAATGCGCAATGGCTACACGCCGATGCAGTCGAGCCAGCTGTATATCACGGACGGGGACCAGATCGACTGGATGTACGGCACCCAGCGCATCTTCTCGTTCACCGTCGAGATGTACCCGAGCAAGGCCATCGATTCGTCGAACCACCGCTTCTATCCGCCCGAGAGCGTCCTGGCGCGCGAGACGAAGCGCAACCGCGACGCCTTCCTGTACTTCCTCGAGCAGGCCGACTGCCCCTACCGCGCGATCGGGCAGGCGGCGGCCTACTGCGGCCCCTTCTTCGACGACCTCGAGATGGACCGAGGCTGGCAGGTCAACCCGGACGGCACCGATACCGCCACCAAGGGCGCCTGGGCGCGCGGAATCCCCGCGGCCGGCGCTTACCAGCTCGGGACAGCCTGGACCGGCCAGGGCGCCTTCGTCACGGGACTGGCTGCCGGCCGCGACGTCGACGGCGGTCGTACCACCGCGCGG
>JBBRYO010000127.1:0-8402 GCA_038237595.1 Candidatus Limnocylindrales bacterium | reverse complement strand
CGGTGCACCAGGAGCTGCCGCCCGAACACGTTGAGACGCGGCCTATGCTTGGCCATGAGAGCCACCCTCGGGTATGGAGATTTGACACCCCAGACCCTGAGCGGTGGCTCTCAGTTGTCAACAACGTGTGTGGGAAGTACATCTAGTCGTACTGCATGCCCGGGTTGTGGGCGGCTGGAGAACCTGCAGTTCGAGGGTCGGTGCGTGTCAGAGCCTGCGCTCGACGGCGTGAGCGAGCGGCGGCCAACCCGCGAAGAGGTCGCCGCCGCAGTCGGCCGGTCCGTGCCGGACGTGATCGCGCCTGGCTTGGACGTGCTGTTCAGCGGCATCAACCCGAGCCTGTACTCGGGCGCCACCGGCCACCACTTCGCGCGGCCCGGCAACCGCTTCTGGCGAACCCTTCACCTCGCGGGGTTCACGGATCGGGTGCTCTCGCCTGACGAAGAGGAGCTCCTCCTGCGGGCCGGCCTGGGCATCACCAACCTGGTCGAACGAGCGACGGCGACGGCCGGCGAGTTGGCGAAGGACGAGCTCGTGGCCGGAGCGCGGGCGCTCCAGCTGCGCGTCGAACACTTCCGTCCAGGCTTCGTGGCCGTGCTCGGCGTGTCTGCCTTCCGCACGGCGTTCGGCCGTCCGAAGGCGGTCGTGGGACCGCAGGCTGAGGCGATCGGCTCGGCACGTGCCTGGGTGCTGCCCAACCCTTCGGGGCTGAACGCGAGCTACCAGCTCCCTGCGCTGGTCGACGCGTTCGCGGCGCTCCGCGCGGTCACAGTCGCTGCTCCCGGCTGAGGTAACGCTGCACCAGCACGACGATGACCAGGAACAGGCCGCTCACGACCTGCTGGAAGTAGGAGCTGAGCGTGCCCACCTGGTTGATGACGTTGTTGATGACATTGAGCAGCAGCACGCCCGCCAGCGTCCCCGCCATGGACCCGAATCCACCGGTCAGCAGCGTTCCCCCGATGACCACCGCGGCGATTGCCTGGAGCTCGAAACCGACACCGATGGTCGACTGGCCCGACGCCGACCGAGCCGCCACCAGCAGCCCCGCGAGACCTGCCAGCAATCCGCTGACGAGGTACATGACCGTCTTGACGCGGGCGATCGGGAGTCCCATCAGGCGTGCCGCGTCCTCGCTGCTGCCGATCGCCGTCACCGCGATGCCGTAGCGCGTGCGCGTCAGGACGACCCAGCCGAGCAGCAGCGCGACGCCGGCGATGATGATCGGGACGGGAAGTCCAGCCACGGAGCCCTGGCCGAGCCACGTAACGGCCAGGTCCTCGCGAACGTGGAAGATTGTGTTTCCCTCGTTCGAGACCGCGAAGGCCATGCCGCGCGCGAAGAGCAGCGTCGCGAGCGTCACGATGAAGGCCGCCATCCGGGCCCGCGCGATGAGGAGCCCGTTGATCAACCCGATCAGACCACAGACCCCGAGCGGCAGGGCGATCGCGACCAGGCTGCCGTACTGCGATCCATAGGCTGCCAGCACCGCCGCCAGGGCCAGCAGCGACCCGACTGACAGGTCGATTCCGCCGCCAACGATGACGAACGTCATGCCCACGGCCACGAGTCCCAGGAACGAGCTTGCCTCCAGGATGTTGCGGAAGTTGTCGACGCTCGCGAACCTGGTGCCGAAGATCAGCGACGCAAGAACGGTGACGACCACAAGCACGACGAATGCGCCGGCCCTCTGCAGGACCGCGGCCACGCGTTCACGCCGGTTGGCGGCTCGTTCTGCCTGGTCCGGATCCGCGATCGCGATGCTCGCCGGGTCGCCGTCACCAGTGGTGGTCGTCATGCCTGGGTCCGCTGCCGCTGGATGAAGACCGCACCGAGAATGATGGCCGCCTGGACCATGCGCGTCGCCGAATCCGGCAGATTGTGGGAGATCAGGGTCGCGCCGATGAGCTGCATGAGCATCGCTCCGGCAAGCGTCCCGAGGATCCGCACCCGCCCTCCCGACAGCGGCGTCCCTCCGACCACCACTGCCGTGATGGCGCTCAACTCGATGAGGTTCCCCACGAACGAAGGATCCGAAGCGCTGAGCCGCGCGGTCTGGACGATACCTGCCAGTGCGGCGAGCACGCCCGAGAGGACATAGACGGACAGCAGCGTGCGCCGCAGCGGGACGCCGGCCAGGAAGCTCGCGTCGGCGTTGCCACCGATTGCCACGACGTAGCGCCCGAACGTCGTACGCGTGACGAGCACCGCCACCACGACCGCAACGCCAACGGCGATCAGGACGACGATGGGGATCCCCACCAGGCGATCCGAGCCAATGGTGGCCAGCACCGGGTCGAAAACCTCCGTCAGCCGACCCTGCGCAATGACCAGCGCAAGCCCACGACCCCCGACGAGCAGTGCCAGGGTCGCGACGATGGGCTGGATCCCGAAATACGAGATGAGCACGCCGTTCAGCAGGCCCACCGCGGCGCCGCCAACCAGCGCGATGACGATGGCCACTACCGGCCCGTATCCCAGGAACAGCGCCAGCAGCGCCGACGAAATGGCCATCACGGAACCGACCGAGAGGTCGATCCCCTTGGTCCCGATCACCAGCGCCATTCCCAGCGCGATGATGGCGACGGGGACCACCTGCACGAACTGGAGCCGGATATTGTCAGCGTCCGCAAAGCGTGGCGTGAACGCGAGATTGAACGCGATCAGCAGGAGGAGCCCTACATATACACCGCGTTCGGCCAACCAGTCGGCGACGTCGGCGCGCGCCATGGGCCGGCGGCCGGCCGTGAGGTCAGTCGCCGTCATGCGTGTTGGCGCCCGCGTCCGTGCCGCCGCTCGGCGCTGGGCCCTCAGCCTGGTGCCCGGCCGAAGCGATCAGGCTCATCACCGCCTCCTGGTTCACCTCCTCGGGGCCCAGCCGCCCGACCACGGCGCCGTCCCTCAGTACGACGATCGCGTCGGACCCTTCCACGACTTCCTCGAGCTCGGAGGAGATGAGCAACATGGACATTCCCTGGTCCGCGAGTTCGCTGATCAGCGTCTGGATCTCCGCCTTGGCGCCGACGTCGATTCCCCGGGTCGGGTCGTCGAGGATCAGGATGCGCGGCTCCAGGCAGAGCACGCGAGCCAGCAGCACCTTCTGCTGGTTGCCGCCCGACAACTCGCTCACCTTCTGGTCCGGGCTGGATGCCTTGATCCGGAGCCGCGCGATCAAGGGCCGCACGACCGCGTCCTGCTGGCGCTCGGAAACGAACCCCAGCCTTGACATGGCGGGCAAGGCGGCCAGCACGATGTTGTCCCGCACGGACAGGGAGGGGATGATTCCCTCGGCTTTGCGATCCTCCGGGATCAGGGCCAGACCGGCCGAGAGCGCGGCACGCGGCGATCCCAGGCGGAGCGGCGAACCCTGCACCTCAACCGTACCGCCGTCGAGTGCCTGTGCCCCGTAGATTGCCTTTGCCGTCTCGCTGCGGCCAGATCCCAGCAGCCCGGCAAGTCCCACGACCTCCCCTGCCCGCGCCTCCACCGAGACGTGGTCCAGGACGTGGCGTCGCGTGAGGTCAGTCGCACGCAGGATCGCCTGGCTGCGCTTGTCGGTATGGCGATCGTTGAAACGAGTCCTCGCCCGGGCCACGTCGGCAACCGCTCTTCCGAGCATGCGCGAGACCAGCTCGAGCCGGCTGATATCGGCCACGGCACCCGTGTGCACCAGGCGTCCGTCGCGCAGGACCGTCACCCGGTCGCACAGCCGGAATACCTCTTCGAGCCGGTGTGAGACGTAGACCACCGCAACCCCGTCGCGCCGCAGCAGGTCGACAACGTCGAAAAGTCGTTTCACCTCGCGCGGCTCGAGCGAAGAGGTGGGCTCGTCCATGAACACGACCCGGTGATCAGCTGAAACGGCTCGGGCGATCGCGACCATCTGCTGCACTCCCAGCCCAAGCTCGCGCAGGGGGCGCCCAACATCGACAGAGATCCCGTACCGCTCAAGGACGGCACGTGCATCGCGGTGCATCCGTCTGAAATCGATGAGGCCGAGTCGGTTCGTCGGCTCACGTCCCAGGAATAGGTTGCGAGCGACGCTCAGGAGGGGAATCAGATTCACTTCCTGGTAGATCGTGCTGATCCCGGCCGCCTGGGCATCCAGCGGTCGTGCGAAGGTGACCGGGTCTCCGCGGTAGAGGATCCGGCCGTGATCGGGCTGGTAGACGCCCGTCAGGACCTTGATGAGCGTCGACTTGCCTGCGCCGTTCTCGCCAACGAGGGCATGCACCTCTCCGGGGCGCAAAGCGAACGAGACGCCGTCCAGCGCCACGACGCCTGCGAACCGCTTGGAGACCTCCTCCGCCTCGAGGACCGTGGCGCTCGGAGCGTCCGCTTTCTCCTCGCTCATGGGCGCATCGTGGCAGGAGTCGGCACCGGCCCGCGTGACCTGGAGGAGTAGCGGTCAGGCGGGCCGGTGCCGGATTGGATAGACGAGCCGATCAGTACGCGTTCGGCAGCTCACTCTGAGCGTTGGCCGGCGTGTACTCCTTGTCCGAGATGATGGTTTTCTGGGGCACCCCTGCTCCGCCGTAGAAGTCGGAGAGGGCCTTGAACGCGAGCGGGCCGAACCGCGGGTTCGACTCGATGACGCCGCTGATCCAACCGTCGATGATGCCCTGGACGGCGCCCTTGGTTCCGTCGATCGTGAGGATCTTCACGTCGCCGGGCTTCTTGCCTGCGTCCTTGAGCGCTGCCACCGCACCGAGTGCCATCTCGTCGTTGTGGGCGTAAAGGCAATTGATCTGCGGGTTGGCCTGGATCAGCTGCGCCGTCACCGTCTGGCCCTTGGCTCGCTCATAGTCAGCGGCCTGCTTGGCGACCACCGTCATCTTCGAGCTCGTCGCGGCCATCTCGTCCTCGAAACCCTTCTCGCGATCGTTCGTCACGTTGACGCCCGCTGCCCCGAGAAGGACGGCGAGGTTGCAGGTGCCTCCCGTCGCCGTCGCGAGCGCGTCGTAGGCGCGCTTGCCCTGTACGACGAAGTCGGAGCCCACCCAGCCGATGTAGTCGGTGCAGGCTGTCTTCGTCGTCAGGAAACGGTCGATCGTCATGATCGGGACCTTCTTCGACTTGGCGTAGTCGAGGGCCGGATCGAGGCCTTCCGAGTTGAGCGGCGAGATGATCAGCACCTGGGCACCCTGATCGATCATCCCCTTGATGTCGGAGATTTCCTTGTTGAGATCCGACTCGGCATTGGTGGTCAGCAGCTTGATGCCCTGCTTGGCGGCCTCATCCTTGATCGATTGCGTTTCCGCGATCCGGAACGGATTCGCCTCCTTCTCAGACTGGGCGAACCCAACCGTCGCGGTCTTGAGGTCGAGCTTGGGTACGCCGCCGTTGTACTTGTCGAACGTGCAGGCAGTGCCTGCGGCTGCAGTCTGGACGACCTGTGCCGCGCCGCTGCCCGGCGGTGCGGAAGAGGTGGCTCCTCCGCAGGCAGCAAGTACGAGCGCGAAGGTCGCGAGGACGGGTCCGGCCGCGTCCCTGCTGACGGCGCCAACGTGCATCTGATCCTCCTCAGAATCTCCGAAGCAGCTTTTGCTGGTTCGAACTGGGATACAGTAGCACGATGCGTCAATGCCCCAGCAGGACATGGTTCGGTTCGAGCGTCATGTCTTCGTGTATCCTCCCGCTGACCGCCATTGCCGCAGAACCGGCTGATTGAAAGCCATCGCATGGACAACGATCCGGGGACCCGCCGGAAAAGCCGTCATATCGATGCGACCGCAGGCGATGCGGCTGTGCTCGACGTCTTCCGGGCGCTGGCGAGCGAGACGCGGGTAGACATCCTTCGCTACCTGGGAGATCGTGTGGTCGCCGTCAACCAGATCGCCCAGGATCTCAAGTTGAAGTCATCGACGGCGACCATGCACATCACCATCCTCGAGCGAGCCGGGCTTCTGCACACGGAGCTGCGTCCGGCCAGTCGCGGCCTGCAGAAGGTGTGTGCGCGGACGTATGACGAGCTCGTCTTCGATCTGCCACGCGGCCCCCACCACACGCGTGACGCGGTGGACGTGGAGATGCCCATCGGCGGCTACTCGGACTTCTCGGTACAGCCGACCTGCGGGCTGGTCACAGCATCCGGGTTGATCGGCTTTCTCGATGATCCGGCCGCGTTCTACGAGCCCGATCGGCTGAATGCTCAGCTGCTCTGGTTCAGGAGCGGCTACGTCGAGTACCGCTTTCCGAACAGGATCCCGCCCGGGGCACGCGCAGACTCGATCCAGTTGACTGCGGAGATCTGCAGCGAAGCGCCACTCCATGATCTCGACTGGCCGAGCGATATCGGCGTCTGGCTCAACGGCGTCCTTCTTGGGGAGTGGACGTGCCCGTCCGATTTCGGTGGCCAACGCGGCCGCCTCACGCCGTCGTGGTGGGAAGAGAAGGACTCGCAGTTCGGTGTCCTCAAGCGCTGGTTGGTGACCAGCACCGGGACTACGATCGACGGCGTTCGTCTTTCGAACGTGGATCTCGAGACCCTGAACCTGGTTCACGGCGAGCCGATCGTCGTCCGCATCGGGGTCCGCGCGGACGCCGAGAACGTCGGTGGCATGAACCTCTTCGGTCGCGGCTTCGGCAACTATCCCCAGGATCTGGGGCTCCGGATCGAGTATCGGAGCGGACGCTCCTGACCCGGGAGGCGCAGAAGAACCGCCGTCCCGGGATGGGCCGGGACGACGGTTCGACGAGATCGGAGAAGGGGGGCGGAGGAGGACGCCTCCCTTTCATTGAGGTATTCGTCAGATGGTGCCGCCCTGGATGAGTGGGCGATGGAGACGAACGATGGTCTTGTAGAGCTGTGCGAGTTCGGGGCACACGCTCCCCACGGAATCAGGCTGCGTACCTGTCCAGAGCTGGACCTTCAGCTGGCCGTCGTTGCGCGAGACGTCAACGTGTCCGAGGCCGTAGCAGTCCTGGATTCCCATCCAGAAGTAGACGGTCAGGCGCTTGCCGTTCGCGGAGACCTCCCGCGGGCCGATCCGACGTTCGGAGTCGCAGGCACCAGGCCGGTCGCCGGCGCGGGATGTCGAGGCGTCGGGCCCAGCCAGAGCCAGACTCGCGGACATCATCGAGCGTGGCCGCGCGTGCCTCGATCGGGGTGAAGCCGAGTGCGCGGTAGGTGGCGGCGAGCTCGTCCACGGCCCATGCGTCGAGTTCGCGGAGACCGATCGCCGCATCCCGCTCCGTGACCGACAGCAGCATCCGGACCTCGGCGGGCGGGCGGAGAAGGCGGTGCAGCCCGTCGACGAGCCACGACTCCGCGCAGACCGAGCCCCGCAGCAGCGATCCCCACGGAAGGCTGATCTGCAGCTCGTCGACGCGGCCTTCCAGCTCGTGGGGAAGCATCTCGGCGGCTGAAAGGACGAACAGGACGTTAACAAGGCCGCCTTTGCGCGGTTGGCGAGCGGCAAGACGCGATGCGTCGCGCATCGCGGCGGGACTTGGGTCGACGCCGATCACCAGCGAGGCAGGCTCTCGTCGAGCTCGCCGGATGACCGCGGCACCATCGCCGGTGCCGAGATCCAGGACCAGCCGCTCGTGGCGGCCGGCCAGGGTTGCGATTTAGCCGACGTCCACTTCCGTGATCCGGCGGCCCGTGACGATCTTCATCGCCGCATCCTAGCGGCCCGAGTCAAGCGCGCGGTCAACTGGCTGTGGCGTCAAATGGCCCGCGCCATGACCTTATGGATGTCGGCGGCATACGAGGGGAAGTAGCGCCCGATCACAGGGAGATCGAAGGTGCGCAGGATGGATTCGCGCGGCTCGCGCTCAAGGAGGTAGCGGAAGGAGGCGGTCACCAGGGCGACCGGATCGGCCGACCCGCCCGCCAGGTGTTGGAGATCGGCTTGGGTCACCCGGACTACATGGCGGGTCGTGCCGTCCGGGTCATCGCCCACCCTGACGTGGCAGATGTATCCGTCCCCATCCGGCTCGCACGCCACAGCGAGGTGGTCGGCGGCCGCCATCGGTCAGTTCGCCTCCGGATGGACGCCGTTCTCTGACGCACCGCGCGACGCGCGCCCCCAGCGTGTGGATGCCGCTCGGAGCTCCGCGGCAAGTGAGGGCGCCACCCGGCCGCGAACGCGCACGTCCCTGCCGCGGTAGCTGACGTCGACGGTGCCACGTTCCCGGACGCGAGCCAGCATTTCCCCCTCGCTGTAGGGAATGGCCACATCGACCTCCTCCCACAGCTCGGCGAGGATGCTTGAAACTCGCACGCGGAGTGCATCGAGCCCGTATCCCGTCGCTGCCGAGACGAGAACCTCGCCGCCGATGACCGGGGCGGGCGTGCGAGCCTCCCTGGCGGCGGGCTCGAGCAGATCGACCTTGTTGTATGCGACTACGCGCGGCTTGTCGCCGGCGCCGAGCTCCTCGAGCACCTGCTGGACGGT
>JBBRYO010000126.1:0-8451 GCA_038237595.1 Candidatus Limnocylindrales bacterium | reverse complement strand
GACGCCCGGCGCCGATCCCGCTTCGCCGGGCCCGTTGAGCGGGCTCCGGGTCATCGACGCCGGCGTGCTCTTCGCCGGCCCGGTCATCGGGACGCTGCTCGGCGACTTCGGCGCGGATGTCATCAAGGTCGAGCATCCTCGAGGTGATGCCCTGCGCACGCTCGGCTGGCAGAAGAACGGCGTGTCCCTGTGGTGGGCCTTCGTGAGTCGCAACAAGCGACTGGTTTCACTCAATCTCAGCACGACGGCCGGGGCCGATCTGCTGAAGGAGCTCATTTCGGACGCGGACGTCCTGATCGAGAGCTTCCGTCCGGGAACGTTCGAGCGATGGGGCCTCGGACCGGACGTGCTCCACGCCATCAACCCACGTCTCGTGATGGTGCGCACGAGCGGCTTCGGTCAGACCGGCCCGAACAGCCAGCGGCCGGGGTTCGGCACAGTCGCCGAATCGATCAGCGGGTACGCGCACATCAACGGCCAGCCTGACGGTCCGCCCACCCTTCCTCCGTTTGCGCTCGGTGACGGCGTCGCCTCGCTCTTCGGAACGTTCGCCACCATGTTCGCGCTGTATCACCGCGACATGCACCACGCTCCGGGGCAGGTGATCGATCTCGCGATCTACGAGCCGCTCTTCTGGATCCTCGGCCCGCAGGCCCTCGTCTACGATCAGCTCGGGATCGTGCAGGGCCGGACGGGCAGCAGCACCGAGTGGACTGCGCCTCGCAACGCTTACCGCGCCAGCGACG
The DNA here is from genome assembly GCA_038237595.1 of Candidatus Limnocylindrales bacterium. GTDB lineage: Bacteria > Chloroflexota > Limnocylindria > Limnocylindrales > CSP1-4 > JAFMJV01. Next base: position 7,705 of record JBBRYO010000126.1, on the reverse strand, counting down.
GCCGATGGTTCGGGTTGTCGGCCAGCTCGCAGTCCATAGCTGAGCGCGTGATGAAGCTCATCGGGCATCCCGAGGTCGCCGCGGAGCCGTGGTTTGCGGACCACGTCGGCCGAATCCTGCATCGAAAGGAGCTTGACGTGCTCATCGGCGGCTGGATCGGGGAGCACACGGGCGCCGAGGTCATGGCGAGCTTCGAGGACGCCGAGGCCGTGATCGGGCCGATCTACTCGATCGCCGACATCTTCCAGGATCCCCAGTACCTCGCCAGGGAGACGATCACCACGGTCGATGATCCGAAGCTTGGCCAGGTGCGGATCCAGAACGCGATCCCTCGCCTCACCGACACGCCGGGGAAGGTGCGACATCTCGGCGGCGACCTCGGCGAGCACAACCATGAGATCCTCGGCGGGGAGCTTGGGCATTCCGAAGAGGAGCTCGAGCGCTGGCGGTCGAGCGGGGCGATCGGTGGCTCGAACACGATGGCTTCGGCTCGTCCGAACGGAGGTGAGGCATGAATGCCCAGGTGGACCAACACTTGCCCATGCCTTACAGCCCGCTGCTCGAAGATCAGATGGTGCCGTCTGTGGCACAGATCACCGCTGCGGGACAGGCCCTGTGCGGTGGCGGATAGGCTTCTCGCGGACGACCGGATGCATCGGTCGGCAGGCGGAATTCCCGCGCTGGTCCGCACCGTTTGAGGCCGGGAGCGATGCCAAACCTGAAGGACGTAGCCCGAGCCGCCGGAGTGGACCCATCGACGGCCTCGCGGGTGCTGCGAGGCGATCCACGCCAGGCCGTGCGCGCCGACACGCGCGAACGGATACTGGAGGCCGCCCGGGCGCTGCAATACCGACCCAATGCGCTTGCGCGCGGCCTGCGGACTCGCCGCACCGACACCATCGGTCTCGTGATTCCCAGTCTCGACAATCTCGGGTTCAGCGAGGTCATCCATGGGATCCAGTCGGCTGCTGCGGAGGCCGGCAAGCTGGTGATCATCGTGGAGGCCGATGCACTGCGACGAATTCGGCACGGCAGCGCCGAGCACTACGCACGCCTGATCTCCGACGGGAGAGTCGATGGGCTCATCGTCGCCTTTGCGACCCTTGACGACGAGCTCGTTGCCCAACTCGCCGATCGGGCGCTCCCGCTTGTGCTCGTCAACCGACGGACCGTCGGCGTCCATGGCTCGGTCGTAGTGGACGACGAGGTTGGAAGCACGCAGGCGATACGCCACCTGATCGAGCTGGGACACCAACGGATCGGGTTTGTGGGACTCGAGGCCGATACCGACACGGCCAGACGCCGCGAGCGGGGATATCGTCGGGCGATGGAGGCCAGACACCGCCAGGTCCGTAGCGAATGGGTGGTCACGGCGCCCCCGACCGAAGACGGCGGGCACGACGCGATCGGCAGGCTTCTTGCAGTGCCCTCCGCCCACCGCCCGACGGCAGTCTTCGCGGCCAGCCTGCTGGGCGCGATGGGTGTACTGGCCGGGATCCGCGAAGCGGGCCTGCAAGTGCCCCTCGACATGTCCCTCATCGCGTTCAACGACCACCCTCTGGCGGCCCACATGGCGCCGCCCTTGACGACGATTCGCATGCCGAATCTACGCATGGGGCAGGAAGCGGTCCGAATGCTGCTCGGAGCCGTGGAGGGCGAGGCGGTCCGCGACCAGATGATCCCGGACGCACCAATGCTCGTGGTGAGAGCATCGACCGGGCGGCCGCCGAGGGAGCGCTCGCGCGGATGATGCTCTTGGCCCGACGTCGAGTGTGAGCTCGCCCCAACCCGAGTCGCCTTCTGTCGCCTTCCTTCACGGCATGGGGCTCGTGGAGGTGTCGGTAGAGGTTGACCTGCCGAGTGAGGAGGGAAGGCGGATCGAGCGCCCTCGTCACCGCTCCGGGTGATGACGCAGGGCTCTATTCGCCTCGAAGCCAACCTGGCGGTCGATCTGTTCCTCGCGGCGAAGGCCGCCGAGGGCGCCGCGGTCAAGACGCTGAGCTGGTATCGGATGATCCTGGTGCGCGCGGCGCGAGGATTGGGCGCTGCGCGACCGGTCGATAGCATGAGCGGACCCGAGGTACGGCCTGGATCCTCGGAGTGCGGGCGACGCTCGCGCGATCAGCGTGGCCGGCTACCTGCGGACGCTCAAGGTCTTCGGCAACTGGCTTGCGACCGAGGAGCTGGGTCAGGCGGCCGCGCAGCGATCGCTGCGCAAGCCGCCCGTGCCGACACGCTGGTCGAGACGATCGGCGACGATGTCATGCGACGGCTGCTCGCGATCGCGGGGGGCGTGACCGTGCGATCCTGCTACTGCTCGACTGCGGGCTGCGGGCTGCGGGCTCCACGATGTCTCGCATCGACACCCCGGAGAGCGGCACGAGCGTCGCCGTAGGTTCCAGCGTCCAGGCCGCGGGCATTGCCTATGCGGGTGATCGCGGCATCCGCGGCGTCAAGGTCAGCCCCGACGGCGGGTCGACCTGGCTCGACGCCGAACTCGAGAACGCCTCGCAATCGCCGCTCGGTCCGCTCATCTGGGTACGGTGGCGTGCGACGCTGAGCTTCCCGGCCACCGGCGTGCACCAGGTGGCGGTGCGGGCCACCGATGGCACGGGCATGCAGCAGCCCGAGGAGGTCACTCCCCCACTCCCGTCCGGCTCAACCGGCTGGCACACGGTGCTCGTGTGAGCCGTCCAATCATCGCGATCTCTCGTGGGCGTCGGCACCCGACTGACGCACTGGCCATTGGAATGCGCTGGAGCGTGCGCGGATGACCGGGGCGTAGACTGCTCGAACCGAGGGACGCCCCAATCGCCGACGCTGATGCGAACCTGGAGGATGTCATGGCGACACTCATCTACGCGCTCCCCGTCATGCCGGGGATGTCTGAGCGGGTGCGCCGCTTCCAGGAGGAGGTCGAGCTACATCGCCCTGCCTACGACGAGTTGAATCGAGCGGCCACCGTCACTCGCCATGAGATGTACCTGCAGGAGAGCCCGCAGCGCGACCTTGCGATCACCCTCATGGAAGCCGACGACCCGAGCCGAGTCCTCCGCGCCTTCACCGACACGCCGTACGACAGCTGGTGGCGCGCCTGGAACAAGGACGTCCACGGCTTCGACCCTGCGGACATGCGCCCAGAAGACTTCCGTCCCGGCGGCCTCGTCTTCTCCGACCAGGAGGCCGCGCGCGCCTAGCGCGAGAAACAGCGGAGCCTGCCTCGGCTGGCCTGGATCATGGGCTCACGTCGATGATCATGGTCAGTCCGCTACCGCCCTGCTCCTCGACGTGTCATTGGTGTGGTCCTGGAAGGCAACTGGGACGGAGCGACTGTCAGCCAATGGGTCCGCGGCTCATGTCCGACGCTTCATCAACCGCGGCTCGGAGCTCGGTCACGGTGGCGTTGGGTTCCGCTGCGTCCAAACGGTCTGACATTCGCAGGGCCAGCTCCAGGCCCGCGATGTTGAGACCTTGCACCCTGACCAAGTGATGGATTCGCCGCAGGCGCTGCACATCTGCGGTCGAGTACAGGCGCTGGTTGCCAGCCTGCCGCGAAGGAGTGAGCAGGCCGGCCCGTTCGTACTTGCGAAGCGTCTGCGGATGCATGCCGGTGAGACGAGACGCGACGGCGATCGTGTATACACCGTCGCGCTCGTCCATCAGGCTCGCCTGGCTCAATTCCTGCCGGCGCTGACCTGGGCTCGCGACCCGACCTTGATCTGCTTGGGCTTGGCCTCCGCGCTCTTCGGCAGCCTCAGGACAAGCACGCCATTCTCAAACGAGGTCTGGGCCCTATCCACATCGATGGCGCGGGGCAACGTCACCTGCCGAAGGTACTGACCGCCGGTGATCTCGCGGACCAGCCAGTTGGCACCCTCGGGCAGCTGCGGCTCCTCGGTCTTGGCACGAAGCGTCAGGACGCCCTGCTGGAACTGGATGTCGATGCCATCGGGTGCGACCCCCGGCACGAGCGCCTGCATCACGATCTCATCGGCCGTCTCGAATACGTCGAGCGGCAGGAAATTGGTCTCATTCTGGGACCAGGTCAACCATGAGCCTGGGCTGACCCAACGATCCTCGAACAGCCGATCCATGGAATCCCGCATCGACATGAACTCCCGCAACGGACTGTAACCATTCCGAGCCATATCTCGTCGCCTCCTTCGACTGACTCATCCTCTGTGGCCCGTTTACTTGCCACGCCATATATTTACTAGCCTGCAGCGGATCGTGTCAAGTAGTTTGACCTTGCAGAATCGCGATTTCTTGTCCGATCCGGCGACAGCGACGCGGCCCCTCAAACGCGTCCGCGCGTCCGGCCCGGCCAGCGTGTCGCGCACAGCCTTGACGTCAAACTGTCGACCCGAAGGCCAGCGAGCTGACGGACCCCTGGAGGGGCCGCTCTGAGCACGAATGGCTGGCACACCCCGAGGCAGTTGACTCTCATGCGGCGGCTGCAGGCGCTCGCCGGGGTGCGGGACCGCGCGATCCTGCTGCTGCTCGATTGCGGGCTGCAGGTCTCGGATACAGCGGGGCGGCACTCGGCGACCTGCGGCCCGACGGTACGCTCGGGGTGTGGGGCAAGGGCTCGAAGGAGCGCCTCGTTCCGGTGGTCCGTACCGGCTACGGGACCGGGCCGATATGTCGCCATAATCAGCGAGATGGACGCTGGCGGCATCGTGGCCGAACTCTGGCGATGCATCCAGGCTCGCGACTGGACCGGACTTGCCGCCCTCCTGGCCGATGACTTCGTCTTGGAGTGGCCCAACGCGCGGCTCCGCATCCGTGGTCGTACGAACTACGTCGCGTTCAATCGCGCGTATCCCGAGGGCTGGTCCATCGAAATTCTTCGGATCGTGGCGCAAAGGAATGTCGCTGTCTCGGAGGTTCACGTACCTCATCCAACGGTGGGCCCCTACTTCGCTCTTTCGTTCTTCGAGATCGCCGATGACCGCGTGATCCGCGGGCGAGAGTATTGGATCGAGGAGCTCGCGGAGACACCCGCACCAGAGCGCGCCAAGTGGTTCGAGGCCATGTGACGACAGCTCCGCGGCCTGGCCGGACAGTTCCGCCCGATCGGTCAGTCCTCGACGGCGGGCACATCGGAGGGCTGCCGGACGCGGGGAAGCGGCGAGAGCACGAGCAGCAGGATCGAGGCTGCCATCCCGGCCCAGCCGATGGCGATCCCGCCGCGGACTCCGATCCAGCCGGCGACCGCGGCGGCCGCGAGGGCGCCGACCGGGTAGGCAATCCCGTGTGAGAACACCTCGAGGGTGGCGTTGACCCTGCCGAGGATGCGGTCCGGTATGACGCCCTGGATGAGTGACAGCTCTGCAACGCCTTCGATCGTCTGGAGGCCGTCGCCAATCAGCTGAGGTAGGAACACCATCAGCGTCGCGAGCAGAAGGGGCCCGCCCGCCAGTGGCGTCAGCACGCCGACGATCGATGCGCCCGTCGCCGTCCAGATGAGGGCCGGGCCCAACCCGAGCCCGGCGATGGCCCTTGAAGCGAAGAACGAGCCGACAAGCGAGCCGACGCCGCCGGCTGAGATCACCACGCCGAGCAGGAGCGGACTGAGGTGCAGGTCCTGGATGAGGTAGATCGTGTAGAGGACGCCGTAGAACGAGCCCGCAACGTGGGCGACGATCGAGCGGAGGGCCAGCGGGAGGAGCACCGGGTGCCGGCGGACGAGTTGCAGACCCTCCACGATCTCATGCCGCATCGGCGTGGGCGAGGTTCGCGTCGGGCGTGATGGCTCTGGGCTGCGGATCAGTACCAGCGAGATAGCCGAGACGACGAAGGAGATGGCGTCGACGAGGATCGCGAGCGGCGCGCCGATGGCCTGGACAAGGCCGCCTCCCAGGCCTGGACCGCCGATCTCGGCGAGCGATGCGCTGGTGGCCAGTTTGCTGTTGCCTTCGACGACGCGATCGACCCCGATGAGCGACGGAACGTAGGCCGGATAGGCCGCATCGAAGAGCGCCCCGAAGCAGCCCTCGACGAACACCACGAGGTACAGCTGCTCGATCCGCAGGGCACCTGCGAGGTAGGCCGCCGGGATCGAGACCAGCACGACTGCCCGGATCGCGTCGGCCAGGATGAGCAGTGGACGGCGCCGCAGTCGGTCGACCCATGCGCCGGCGAAGAAGCCGACGAGGAGGACCGCAAAGCTGCCCGACACGACAAGCAGCGCCATCTCGAACGGGCCCGCTCCCAAGACGAGCAGCGCAACGAGCGGAACGGCGGTCCTGGTCACGACGGAACCAAGCTCGGAGACCGTCTGGCCGACCCAGAGCTTCATGAAGTCGGCGTGTCGCCAGAGCGAAGCGGTCACCACGGTGGAGAGCGTACTGGAGCGGAACCGCGCGAATCAGCGCCGCGCAGACGTGGAAACGGCCGGTCGGACACTGCGTCCGGCCCGGCCGCCCGTCAAATGGGGTGCGGAGGCGGCCGGGCGTTTCCCGCCGCGGATCAGCTCCTACCGATCGGTCGTCACGGGCTCGCGCGAAAGGTTCACGAGAGGTCGCCAGGTCGCGCCGCTTTCATCAGGATGGGCGTCGTCCTCGAGGATCTGGATCACGATCCGATCGTTGCGCTCACGGACGTCCAGGACTGCCTGGCGATACTCGGGTGTGCGGCGATCTGAGCTCTCCTGCCGCTCCTCGGCCTCGCCCAGATTCTGGATGTCCGCCTGGATCGTCCGGGAACCAGCGGCGTAACGGTGCCGCCCGGCCCGTTCCAGCACGGTTTCGAGGTACTCCTCCCGCGCCTCGCGCGCGATCTCGTCGCGCGCCGTGAACTCCGCGCCGTCGGGATCGTAGCCGTCCATCGCGCGTTCGGCTTCCCGCCATGCGTCAAGAAGCAGTTGGAGCTCGCTCAAGGACACGGTGACCTCTTGCCCCCCAAGGGGCGAAATCCGGGAAGGGGTGGTGCGGGCTGGGGTTGCACGTCAGCCTTCGAGCCCAGCCAGTATGCGCCGCTCGGCAATGGGCCGAATGGCTGCGCTTCCGGTCATATCGAACGCTCGCCGTATCGATCGAAGGCGCCAGGCTCTCCCGCGGCCCGACGAGGTACCAGGCCTCCATGTCGCCGTTGCCCTTGACACTGACGGGTCCCACGCCGCGTGAGCACGAACTCGTCTTTGAGGAGCTCGTACATGGCGCCGGTGACCTGGATCTGGCCCGGCGTGCCGGAGCAGACGCGGCAGCGCCTGGCCAACGTCGAGGCGATCCTGAAGGCGGGATGCGACTCTCGGTTGCCGCGATCGCCCGGGATGACGGCTGGTGCCTTGACCTGAAGAGGCCTGGTCAGGGAGGCGAAGGCGTCCCCCGACGACTCGCGGTGGGTGGGCATCTCCGGGAGAGGGCGGGTCCGCTAGCATCGGCGGCGTGTCAGCCCCTCCGTCGGATGCGATCTCCCGGCAATCCCGGACGCCCCTGGCGACGGCATGGCAGCCGGGCCAGGCATGACCGGCCGGTAGCCCGATTGGTACGAGCACCGCCTCTTCAAGGGACCCGACACGAACGTCAATCTCCACACGTTCTCGCCAGGCTGTCCCGAGGTCATACGGATGGTCGGCTTCCGCGACTGGCTGCGCACCCACTACGACGACCGCGAGTTCTACGAGCGGACGAAGCGCGATCTCATCGGCCGCGATTGGAAATACGTCCAGAACTACGCCGACGCCAAGACCGAGGTCGTCGAG
>JBBRYO010000125.1:0-8659 GCA_038237595.1 Candidatus Limnocylindrales bacterium | reverse complement strand
TCGCGTTGGCCGGGAGCGTGACCACTGAGATCGTCTCCTGGCCGGTGTCGTTCATGGCGAGCAGTGCCATGCGGCCCTGCCCGGACTGGACCGCCATGCCGCCGCGGCCGTCGCTGCCCGGGATCCGCAGCACCGGATGCGTGCCGGTGTCGGCCGCGGAGCACTCGATCGTTGGCGTCGGGCAGACCTGCCCGACGTTGGTCTGGTAGACCGTCACGCCATCCGCCGTGAAGTCGGCGACGAACACGGGCTCGGACTGGACGTCGAACGGCGTGGGGTTCGCCGCCTGCGGACCCGTGCTCGGCAGTACGGTCACGCCGGTGTTCAGCTGCGTCGCGATCACGACGATGGCCAGGGTCAGGCTCGACGCGGCCGAGATGGCCAGCAGGCGCGAGCTCGGGCCTCGCTCGCCGAGGCGATCCTCGCGCTCCTTGCGACGTGCGGCTCGCGGCGAACGAGCCATCTCGCTGTCGAGCGCCGCCGAGGTGCGCGCCCACAGGTCGCGTGGCGCCGGGATGGTCGGCAGCGCTGCGAGGCGGGACTGCTGGGCGCGGTAGTCACGCTCGACAGAGCGGCACCTGCTACAGCCTTCAAGGTGGCTCTCGAGCTCCGCCTCGGCCTCCGCAGTCAGCGGCTCGTCCAGGCGCGTCGAGATCAGCTCGCGGTAGCGGGCGTGCCCCTCGACGGGGAGCCTCACTGGTCGCGCCTGCGTCCGGGACGCCAGCGCCGCAGCGACGGACTCGCATCCTGGCTGACGGCTGCTTCGCGCACGCCGCGATCGCGCGATTCGCGGACGGCGCTGCGCGCGTGCTCGACGGCGAGCGACTGGCGCAGCGACTCGCGCGCCCTCGTGAGCAGTGCCCGCGCGGCCACGTGGGAGACACCCATGGCTTCGGCCAGCTCGAGGCCGCTCAGCTCGTTGACCTCGGTGAGCAGGAGGGCCATGCGCTGCCGCTCGGGGATCGTGGCGAGGGCTCGCTCGAGTTCGCCGTTCAGGCGGCCACCCAGCGCGATGTCCTCCGCGGAGGAGGCCACGCCGCGCGATTCACCGGTCCACGGCACGAACCGCACGATCTTGCGGCGGCGCAGCTCGTCGAGCGCGGTCCGGCCCGCGATCTGGTACAGCCAGGCGCGCGCTCGATCCTGGTCGATCAGCGTGTCGTATGCCCGGAAGGCCTTCACGAAGGTCTCCTGCGCGAGATCGGCCGCCAGCTCGTCGTCACGAAGCATCCGGCTGAGATAGCTGTAGATCTCGGCGTGGTGAGCCGCATACAACTCCTCGAGGCAGGCACGAGCGGCTGCCTGGTCGCGCGTCAACGCACGAACCTCGCGCATCTCGATGCGGCGGTCAGCTCCACTCCCACCTCTGGATAGCAATCGAGACGTACGGCCGCGAGGGCCGGGCGCAACGCGTTCTGATATGGATGAACGCGATGTGCGGCTCTGTGACGGACGAGGGGCATGCCGTGTGACGCGGGACGCGTGCCCGCCGTTCCATCACGCGCTCGTCGGAGGACGCGGGTCACGGGGCACTCCTCGGGAACGAATCCCACGACCGGCCGCCTGCTGCGATGCCGCTCTCGATGTCGGCGCCGTTGCCCCGCAGCTCCGCGAGCAGCTCCTCCACGGCCTCCTCCGGGCTGACCGGATTGACTGGCAGGCCCGTACCGAGCTCCAGCCCGGCGATCTCACGCAGGCGTGGATGGATCTCCCAGTGCCAGTGGTAGGTGTCGTCGACGCGCTCGTGGAGCGGGGCCGTATGCAGGACCAGGTTGTACGGTGGCCCGTCGAGGCGCGACAGCAGGCGCAGCACCTTCTGGAGCGTCTCGGCTGCGCTCGTCAGCTGCGCGTCAGTGGCGCGTCCGAAGTCCGCCTCGTGGTGGCGCGGCACCACCCACAGCTCGAACGGTGAGCGCGACGCGTATGGAGCGAAGCAGACGCTCGCCGCGTCCTCGAAGACGAGACGCTCCCTCGACGCGATCGCGTCGCGGACGAGGCGGCAGTAGGGGCACACGCCCTCGCGAATGAGGTAGCGCGCAGCACCGCCGAGCTCCTCGCCGACGCGATGCGGGATCTGCGGCAGGTCGTAGAAGTCGAGGCACAGGTGGTCCGTCCGGGCCCCGGCCTGCGCTCCCCAGTTCTGCACGACCTGGAAGTACTGCGTGCCCTCCGTGCGGCCTGCCTCAGCGATCGCGTCGCGCGCGCGCGCGAGCATCTGCACGACGATGCCCTCGGACTCCGAGGCCAGCGGACCGTGGTGGCCGCGCGGCGCGGCGATCGTCTGCCACGACCCGACGTCCCCGAGCAGGCCGAGGCCGGGCTCGCGATCATCCTGGGATCCCCCGTCGCGAGCATCGCGCTCTCCGCCGGCCACGGTGAAGGCCTGCGGCTTGAGCATGCGGACCCAGACCTCGTCGCGGGGCGGCGCAAGCTCGCAGTTGGGGCACCGGGCGGCGGGCTCGCCAACGCGTCGCGCCGGGACCGCGAAGCGAGAGCGCTCGAACTCGCGATCGACGACGACGGCCACCCACCAGCCCGTGATGTCGTCCCGCCGCAGTTCGAAGAGCCCGCCGGGCATCGGTTGTCGTGCGCCTCAGCCGGCCGCGCGGCCGGAGGCCAGGACGAGTTCGCGCGGACCAGCCGCCGCCTCTGCCAGGCGTTCGCGCGCGGCCTCCGCGAGCCATTCGGCGGCCTGCGCGACGCTCTTGGTCGACGGTTCGGCCATCGTCCCGGTCCAGCCCGCCTCGCGCGCGATCGAGGTGGCCTCGATGTCGGGCAGCCCGCATGGGTCGATGAGCTGGAAGTCATCGAGCCTGGTGGTGATGTTGAGCGCGATGCCGTGGTACGAGATGCCACGCTCCACCCGGAGCCCGATGGCACCGAGCTTTCGCGGGCGCACGCCAGCGGGGACGTCGATCCAGCAGCCCGGGTAGCGCTCGCGGCGTCCCGCGCAGACGCCGTGGCGTGCCGCGGTGTCGGCCATCGCCGCTTCGAGCGCGCGCACGAAGGGACGCAGCAGCAGCCCGCTGGCCGCAAGCTTGACGATCGGGTACGCAACCAGTTGGCCTGGCCCGTGGTAGGTGACCTCGCCGCCGCGCTCGACTTCGATGAGCTCGATGCCGCGCCGCGCGAGCTCCTCCGGAGAGGCGAGGACGTGACCTGCGTCGGCCCTGCGCCCGAGCGTCAGGACGGCCGGATGCTCGAGTAGCAGCAGCGTGTCGGGGATCTCGTCGGCTGCGCGGGCAGCCACTCGCTCGTGCTGTAGCGCCCAGGCGCTCCGGTACTCGACGCGCCCCAGCCATTCGACGCGGAGCTCCATGGCACGCACGATAGCAGTGACCTGCTCAAACGGCGGGCCGAGCCCCGTGCGGCCCCTGCCCGACGCATCGATGCTGCCAGGTTGGCCTGTCCGAACGAGGCTCCCGCGCTCTACGGCACCAGCTGGCGAAGCGCGAAGACGATGTTGGCGGGCCGTTCGGCCAGCCGGCGCATGTACCACGCGTACCAGAACTCGCCGTAGGCCACCAGGCTCGAGCAGGAGTAGCCCTCCTTCGTGAGGCGCACCAGCTGGTCGGCGCGGATGCCGTAGAGCATGTGGACCTCGAGCGCGTTCGGGCCGGTGCCAGAGGCCTCGGCCATCGTGCTGATGCGGCCGATCAGCTCCACGTCGTGCGTGCCCAGGGCGAGCCGCGCGTCGCCGTTGCCTGCCGCCTGGGCCAGCAAGACCGCGAGCGCCTGGTAGTTGCCGTCCACCTCGGACCTGCCTCGGTAGGCGATGACGCCGGGCTCGTCGTAGGCGCCCTTCACCAGTCGCACCGCGGGCCTGAGCGGCAGGATGCGCTGCACATCGGCCGCGGTCCGCCGAAGGTAGGCCTGGAGCGCGATCCCGGTCTTCGCGTGGGTCCTTCGCAATCGCTCGTAGAGAGCGACGGTCACCTCCGTGTAGCTGGAACCCTCCATGTCGAGCCACAGCCAGGTGCCGGTCTCCTGGGCGTGGGCGGCCAGGCTCTCACAGTGGCGGAGGCAGGCGTCCTCGTCGATGTCGAGCCCGAGCTGCGTCGGCTTGACGGAGATCTCGATCGGGCGCGCACGCCTGCGACCCCGCTCGAGCACGTCGTGGTAGTGCTCGGCGACGGCATCGGCCTCGGCGAGGCGGGTCAGGTTCTCCCCGAGGTGCGTGAACAGCACGCCGAGGCCCTGGGCGTTCAGGCGGTCGGCGGCCGCGAGCGCATCCTCGACGCGTTCACCGGGCATGAATCGGCGCACCGCGCGCTGCGCGAACGGAAGGTGCGGCACGTGGTCGCGCATCCAGGCGTTGTGAGCCGACCAGAGAAGGGCGCTGCGCATCGGTTGCATGAGGTGCGCATCCTGCCACGCTCGAGCTGGTGTCCTCCACGCCGGAGTAACCGGGCCCTTCAGTACAAGCGTGAGGGGCGTGCTTGACCCGCGGGTGGCCCGTGGCTGACAGTGGGGCGGTGGACGAACGCGGGGGGATCTATCGCCGGATCGGGGTCGAGCCCATCGTCAACGGCTCCACGACGATGACCCGCCTCGGCGGCTCGCTGATGTCCGCCCAGGTGGTCGAAGCCATGCGCCAGGCCGCGGAGTCGTTCGTCGACATCGTCGAGCTCCAGGAGGCGGTCGGGCGCAGGATCGCGGAGCTGACCCGCAACGAGGCGGCGTTCGTGTCCGGAGGAGCAGCCGCGGGCCTCTTCCTCTCGGCGATCGCGTGCATGGCTCGCGACCTGGAAGGTGGCGTCCTGCGGCTGGGTGAGGCACGGCACTTTCCGCGGGAGTTCGTGATCCAGCGGGCCCAGCGCTATCCGCACGAGGAGTCGATCGAGCTCGCGGGCGGCCGCCTGGTCGAGGTCGGCTCGGACGCCGGCACCTCGGAGGCCGACCTCCGCGCAGCAATCGGCCCTGAAACCGCCGGGATCCTGTTCGTTGCCGGGTCTCCTTGGGCCAGGGGTGGCCTGTCGCTCGAGGACGTGGTGCGCCTCGCGCGCGAGCGCCGGATCCCGGTGATCGTGGATGCCGCGGCCCAGCTGCCTCCGCCGGACAACCTCTGGATGTTCACGGCCGCCGGTGCGGACGTGGTCATCTTCAGCGGTGGCAAGGGACTCTGCGGGCCTGCCACCACCGGGCTCGTGCTCGGCAAGGCGGAGCTGCTCGGACGGGTCGCTGCGAACGCGTCTCCGCACGAGCGACGAATGGGGCGCCCGATGAAGGTCGGCAAGGAGGACCTGATCGGGATTCTCGCAGCCGTCGACTGGTACCTGGCCCAGGATCACGAGGCCCTCGGCCGCGGGTACGAGGCGATGGTCGACTCCCTCGTGCGGTGGGGAGCGGCCCGGTCCGACGTCGAGGTCGTGCGCGACTGGCCGGGCGAGGCCGGGCAGCCCACGCCGCGGGCGCGCATCACCTTCCTCGGCGCGCTCGGGAATGAGCGCGACCGCATCATGGCCGAGCTGCTGGCAGTCCCGCCGCGCATCGCCGTCGAGCCGTCGGGAGGTGACGCCATCCACGTCGCGCCGGAAACCCTCGTCCCGGGCGAGGAGCTCGTCGTCGCCGATGGCATCGCGAAGGTCCTGGAAGCGATCGGGCCTCCGGTTGCGTTCCGCCCCAGGTGAGGTAACCGGGCTCGAGCCGCGGCATCAGACAACGACCCGGCGAGCGCTGGAGTCTCGATCGACCCGCACCGCTGCATTCCCGATGGCTTCAGCGAGCGCATCGGCTGCGTCGGTGACCCGCTGTGGCAGGACCACTGGACTCCGCTCCGATCGCGTGCCGGACAGGTCTGCTGCCGCCTTGCCACCGACCGCGACGATCAGCGACGGGTGGGTGGATTGCAGGGTCCGCCAGATCTCCTCCGCGGCGGGGACATCGGCTCCGGAAACCACTGCCAGGACGGCGGCAGCGGCGTTGCCCGCCCGGACCGCGTCGACCCAGCTCGACAATGGGACGTCTGCACCCAGATAGACGGCCTGGAAGCCATGACGACGAAGGACGACGGCAAAAGCAAGGGCACCCAGCTCGTGCCTGGCGCCAGGCGGAAGGCCGATGACCACTGGAGGCCCAGATGGGATTCGGGCGGCTGCCTCAAAAGCTCCCGCCAATCGCCTTGCGATGGCCGCAGAGCCAAGGTGCTCACTGCCCACATCGAGTCGGCCTTCAGCCCAGCTATCGCCCAGCGCGGCTGCCGCCGGCAGGACGAAGTCGTCCACGATCGCCTCGAACGATCCGCGGCCGAACAGCTCGTCGAGCGCCGCTTCCACGGCCCACACGTCGTAGGCTGCCGCTCCACGCACGAACGCCCCGATCGGATCGAGCGTGTCCTGGGACGCCCCGCGTGGGCCGCCGCGAGGCCTATCTGCGAGCTGGCGCGCAGCCCATTCATCCACGGGTATCTCGCCCGCAACAATCCCACGAGCCGCCTGCGAGGCCGTCCATCCGCTGGAAATGAGCGCGCGCATGGCTTGCAGAATTGCGACCGCGCGGTCGTCATACAGGCGGTACCCCGCCTCTGTGCGCCTTGGAGACACGACCCCGTAGCGGCGCTCCCAGGCGCGGATCAGGGATGCACCGACGCCACTTCGTGCTGCGGCCTGTTTGATTGTGTACATGGTTCGTACACCCTAGCACGAAGCTGGAGACTTCAGACTTACCCTTGACGACTGCACGTCGGTCCCGTATAGTCTGTACAAACCTTGTACGAACAATATACAAGGAACCGCAACGAGGTGACCAGATGGTCATGATGTTCCACAAGCTCGGGCTGACCCCCGACATCGCCTACTACGCGTCGATCGGCTCTATGGTCCTGAGTGTGTTGCTCTGGTTCGTGCCGAGGACGCGCGACGCAAGCGGCCGCCCCGAGCGACTCGCGATCTTCGTTGGCCTGTGGCCCGCCACCCTGATGGTTCTCGGTCAGGCCCTGTCTGCCAATGAGCGAATCACCGACTGATCGGCGGCAATGCTGACGCTCGGTCCAGGCCGCTCCATCCCTTGCGGCTTTGTGACAGCGACACCCGGGCGCCAGCCTGAGTCATCCATCTGCCCTGGTTGGGCGAACACATCGTCGGGTGCCAGCTGTCACCGCGCTCGCGCGGTCAGTTCGCGAATCCATCCACCCGGGAACCACCACGTAGTCAAAGGAGAGTTTTCATGCGCACCAACACGATCGCACAGGGCTGGATCGCTCTCGCGGGAATCGTGCTCATTGCCGTAGGCCTGATCGGCTTCATTCACAACCCGCTGGTCGGCACAGGCGACGCGCTCATCCCCACGGGATCTGTCCACAACGTCATCCACGTCCTCACCGGGCTGCTGGCGCTCTTTATTGCGTTCGGCACGCGTGGGCTTCAGCAAGCCAACGCCGTGATCGGCTTCGGAGTTCTGTACGCGGCGATCTTCATCGTCGTCCTTCTCAGTCCGACCCTGTTCGGACTCTTCGAGTTCCAGGCCAACATCTTTCTCCACGCCATCCATCTCGCTCTTGCAGTCGTGAGTCTCGCCGTCGGCTACATGGCTCGCAATCAGTTCGCAGGAGCTCTCAACAGCCGGGTCTCGGCCTAGTCTCGAGAAGGCGCAGGGGCCGTTAAGATGAGCGACCACGCCTTCATTGAGGCCCTTGCCTTCGTCGTTCTTCTTGGCGGAGGCCTCATCGCAATGGGAGTCGGCGCCGTTGTTCGTGACCGCGCGCCGACTCAGGTGAGCCCGTCATCGGCAGGTGCGTCCATCAGCGTCGGTTCGACCCGACGGGTTGCCTGGGTCACAGTCGCGTTCGCGTCGATTGGGGCTGGCATCATCCATCTGGCTCTGGGTCCGTCCCATCTCGACGCAATCGGCGTCCTCGGTCTGGGATTCTTCGTTGTCGGAGCCGCACAACTCATCTGGGCGGCCCTGGCACTCCACCGGCCCAGCCACCTCCTGGCATGGCTCGGGATCGGCGGCAATGTCGCCGTGCTGGCAGCCTGGGCGTTCACGAGGACGGTCGGTCTGCCCGTTGGCCCGGATGCCTGGACTCCTGAGGCCATCGGGTGGGCGGACTCGGTCGCCGGCCTCTTTGAACTCCTCGTGATCACGGTCCTGCTCATCGACGTGTCCGGGCTGCAGGTGCGGTCCACGCACCTGCGAGCCGTGGCGGGAACCGTCGCATCGATCGGTGTCGTGCCGATCGTGGGTGGGATCATGGTGCTGACCGCGTTGGCCCTGGCGTCCGGGGAACCGGGCCATGACCGCGTGGCGGCCTCGCTGATCGTTTCAGTGCGATATCTGCGAGGCCGCCTGCGCTGATGCACAGGCCCACAATCGCCCGTCGGCTTCGGCTGATACCCGGGCGCGCCGTCGGCGCTCGTGAGAACCTGTCTCCGTGACCGATGCGGCGCGCCTGATCCAGCGGACCTACCTCGTCCTCACCCTCCTGACGACGTTCGCCGCGTCGTTCATCTGGGGCATCAACACCCTGTTCCTGCTCGACGCCGGGCTGAACAACACGGAGGCCTTTGCCGCCAACGCGTTCTTTGCGCTCGGACAGGTGGTCTTCGAGGTCCCCACCGGAGTCCTGGCGGACACCCGCGGCAGGCGTTTCTCCTTCCTGCTCGGAGCGGGCACGCTGCTTCTCTCCACGCTGCTGTACCTGGTGATGTGGCAGATGCAC
>JBBRYO010000124.1:0-8693 GCA_038237595.1 Candidatus Limnocylindrales bacterium | reverse complement strand
TGCGCGATCGCTTCGAGGTCGCGCCCTGCCAGGCCGCCATACGTGGGGAAGCCCTCTGTCAGGATCAGCATGTTGCGGCAGCGATCGGCCAGCGAATCGTCGTTCATGGCCAGCCAGCCGCCGATGTTGGCGAGGCCGTCCTTCTTGGCCGACATGGTCATGCCGTCGGCCAGGCTCGCCATCTCCCGGACGATGTCCGGCACGGCCGTCGATGCGTAGCCCTCCTCGCGCTCGTGGATGAACCACGCGTTCTCCGCGAAGCGGCAAGCGTCGAGGAAGAGCGGCAGCTGATGGCGGTCGCAGACCTCGCGCACGGCGCGGAGGTTGGCGAGGCTGACCGGCTGGCCACCCATCGAGTTGTTCGTGATCGTCACGAACACCACTGGGATCGCCTCCCGACCGCGCTCCCGGATCAGCGCGTCGAGTGCCGGGACGTCCATGTCGCCCTTGAACGGGCCCTGCTGCGAGGGCGGGAGCGCCGGCGTGAGATCGATCGCCTCGGCGCCCGTGAACTCGACGTTGGCACGCGTCGTGTCGAAGTGCGCATTGTTGGGCACGACCTTGCCCGGTCCGCCGACCACTGAGAAGAGGATCTTCTCCGCGGCCCGGCCCTGGTGCGTCGGGATGATGTGCCGGAACGGGAACAGCGTCTGGACGGCATCGCGGAAGCGGAACCAGGACGGCGAACCCGCGTAGCTCTCGTCTCCGTGCTGGATGGCCGCCCACTGATCACGACTCATGGCGCCGGTCCCCGAGTCTGTCAGCAGGTCGACGATGACGTCGTCGGCGTGCAGGTCGAAGAGGTTCCAGCCGGCGTCACGCAGGCGGTCGAGGCGCTCCTCGCGGGAGGAGATCCGGATCGGCTCGACCGAGTGGATGCGGAACGGCTCGATGATCGTCCGCCACCGGTCCATGCGTCAGGCCCGGTCGAGCGCCTGGCTGACGTCCCCGACGAGATCGTCGGGGTCCTCGATGCCCACCGACAGCCGCACCAGCGCCGGCGGGACCTCGAGTGGCGAGCCCTTGACCGAGCCGTGGGTCATGCCGTGCGGGACCTCCACCAGCGATTCGACGCCGCCGAGCGACTCGGCCAGCGTGAACAGGCGGGTGCTCTCGCAGAAGCGGTGGGCGCGCTGCTCCGCGGTGTGCTCTCTCGTGGCCGCGGGCACGAACACGACCATGCCGCCGGAGTAGCGCATCTGGCGCGCGGCGAGCTCGTGCTGCGGATGCTGGTGCGCCCCGGTGCCCAGGCCCGGGTAGCGCAGGAAGGCCACGTCCCGCCGCGCGGCGAGCGCGTCCGCGACCGCCGTCGCATTCGAGGCGTGGCGCTCGACCCGCAGCTGGAGCGTGCGGAGGCCGCGGAGCACGAGGAAGCAGTCGAATGGGCCGGGAACTGCACCGACCGCGTTCTGGAGGAACTTCAGTCGCTCGAAGAGGTCTTCGCGCGAGGTCGCGAGCACCCCGTTGATCGTGTCGGAGTGGCCGGCGAGGTACTTGGTCGCGCTGTGGAAAACGATGTCCGCCCCGAAATCGAGCGGTCGCTGGATGAGCGGCGAGGCAAACGTGTTGTCCACCACGACCACCGGCGCTTCGCCGCGCGCGCCCTTCTCCTCGTGGACGCGTGCCGCGACGGCCGCGATGTCGATCAGCTTCAGCAGCGGGTTGGAGGGCGACTCGACCCAGACGAGGCGGGTCTTGCCACCCAGGTGCGCGTCGAGCGTCGCGACTGGATCGCGCGACAGGTCGATGTAGCGCGTCTCGATGCCCATCGGCCGCAGGACCTGCTCGAACAGCCGGAACGTGCCGCCGTAGACGTCATCGCTGACGAGGACCTCATCACCGGGCAGTGCCAGGGCAGCGATCATGGCCGTCGTTGCGGCACCGCTGGCGAAGGCCAGGCCGTGGGCACCTCCCTCCAGGAGCGCCACGGCCTCCTCGAGGCGGCTGCGGGTGGGGTTGCCGGTTCGCGCGTACTCCCAGCCGTCGCGTGGTCGGCCGATGGCGTCCTGGGCAAACGTGCTGGTCTGGTAGATCGGCGGGGAGACCGCCCCGGTCAGCTCGTCGGGATGGTGCCCGGCGTGAACGGCGACGGTGCCGGGCTTCCACGCCTGGTGGGCGAGCCTGCGCTCGGCTTCGTCGTCGTCGCGATCCGGAGGTGCCTGGTCGGTCATCGCCGGAGCATAGCGGAGCGACCTTGCCGCTCGGCTCGGAGATCGAGAGGGTTTGTCGGGACCGGCGAAGCGCTGCCGGCCCCGACAGCCGGTCAGACCGGGCTGTTGATCTGCGCCACGACGGTCACGAATGTAATCGTGCCTCCGTAGTCGAAGGTGAAGTCGATCGAGACCGGGCCTGGCTGCTCTTCGTCGCCGATACCGATCGTGCCATCGGCCGCGAAGGCACCCGTGCCCGGCGTGTGGCACGCTGATGTTCTGCGACGGCAGGTGAGCGACCGCGGTCACGGTCAGGGTGACGGTCGTGGCGGCGTTCGTGACGTCGGCGTGGAACGGCATGACGCCTCCAACGTCGGTGTCAGCCGTAGTCGCGGCGAACGTCACGATCGTCTGGCCCCCGGCCCCGCCGTGGTGGTGATGACGGTGCTGGTGATGACTCCGATGGCCTCCGTCGTGACTGCCGCCATCGTGGCCACCATGGCCTCCGTCGTGACTGCCGCCATCGTGGCCACCATGGCCTCCGTGGGCGCTTGCCGCGGGTGCGAGCAGGGCCATCATGGCCAGGATCACGCGACCGCACACCACCGACGTGGGGGTGGGCTTTGCCGGTGCGCGCAGGAACGACCCGGCAGCGGCAGGGGGAGAAGGCGCCCCGCCGATAGAATGGGTCGACAGACCAGCCCTCCAGCGCTCACCCCGGAAGGAGCCCTGCCACCGATGGCCCACCCTCTAGTCACCGTGATCGGCGCCGGAAATGTCGGCGCGACCACTGCCCAGCGCATCGCCGAGGCCGGGCTGGCGGACGTGGTGCTGGTCGACATCGTGGAAGGGCTGCCGCAGGGCAAGGCGCTCGACCTCGCCGAGGCGGCGCCGGTCGTCGGGCATGACATGCAGGTCCGCGGCACCAACGACTACGCGGACACCGCCAACTCCGACGTCATCGTGGTGACCTCCGGCCTGGCCCGCCAGCCCGGGATGAGCCGCGACGACCTCATGTCGAAGAACGCGGGCATCGTCCGGTCCGTCGTCAGCCAGGCCGCAGCGCACTCGCGGAATGCGATCCTGATCGTGGTCACCAATCCCCTCGACGCCATGTGCCACGTGGCGCTCGACGCAAGCGGCTTTCCGCCGGAACGCGTCATCGGGATGGCCGGCGTGCTCGACAGCGCGCGCTTCCGCGGCTTCATCGCGGCCGAGCTCGGCGTCTCGGTCACCGACTCGCACGCCTTCGTGCTGGGCGGCCATGGCGACACGATGGTGCCGTTGCCGCGCTACTCGACTGTGGCCGGCGTCCCGATCACCGAGCTGCTGTCACCGGAGCGGATCGGGGCACTGGTCGAGCGCACCCGCAACGGGGGCGCCGAGGTCGTGGCACTGCTCAAGACCGGCAGCGCGTTCTACGCCCCGGCCGCTTCGGTCTACCAGATGGTCGATGCGATCCTTAACGACCGGAAGCGGATCCTTCCCTGCGCCGTGTACCTCCAGGGTGAGTACGGCGTCGAGCGTCTCTACGTGGGGGTGCCGGTCAAGCTCGGGAGGAAGGGCGCGGAGGAGATCATCCAGATCGAACTGACGGACGAGGAGCGAAGTGCCTTCCGCGCCTCCGCGGACGCGGTGCAGGGACTCGTCGAGCGCATGGCCGCGATGGCCTCCGATGCCGCCTCGGCAGCCGCCGCCACCGGCTGACAGGGACGGCGTTCGCAGGCGCGCTCGTGCCAATCATCACCATCTCCCGCACGTTCGGCTCGGGTGGAGCCCCGGTTGGCAGAGAGCTCGCGCGCCGCTTCGGGGCCGAATTCCTCGATCGCAGCATCGTGGCGTCGGTTGCCGAGCGATCCGGCATTGCCGAGTCCGAGGCCGAGGGCTATGACGAACAGCTTCCCTCGCTCTGGCAGCGCGTAGCGGCTGCGCTCGCGGCGAGCTCGCCGGAGGTCTCGATGCCGCCGCTTCCCTCCGGTGAGTCGCTCAGCGGCGGCGCCGTCCAGGAGCGGCTTTCCCGCCTGACGCGCCTCGTCATCGAGGAGGCCGCCGAGCGCGGCAACGCCGTCATCGTGGGACGCGGCGCCGCCTTCATCATCGGGCGGCGTCGGGACGCAATGCACGTCCACCTGCATGCCCCATTGGAGGCACGCGTCCGCAACCTCCTGACGCGAGCGGAGGAGATCCCCCCGAATGCGCGGCCCGATGCCGCCTCGCTCAGCGAGCTGTGCAAGACCGTGGACGCGAAGCGGGCGCAGTACATCCGGCGGCTCTTCGGCGTGAACTGGCTCGACGTTTCGCACTACGACCTGGCCATCGACACGGGCAGCTCGACCATCCCGGTCGCCGCCGACCTCGTCGAACTGGCAGTGCGGCGGCTCGGGCCGGGCAAGTGATCGCCGCCGACCCGGCCGTCGTCGAGTCGCGGCTGCCCGACGGGCTGCGCGCGTTCCGGCATCGCAACTTCCGGCTCTTCTTTGCGGGACAGGCGATCTCGCTCATCGGCACCTGGATGCAGACGGTCGCGCAGAGCTGGCTGGTCTTCCAGCTCACGCACGATCCGATCGCGCTCGGCCTGCTGGCGGTGGTCCAGTTCGCGCCGGTCCTGGTCCTCGGCCTCTTCGGCGGCGTGGTGGCCGACGCCTTCCCCAAGCGCAACGCGCTCGTGGTGACGCAGGGGGCTTCGCTCGTGCTCGCCCTCGTGCTCGGCCTGCTGGACCTGACGAATGCCGTGCAGGTCTGGCAGGTCTTCGTGCTCGCCGGGCTGCTCGGCATCGTGAGCGCGTTCGACATGCCAATCCGCCAGTCGTTCGTGGTCGAGATGGTCGGCCGGCGCGACATCGTCAACGCAGTCGCCCTCAACAGCGCTACCTTCAACGGCACTCGCATCGTGGGTCCGGCGATCGCGGGACTGCTGATCACCACGGTCGGGATCGCGGCCTGTTTCCTGATCAACGCGGCAAGCTACGTCGCCGTGATCGTCGGCCTCTTCATGATGCGCACCAGCGAGCTGCTGCCGCCTCCGGTCTCGGGGCTTGAGCGCACGTTGCGATCGGTGGTCGGACAGCTGGCGGAAGGGCTGCGCTACGTCCGGGACACCCCATCGATCCGCATCGCGCTGATCGTCCTCGGGATCGTCTCCACAGCGGCCATCAACTTCGGCGTCGTCCTGCCGCTGCTCGCGCAGAACGTGCTCGGCGGCGGAGCCGAGACCTTCGGCTTCCTCTCGTCCGCGACGGGCATCGGGTCGCTCTTCGGTGCCCTGGTGCTCGCATTCGGGCCACCGCCGGCGATCCGCCGGGCGCTGGTCGGGGCCGGGGCCATCGGGCTGGCCATGATCGGGCTCGCCCTCTCTCGGTCGCTGGCCCTGGATCTCCTCCTCATGGCGCTGGCGGGCTGGGGCATGATCTCGATGGGCGCGACGATCAACACGATGATCCAGCTCACATCTCCCGACCATCTGCGCGGCCGGGCGATGAGCGTCTACACCACGGTCTTCGTGGGATCGACGCCGATCGGAGGCCTCATCTCGGGTGCCATCGCCGCCGGCTTCGGGATCCCGGCGGTCTTCCTGGTCGCGGGTTTCGTATCGCTGCTGACGGTCGCGGGAGCCGCGCTCTGGCTGGCTCGCGGAGGGCGCCCGCAACCCCTCGCTGCGGGCGAGGCCGCGCCGGACAAACCCATCGCCGCTGTCCGGGCAGACCGACGATAGGCGCCCTGGCCCTCCTCCAGCTGGACTTTGATCCGTGGCTGCGCATCGGGGGGTTCGCGGTCCGCTGGCAGGCGCTGGGGCTGGGCCTCGCCATCTCCATTGCCCTGCTGGCGTACGGCGCGGCGATCAGCAGGTCGGTCCGCGAGGCACGCGCCGACGACATCGCATTCGTGTTCCTTGCGGCCGTGCCGGGGGCCGTTGTCGGCGGACGCCTCGTCCATGGCCTGGTCTTCTTCGAGGCCTACGCCGCGCAGCCCGCCGCACTGCTTGACCTTGGCCGCGGCAGCCTGTCGCTGGTCGGTGCCGTCATCGGCGGAACCGTGACCGCGGCCTACGTCTGCCGGTTGCTCGGCGCCTCCGTCCGGTCGTGGGCGGACGCTGCCGCCGTCCCGCTGCTGATCGCGATCGGCCTGGGCAAGCTGGCGATGGTTCTCGGCGGCGCGGGCCAGGGCCAGCCGTTCGACGGGTCATGGGCGCTTGCCTTCGGCGGCGGGAGCGCCTGGTCGAGCGCCGCTGCGGCCACGCCCGCTCATCCCTCCCAGGTCTACGAAGGCATCTGGTGTCTGGCGGCGCTGCCGGTCTGGGTTGGGCTGCGCCGGTGGCTCGAGATCCGGTGGCGAGGCACCGGCATGATCTTCATGGCGGCCCTCGCGTGGTGGCTGCTGGGGCGCTTCGCGGTCGGGTTCACGTGGCGGGACCCGCTGGTCGTGGCCGGCTTCGGCGGGGAGCAGCTGGCCACGCTCGTCGCGCTGGTCGTGGTGGTCGGGATGGCGTTCGTGACGGGGATCTGGGGGCAGCGCAGGGCCGCCCTCGTTGCGACGGCGCAAGGGGCAGGACCTGACCCAACCGGGACCTCCGGGTGATGCTGGCCGAGGTTCACTGAGCGGACAGTCGGCGCGTGGAAGACAACGACCTCGCGCGGGCGGCGTCCGAGGGGGACGCACACGCCTTCCGTCTGCTCGTCGAGCGCGAAACGCCGTCGATCTTTCGCACCTGCTACCGGATCCTCGGGCGCATCGATGAGGCCGAGGACGCGGTCCAGGACACGTTCGTGGCAGCGTATCGCTCGATCAACGGGTTTCGGGGGGATGGCAGCGCATCGGCGTGGCTCGCACGCATCGCGACCCGCGAATGCTGGCGCCGCGCGGCAAGCTCGCGGCGAGTGAATGCGGCAACGACGTGCGAGAGCGCGGCAGTCAACGAGCGGGACCCCAGCGACCCACTTGGCGAGACGCTCGCCGCAGAGCAGCGGGAAGGGGTTCGCCGGGCCGTCCTCTCCCTTCCGGAGCCGTACCGCGAGGTGATCGCCCTGCGCTTCTTCAGCGAGCTGTCGGTCCTCGACATCGCGGTCGCGACGGGTCGGCCGGAGGGCACCGTGAAGTCGCAGCTCCACCGGGGTCTGGACCAGCTGCGTGCACACCTCACGGTGGGGGTGGCGGCATGACCGATCGATTCATGGCGCGAGCCGTCGACAGCGTGGGCCTTGCGCCGCGCGCCAGTGCGCGCCATGGCGGTGGCGACGATTCGGATATCAGCCAGCTGCTCGAGCGCTACGCGGCCGCGACCGCCATCTCGCCCGCGCCAGATCTCGCCTCGCGCGTCGTGCGAACCATTGCGGCGCGTCCCAAAGCCACGCCCGCCCGCCGATACCTGGCCGCAATCGCCGCTGGCAGCCCGCGCATGATCGTGGCCGAGTTCCGGCACGTGATGCGCGTCGCGTTCGGTGAGGGTCGCACCTCGCGGCTGGTCAGAGGGCAGGCGCTCGCGCTCGTGCTGCTGACCGTCATGGCGGGAAGCGCCTTCGCCGCCGCGGGGGCTGCCGGGATCGGTCTGATCCTGCGCCAGATCGACCCGCCGCCCCAGGTCCTGACGCCGGTTCTGCCCGAGCCGCCGCCGAGCGGCTCGCCTTCAGCCGCGGTATCGCCTCTCGGTCCGGCCGCGTCCGATCCGGCTTCCTCGATCCAGACGGACGCCTCCTCGCCCTTGCCGACCGTCGTGCCGCTCGACCCGAGCACGCCCTTGGCCACCGCAACTGACAGATCGGGCTCGCCCGACGCGACCGCCACGCCACCTCCCACCGGCAAACCGACGCCTGGCCCCACGCCGCAGCCGACGGCCCGTCCGAGCGACCCTCCGGAGGCGACGCCGACTCCGATGCCGACGGCGCGGCCCACCGGGACACTCGACCCGCCCGAGCCCACGATCACCCCGCCAACCGAGACAGCAGATCCCGCCAGCACACCGCGCCCGACCGGGACGCCTCACGAGACCCAGCGCGCGACGCACCCGCCCGAGGCGACCGACGATCCCCATCCCACCGATCAGCCCGACAGGACCGATGCCCCCGGAACGCAGGAACCGGACGAGAGCGATCCGCCCGGTGGCGGTGACGGTGGCGGTGACGGTGGCGGTGGCGGTGACGGCGGCGGCGGTGGCGGTGGCGGCGATCCCGGTGCAGCCCCTGGTTCCTCGCGTTCCTGTGGTGGCTGGGGTGAGGTCCGGTGGGGAACCCCGTACTGCCCGCGGCCCGGAGTAGCCAGAAGGTTCAAGCTCGGGGGGCAACCCCGGCCTCGCCTTCCTCCCCAATCTCTAGTGAACGGACCGATCACGTCCACTCCTCGATATGCCCGTTCGGTCTCATCAACCATCAAGAGAGGAAGAACCTGCAAATGCCCAAGTCCAAGTTCAGCCCATTCAAGCTCCTGCGTGCGACCGTCGTCATCGGCGCGCTCGTTGGAGCCCTGGCGGTCCCCGGCGCCGTGTCAGCATCGACCGGCACTGCGCGCGACCACGACGGTGACCATCTGACGAACTGGTTCGAGAACCACAAG
>JBBRYO010000123.1:0-8725 GCA_038237595.1 Candidatus Limnocylindrales bacterium | reverse complement strand
GCACCCGCGCCGGCCATCAGGATGAGCCGGGCTCGGAGGGCGATGCTCTGGGGCGTGCTGGCCGCCCGAATCCAGCGCTCCAGGATCTGGCGTTGCTCTGGCGAAACAGGCAGGGCTTCCGCGCTGGTCCACATGCCGCCACGGTACGCCGATCACCCGGCTGTTGTCTACTCATTTGTGCGACGGTGCACTAGGTGTGCTCGAGCTTGACGAGGACGAGCTCCTCGGTCGGACCCTTGACGGCCACGTCGCGCACCTCCCCGACCCCGCTCACGTAGTACTTGTGCGTCTCGATGGTGGGCTCGAGGGGGCTCCACTCCTTCGTGACGAGGGCCGCGGGGAATGATCCGTAGGGCACCTTCACGGCCTCGGACAGGCTGAGCACCGCGAAGTCGTTCTTGGTGTAGCCGTGCGCGAAGGAGTGCCCTGCAACAGGCGACGCCTCCATGATGAGCTGCGGTGGCACCTCGTCGACGCCGGCGTGCCAGCCGTCGGTCGCGACCACGTTGCCGTTCGCATCGAGCTCCTGCATGTCCTCGCCGAAGTACCAGACGTTGCCGTCCTGGTCCTGCGCGTAGTAACCCCGCAGCTTCTCCGCCGGCACCCCGCCGAGAGAGAGCCGGTCCTCGATGACCACGCACGTGACGCCGGCGACAACCTTCGTGGTCGCGGTGACCGTGAACGTCTCGACCGCCGCCTTGCCGTCCTTCGTGCCCTGGTAGGTGAAGGTCGTCCCGGGCACGAGCGGGAACCACGGGTTGTCGACGGTGCCCACGAAATTCGCAGGGTCGATGGGTCCGGTGGGAGCCGGCACCAGGGACGACGACGCGCTCGCCTCTGGCCCGCCGCTAGCGCCAGGCGCGCTGCTGGCCGCCAGGCTCGACCGGAAGCTCGGTTCCGCGGCGGACGAGGTCTGGGCGCCCGGGGATAGACGCAGCGTGGACGTCCGCTCGGTCGAGGCACCCTCCCCCGACGACCCGCAGCCCGCGATCAGTATCGCCGAGCCAAGGGCAAGGCTGCAGAAGTGCGCGAGCATCGGCCGGGCTCCATGGCGAAGTCCCGGGACTCTGCCAGTCCGATCCTGAGAAATCGCTGAGAGACGGCGACTCCTGCCGCCTCCGCGCCGGTCGCTCACAGCTCCCTGAGAACGGTGGCCGCCCGAACCCGGTTCACCGCGAGGACCGCCCCGCCCAGCGCGACGGTGGACGCCGTAACCATGAACAGCACCAGTCCCACGAGCTCGGGCACAGGCACGGTGAGCAGCGGCGGGGAAAGCGTGAAGAACAGCCCGAGGACGCGGACCGCGATGGTGCCGAGCCCAAGCCCGACGGGGATCCCGATGGCGATGCTGCCGACAACGGCCACCATCCCCTCGAGCACCGGCCCGGTGAGGATCTGGCGTGTATCGGCGCCGACGGTGTGCAGGATCGCGAACTCGCGCCTTCGCTCGAGGATGAGGAAAGCTCCGAGCACCGCCACTCCCACCGCCGCGACCAGGCTGGCGCCGATGGACTCGAGCTCGCTGAGACCCACGAGGTTGAGCGCCGTCAGCCCGCGCTCCGTTGGTGGCAGGGCGGTTGCCACCCCAAACCGGTCGGCGAGGGGGCCGCCTGAAAGGCTGTGGGCCACGGCCGACGGTGGCTGAGTCCCGTCCACGCGGGCGAGGTAGAAGTTCACCGGAACGGTGTTGGCGCGGGGCAGCGCCGCGGCGGACGCGACGAGCTCGGCCGCGGCGGACGTCGGCGGGAACGAGCTGAACACGCCGACGACGCGAAGCTCGATGTCGCTCGCGTTCTCGAAGTCGTCCGGGAAGATGGTCAGCGGAATCATGTCGCCGGGCTTCAGGTCGAAGGACGTGGCGATCTCGCTGTCGATCAGTACGCCGTTCGGATCCGCGGCCAGCGCGTCGATGCCGGAGCCGTCGATCATCCTCGGCGAGACCGAGGCGGCACCCGGGTAGGACGCCAGGTCGAGTGCGAGGATGGTCTTCCGATCCGTTTCGACCCGGGCCGGCACCAGCTTGACCGGGCTGACCGCGGCAACGCCGTGACCGAGTGCCGGCAGGACGAAGCGCGGGTCGCCCGGAGTCAGGCGAAGGTCCGCGCCTATGGTCGCCTGGGCATCTACCGCCTTGGCCGTCTGGTATGTGGCCGCGAACGCGAGCACGAGCGTCGCGAAGGCGACCGCGAGCGAAGACAGCGCGAGACTCACCGCGGTCCGGGCCGGTCGTCGTCCGAGCCAGCGCACGGCGGCACCGCGCCAGGATCGGATCGGCCGCGTGGGGCGGGCCAGGTACCCGAGGATCGCCAGCACGCCGCGGATGAAGAGGAGCGTGGCGCCGATCCAGATCGCGATCGGCGCGAGCAGCACATAGAACGAAAGCGCGAGGGACGTCCCTTCGATCGGGCTCTGCTGGAGCCCCCCGCCCACGAAGTTGATCACGAGAATGGCGACGCCGACGCCGACCGCCAGGAAGTCGCGCCGCGCGCGGCGCCAGATCGGCGCCCATCCTCGCTCCAGGGTGCGGCGCTCGGCGATGACGTCGGTCTGCCTGGCCGCACGCCGGAGACGAATGACCCGGACCGTCGTCGTGAGGGCTCCGGCAAGCACCGCCAGGCCGACAGACAGCTCCACGCCCTCTGCCGGCACGCTCTGCCAGACGGGCCGGCCAACCACGACGCTCGCCGCCGCGACGGCCGCGAGCAACCCCAGCAATGAGCCGATGAGCCCGGCAAGGGCAGCGTGCGCCACCGCCAGCCGAACGATCTGGCTGCTCGTCGCGCCGCGCAGCCGGAGGAGCGCCTCCTCGCGCCGGTGAGCCTCGACCAGGGTCGACGCACCGGCAAGGCCCAGGGCTCCCGCGACGAGCACGCCCGGGATGCCCAGCAGCAGGAACAGGATTTTGGCGTTTGTCGCATCGTCCTGGCTGGCCACAAGGGCCTCGGCCGCGTTGTCCGCCACGACGATGGGCACCCCGGCCTGGCGTCCCAGGATCCGCTGGAGCTGGCCGGTCCAGACGGCGGCCTGCCCGGGGTCGGCCGGGTATGCGGCGTGATCGACGGATATGTGCGCTTCAAGGCTCGCCCTGGGAAGCTCGTCCGAGCCGGGATCGAACTGCGGGAGGCCGCCCGTGGCAGACCACGACTGCAGGATCGGCAGCACCATCTTCTGGAACGTCGCGAAGTCGACCACCACGGAACGCGGCACCGTGACGATGTCGCCCTGCACGTCGCCGTAGGGAATCGAGAACCAGGTTGCGGCACTCCGGAGGTCGACCGTCCCGCCGACGGGGAGCTTCAGCGCCAGGGACGGTGCGTCGCCGGGCAGGTCGAGCGTCACCGACGTCGCTCCGTCGAAACCGGGTGCGCCACGGATCGACTGGTCGAGCAGCACGCCCTGCGTGAGCCCACCGCTCTCGACGTGGATCCAGGGGTGATTCTCGAGATAGGAGGGGTCGACGGCAAAGAGTCGTGCGGTCACCTGGGCACCGGTGCCGGGGTCGACCACCACGTTGGTCGCCGCGAACGGCTCGACGAGCGTGACGCCCGGCACTGCCGCGAGCTTCTGTGCGACGGTCGGCATGTCGGCGTCGAGGGACTTCGCCACAGCTCGCATCTCGACCTGCACGCGATCGAGGGCGATCGGCGTCATGGACTGCACGGCCGCGTCGACGAACATCAGGGTCGCGGCGAGCATCGCCACCGGAAACGCGACGCCGATTGCCTCGAGCACGAGCCGCCGCGGTGCCCTCCGGACACTGCGGGCGAGCAGCCACAGGGTCATGCCAGAACCCCGGATCGATCGCCGCTCGCCGGCGAGGCCTCGAGGCGGCCGGAATGCAGGGTCACCATCCGGTCGGCGTGCCAGGCCACTGCCGGGTCGTGGGTGACGAGAATGACGGCCGCGTTGCGCTCGCGCGCAGCATCGACGAGCAGCCGCGCGACGACCTGTGCGGTGACGGAATCGAGGCTTCCCGTCGGCTCGTCTGCCAGGACAACGGCGGGCTCGTGCACGAGCGCCCGCGCGATCGAGACGCGCTGCTGCTCGCCGCCGGAGAGCTCGTCAGGCAATTGCGAGCCATGGCCGGCCAGGCCGACCCGTTCCAGTGCTTCCGTGACCTTGCGGCTGCGATCCCCCCATGCGAGGCCGTCGAGCAGCAAAGGAACCTCAACGTTTTCGGCGGCGGTCGCCTGTGGCAGCAGCGCGAGCCCCTGGACGATGAAGCCGCAGGTGCGTCGCAGGAACCGCGCCCGATCGCTCCCGCGCAGGGAGTTCCAGTCAACACCATCGAGCCGCACGACGCCCTCGTCGGGCAGGTCGAGTCCGCCAACCAGGAAGAGAAGCGTGCTCTTGCCCGACCCGCTCGGTCCCATCACCGCAACAACCTCGCCGCGGACAACCCTGAGCGACACCCGGTCAAGGGCACGGAACCCGTGTCCATCCGGGCCGTACCAGCGGCTCAGGCCGACGGCCTCCACGACGGCAGCGAGCTCAGCCGACATCGGCCACAAGCCCATCGAGCATCCTCAGGCGCCGGCTCGAGCGCTCGGCAACGAGCGGGTTGTGGGTCACGGTCAAGATCGCTGCGCCTTCCACGTCCCGAAGGTCGTCGAGCAAGTCGAGGATGCCCGACGCCGTGGCCTCGTCGAGCTCCCCGGTGGGTTCGTCGGCGAGGATCACTCGCGGACGGTTGGCGAGCGCGACGGCGATGGCCACGCGCTGGGCCTCGCCGCCGGAGAGTTGGCCGACGGGCTGACGCGATCGGTCGCCGAGACCGACCTGTTGCAGCAGCTCGCAGGCCCGTTTCCGGGCATGGCTGGGCCTGAACCCATTGAGCCTAAGCGGCAAGGCGACGTTGTCGCCGACGTCGAGGTGCGGGTGCAGGTTGTCGCGCTGGAGGACGACGCCGACGCTCCTGCGGCGCCAGCCGTCCCGCTCGGCCTGCGGCAGCCTGGTGACGTCCTCGCCGTCCACGCTGACCGAGCCTGCGCTCGGCTCCAGCAGCCCCGCAAGGATGTGCACGAGCGTGCTCTTGCCGCTCCCCGACGGGCCCATGAGGCTCGTCCACGAGGCCCGCTCCAGGACCACATCCGCTCCGCGAAGGGCGATCGTCCGGACCGGCCCCTCACGGTAGATGTGGTAGACGCCACGGGCCTCGAGCGCGGGGCCAAACCTCTCGCTCAACGCGGTCTCACGAACTCAGGGAGCCGTCAGAACGGACGTCAGGCTCACGATCTCGTGGTGACCGTTGACCATGCCCTCGGTCCCGACGAAGCCGACGCCGGGCGCGTACGACTTGTGCTCGAGCTTGCTCGTGTCGAGCAGGTCGGTGTCCTCGGTGACGATCACGTTCGTGTAGGAGGCCGCGGGGACCGTGATCGTGCCGTCGAGCTTCTCGACCTTGGCGTAGTCCTCGGCCTCTCCGGGGCGGTATTCCTGGCGATAGGCATCGCCGACCTTCGGAGCAGCCTGCATGACGATGCCCGGCTGCGCACCATCGACGCCCGCCAGCCAGGTTCCGGCCGTGGTGGTCACGGCGCCGTTGACGTACTCGGCGGTGTCCTCCCCGAAGTACCAGACGTTCCCGTCGGCGTCCTGCGCGTACCAGTCGACAGTCTTCTCCACGAGCGCGTTGTTGCTCGTGACGACGTCGCGGACCACGATGCACTTGACGCCGGTGATGGTCTTGGTCTCGGACGTCACGGTCACCTCGGCGCGGCGTGGCTGCGTATCGCGCGTTCCGTCGTAGATGAACGTGGTTCCCGGCTTGAGCGGGAAGTACGGGTTGGTGACCTGGTCAACGAATTTGGTCGGATCGATCTTCGGGTTGTACGGCGGGAAGCTCTGGGTCGAGCGTGGCCCGATGAGCTCGGTCATCGCAGGAGATGCCGCTGCCGGCTGGGAAGCCGCCGGAGCCTGGGATCTGAGCGGTTGACTGACCGAGGTGCCGCCGGAGCTGCACCCAGCGAGGAGGGCCACGACGGCCACAGCGATCACGAACCTGCCGGCCATTCCGAAACTCCTTTGGGTCTTCATCCGAACCTCTCGGGAGCGGACTGTGGCGTCTCGTTCCTGAGAAATCGGTAAGAGGGCCCGGGCTGGCCCCGCGCCTGCCTCGGACGTCGATCGCTTCCTGCGCCGAATCGAGCCCCTCGTTCCGGGGACGCGCTCGGCATGGACGGGACGGGCCTGGAACGACAACTGGGCCCGCGATCCATGCATCAAGGCGCGTACTCGTACTGGGGCGTCGGGCAGACCACCGGCTTCGGCGGGTACGAGGGCGTGCAGGACGGACGGATGCACTTCGCCGGGGAGCACACCGCGCCGAATTTCCAGGGCTACCTCGAGGGCGCCGTCCACTCGGGTCGCCGCGCGGCCGACGAGATCCTGGCCCAGGTCTGACGCAGGACCGCGCGGCGCGGGTCGCCGGGTCGCCTCAACCCTTCGAAGGCGGGCGCGGGGGCGGGCCGCGCGCCGCGGGACCCCCTCAATTCCCCGCCGATGGGCGCGGGTCGAGGATGAGTGGCGGCCGCGGCGCTTGACTGAAGTTGAAGTCTGCCGTGAGGTTGCCGAGGATGGACGCGTTCTCCACCACCGTCGGTCGCGCATCGGGACGCCCATCGGTGGCCGGATCGATGCGGGCGCCGGCGAGGAAATCGTCCTCGATGAACTTCAGGTAGGCGTCGAAGCTCAGCGTCTGGTGGTCGATCAGGCCCGTTCGGGCATAAGGGCTGATGACCAACCCGGGCACGCGGAGGCCGTAGCCCATGGCGTTGACCACCGGCGGCGCGACGTGGTCGTAGAAGCCGCCCCAGTCGTCCCATGCCAGGAAGATCGCCGAGCTCGACCACTCCGGCGACCTCATCACGGCGTTGACGATGTCGGTGACGTAGGCCTGCCCGTCCGAGATGAGGCCTGGCGGATGCTCGCTGTGGACGCCGTCCGGGACCAGCCAGCTGACCTGTGGCAGCGTGCCGGCCGCGAGCTCGCTGAAGAAGTCGCCCTGCTCCTTGACGTTGCCGGTCTGCCTGTCCTGCGCAACGGTGTCGAAGAACGGCAGCGGATTCCAGATGCCGGGCGTACCCGCGCGCTGCGCGATTGGCGTACAGATGATCTCCCCGTCTTCACAGTCGGGCTGCGTGCCGTTCGCCACGTAGTAGCCCCAGCTGATGCCAGCCTGATGGAGCAGATACGTCAGGTCGGTCCACGCGTAGTCCGGGTTCGGCTTGAGGCCGAAGTGGTTCCAGTCCGGTTCGGCGATGTCGGTGAAGCAATGCATCGGATCTCCCGGCACCGGGCATTTCGCGGACCAGCCCGAGACGAGGGACAGATGCGCCGGCAGGCTCCACGAGGCATCCGGCTCGAACATCGCGTCCTGGAGCACGAACTGGTGGGCGTATGTCCAGTAGTTGGGGATTTCCGCGGCCGTCTTGTAGCCCATGACGTCGGGCTTGAGGTTGCTGCACCCGGGGTCGAACTGGAACCTGCAAACGCGCTGTGCTGCCTCTCGCGCCGCCTTGATGAAGCCGTCCATGCGGCCGCCGTTGAAGTCGGTGATCGCGTCGTCCGCGTGGTGCGGGCCGCCGGTGTCCGCGAAGCCGGGGTCATGGAAGGGCTGGACGCAGAGGCCGGTCTTGGGGTCCGGCGCGCAGACGGTGGGAACGCCGCTCGACATGGGGATCCCGTTCACCCCCGGGAACGTGCCGAAGTAGTGATCGAAGGAGCGGTTCTCCTGCATGATCACGATCACGTGCTGGATCTTGTGGATGCCTGTGAGGCCGGCACTGGGAAGCGTCGGGTTCGGCGTGGTGGTCGCGGTGGAGGTCGGACCGGGCACATGGTTGGCGGTTCGCCCGGGCGTTGCCCGCACGTCCCCGGTCGTGGGTCGGACGGGTGCCGGCGTGACGCTCGTGCACCCTGCCGCGACAAGGAGGGCAGCGGCGCCCAGGGCTCGCATCCGGAAAGGGAACGAGCACCGATACGGCAGGCCGGCTGGGGCAGGACCCATCTACTCGCAGCCTGACCGGCCGGATCGCCATAGCAACGGATGCGCGGTGAAGAAGTCGGGTAGAACTCTTCACCAGGACGAGTCTGCGGGTCCGTGGCGCTCAGCGACGACCGATTTTGGACTTCAAGTCAACACAGTCGGCCGGAATCGATCGGCGAGCCTGCCAGATCCCGGCGAGCTCCCGGGGTCAACGAGGAATCGGGCGCTCGCCACGCTCGTGCAGGGGCGACAACGGCCTCGGCGGGGCCCCGATCGGTCTTCAGGCCCTCCAAGGTGCCTCCGAGTTGTGGACTTGAAGTCCAAAGTTGCCGCGCGGCAGGATGCGGGCTAGCGTGACAAGGCGGCGGGATGCGGGCTGCATGCCAGGCAGCGGGATGCGGGCTAGCGTGGCTCTGCGGCCGGCCGCCGCGAGGGTTGTCAGGCGGCACGCGCCATCCTGTGCGGCCAGACACGCGACGCGGCCGTTGGTCGAGCGGCAGCAGCCTACCGAGCCGTAGCCGCCCCACGCGGCCCGCCCGACTCGGCGACCCAGTCGTCGATGACCGCGCAGACCGCGTGAATGATCGTGATGTGCATCTCCTGGATACGGGCCGTCTCGGAGGACGGCACCACGATGCAGTGGTCAGCCACCTCGCGCAGCCGGCCGCCCGAGCCCCCGCTGAAGCCCCACGTCACCGCGCCCCTCGCCTTCGCCGCCTCGACCCCGCGCCAGACGCT
>JBBRYO010000122.1:0-8804 GCA_038237595.1 Candidatus Limnocylindrales bacterium | reverse complement strand
CTCCGGCGGCGCGCCCTGGCCGAGCTGCACCTTGGCGAACTCGAGGTACCAGTCGCAGTACTCGCTCCAGATGGCGTGGTGGAGGATTCGCATCGCCTCGCCGAACTGGAACGAGCTGTAGGCCGCGTCAACGTCGCGGATCGTGGCGGTGGCACGCGCCAGGATCCAGTGCTCGGCGGGACCCAGCTGCGAGGGCAGTGGCAGCTCCAGCGCAGAGTGCTCGGGCAGCTCCGCCGGCCGAACCCCGACCGCGAACCGCGACGCGTTCCAGATCTTGTTGGCGAAGTTGCGCGCACCGTCGAGCCGGCTCGGCCCGAGGCGCTGGTCGGCGCCAGGCGCGCTGCCGTTGATCAGGGCGAAGCGCAGGGAGTCCGCGCCCACCTGGTCGATCACGCCGAGCGGGTCGACCACGTTGCCGGTCGTCTTGGACATCTTCGCGCCCATCGGGTCGCGCACCATGCCGTGCAGGTACACGATCCGGAAGGGCTCGCGACCCGTCAGCCATTCCCCGAGCATCATCATCCGCGCGACCCAGAAGAAGATGATGTCGTAGCCGGTCTCCATCACGGTGCCCGGGTAGAAGCGCTGGAGATCGGGCGTCTGCTCGGGCCAGCCCAGGGTCGAGAAGGGCCACAGGCCGCTCGAGAACCAGGTATCGAAGATGTCGTCGTCCTGCCGGAGCTGCGCGGCGGGCCTGATGCAGGTCGAACAGCGCTCGGGTCCCTCCTCCCGGTCGGAAACGGTGATGTGCCCGTCGGGGCAGTACCAGGCCGGGATGCGGTGCCCCCACCACAGCTGGCGACTGACGTTCCAGTCCCGAATGTTCTCCATCCAGTCGAAGAAGACCTTCTCGAAGCGCTGCGGCACGAACTTCGTGCGGCCTTCGCGGACGGCGGTCATGGCACGCTCGGCCATCGGCTTGACGTTGATGAACCACTGGACCTTGATGCGCGGCTCGACCACGTCGTTGCTGCGCTGGCAGCGGCCGAGGATCATCTCGTGCGGTCGCGCCTCGACGAGATCGCCGCGAGCCTCGAGGTCGCGCAGGACCTGCTCGCGCGCCTTTGCAAGCGTGAACCCTGCGTACGGGCCACCTTGCTCGTTGATGTGGCCGTCGTCGGTCATCACGTCGATGATCGGCAGGTCGTGACGGCGACCGGTCTCGAAGTCGTCCTGGTCGTGGGCGGGCGTGATCTTCACCGCCCCCGATCCGAAGTCGCGCTGTACGACGGGGTCGGCGATGATCGGGACGGGCCGCTCCACGAACGGGATCAGCACGCGGCGGCCGACCATGGCCCGGTAGCGCTCGTCGTCGGGGTGCACGGCGACGGCGGTGTCGCCAAGGATCGTCTCCGGCCGCGTGGTGGCGACGGTGATCGTCTCATCGGGATCGGGTGTGCCATCCTCGCGCAGCAGGTGATACCGGACGAACCAGAGGGTCCCCTTCTCCGGCGTCGCGATGACCTCGAGGTCGGACAGGCTGGTCTGGTCGCCCGGGCACCAGTTGATGAGCCGCTCGCCGCGGTAGGCGAGGCCGTCGTCGTACAGCTGCTTGAACGCGGTGCGCACGGCGCGAGCCGAGATCGGGTCCATGGTGAAGCGTTCGCGCCCCCAGTCGGCCGACGCGCCGAGCCTGCGGTGCTGGCCGCTGATCACGCCGCGCGTCTCCGCCACGAACGCCCACATGCGCTCGAGGTAGCGCTCACGTCCGAGCGACTCGCGGCTCTCGCCCTCCGTGGCGAGAATGCGATCGAGCACGACCTGGGCGGCGATCGACGCGTGGTCGACGCCTGGCAGCCAGAGGGTGGGGTGGCCCTGCATGCGACCACGCCGGATCATCGCGTCCTCGACGGCGACGACAAGCGCGTGGCCGATGTGCAGCGCCCCGGTGACGTTCGGCGGCGGCTGGACCATCACGAACGGCGGTTTTCGCGTATCGGGCGACGAGGCGCGTCCGTCGGGCGCAAAGACCTCTGCCGCGAGCCATCGCGCGTAGATCTCCGGCTCGATCTCGCCCGGGCGATAGGCCGAGGCCATCTCGCCGGCCGAGAAGCCGCTGGGGCCCGGATCGCCTGCTGTCGTGGTGGTTGTCATGGCTGGCTCATGGTTTCCTGGCTTGTGGTTTCCTGCCCAAAACAGGACGCCCCGCTCGTCCAGCGGACGAACGGGGTCGTGGTACCACCTGCTGGTTCGGACCTCGGGTGCACCCCTGCTCATCGCAGTGGCGGTGCCGGGTCCGTTGCGACGTGCACCGGTCCCGGCGGGCTCGAGGGCCCTCTCGGCGCGCTATCGGGCGCCACCCTCACGGCTCGCGAGCGACGTTCACGCCTCCGGTCCGCTGCGGGCTTCCAGCCGATGGCCCGCTTCTCTTGTGCGGCGTTGGGCGCTACTCCTCACGGTCGTCGCCGTGGTCGCGGAGTGTAGCGCAGAATTCAGCGTCGATCGAGCGGTGATGAAAGCAGAGGAGCCCTTGCCGATGTGCTTCGACCACGACAGCCGACCTCCGATTCCGCCGATCGCGGGCGCGGCCGTTGATGGGCGCGACCTCGTCCTGACGGCCTCGGACGACAATCGGTTCTCGGCCTACGCGGCCGACGCCACCACCCCGAGCGGAGCCGGAGTGGTGATCCTGCCCGATGTGCGCGGCCTGCATCCCTACTACCCGGAGCTGGCGCTGCGGTTCGCCGAAGCCGGCATTGACGCGGTGGCGATCGACTGGTTCGGGCGGACGGCAGGCGTCTCGCCGCGCGGCGATGGATTCGAGCACATGCCGCATGCCCGGCAAACCACCTGGGCGGGCATCCGCGCGGACACGATGGCGGCCGCAGCAGCGTTGCGAGCTTCGCGACCCGTCCGCGCGCTGTTCACGATCGGCTTCTGCTTCGGTGGACGCATGAGCTTCGACGTGGCGACCGTGCCCGAGCTCGATCTTGCCGGCGTGATCGGCCTCTATGGCGTGCCGGTCGGCGCCGGCCGCAACGACGCGCCTGTCCCGGTCGATGTCGCCTCTGAGATGCGCTGCCCGGTGCTTGCGATCTTCGGCGGCGCGGACGGCGCCATCCCGCCCGAGGCGATCAAGTCGTTCGAAGGGGCCCTCGAGGTCGTCGCTCTGGAACACCGATTCGTGGTCTACCCCGATGCGCCGCATTCCTTCTTCGACCGCAAGCAGGCCGAGTTCGCGAACGCATCGGCCGCCGCCTGGGGCGAGATCCTCGACTTCATCAACGAGCACACGCCGACGCAGTAGTAATGCCCGACATTGACAGAGGTGACTGTTGCAAGCGGCGAAGATCGACATCGAGTCCACGGATCCGAGGCAACCGTTCCTCAACCTGATGCCGATCGTCGACGTTCTGGTCGAGCATGGCAATGCCGCACAAGACGCGGGGTTCGTCTGGAATCCGGAGGGGTGGACGTGCCAGCTCATCCGGCAGATCGACTTTGATCTTGTACGAAGGTCGTTCGAGCTGCCACCCAGCATCGTGCTGTCGGAGCAGCACGATGCGATTCTCGATCGCAGATCGTGGATTTCAATCGAAAGCCCAAAGCGAGCCGAGTGAGCGCGCAAACCGCCGAGTAAGCGTCAGGCGAGTCCCCGATAAGCCGCTGATACCACCATTCTCGGGTGCCGGACAACGCTGGGGACCTGCGGCTAGGCCAGGCGCTGCGCATGATTCGCGTCAAGGACAAGTTGACCCAGGCAGCAATAGCGGTTTCGAGCGGCATGAGCCAGGCGGCAATCTCCCGACTCGAGCGTGGCGAGTGCGGCGGGCTCACGCTAAATGCGATCCGGGCGGTTGCAACGGCCGTCGGCGCCCGGGTCGACGTCAGCGTCCTGTGGCATGGGGCCGAGCTCGAGAAGCTCCTGGACGAGCGCCACGCCCACCTGTCTGGCGAGGTCGTGCGAATCCTGTCCGAATGGGGCTGGCTCGCCCAGATCGAGGTGAGTTTCTCAGTCTATGGCGAGCGCGGCTCAATCGACATTCTCGCCTGGCATGCGGCAACCAGGTCGTTGCTCGTGATCGAGATCAAGTCGGTGCTTGCCTCGATCGAGGAGCTCGTGCGTCGGTTGGATGTCAAGGAACGACTCGCCTCGGGGATCGCTCGGGATCGTTTCGGATGGCAATCGGCAAGGGTGAGCCGCCTCGTCGTAATGCCCGGAGACCGCTCGAAGTATCGCGCGCTGGAGCGGCACGCAACCTTGCTGGCCGCGGCCTTCCCCGTTCGCGGAAACGGCATTCGGTCGTGGCTTCGGGCACCGACTGGCCGGCTGAGCGGACTCTGGCTTGTGTCATTGATGCGTGACGTGGATAGCTCGCGGAAGCCGAAGGCCTCGCCGTCCGGTCCCGGGTAGCAAGAGGCGGTCGCCGCGATGGTCTTCCCGTTCAGCCACGCTCAAGCGGTGCTGACGCGAGGCCGTGATGGGCGCACCAACCGCCGGGTCAAGCCTGTGGCCGCGCAATCCATCCACCACAGGAATATCTGACACAAGCCCGGCGAACTGCCCAGCTGTGCGGCGGGTTGCCCAGCCGTGCCAGTGGGAGCCGATGCCGTGCCAGTGGGAGCCGATGCCGTGCCAGTGGAAGCCGATGCCGTGGTGCATCTCACCATCGGCTCGCTGACCCACGACGCAGCGGAGCGGCGGAGGCTACGCAGGCGAATCCGCCCGGGGCGGCGTAGGAAATCGTGGCTCAAGGCTGGGGGTCACGGTCGTGACGGCCCGACGGTTCCAAGCGCCCATCAATGTCAGGTCAAGCAGGAATGCAGCCGCAGCCATGAGGACGGCGCCCAATGTCGGAAGCGAGACAGCGATCGCCACCAGCGCACCGATGGCACCTGCGACCGCAGCCACGATCACTGTCAGCATGCCGGGCAGGGTCTGGATCAGGTGCAGGACGGACCCGACCCCGGCACCGAACCCATGCGCCCGCCCTCGGCCAGGTCGATGCCGAGCGTCTGGAGCGCTCCGGCCACATCGTCGTACGGGCTTGCGGTGAAATGAGGCGCCAACTCGGGATGCAGCTCGAGGTACGCGTTTCGGTTCATGGCGATCACCCAGCGGTAGTCATCGCGATTGAGATCGGTGAGGCGCGAGATCGTGGAGATGCCCGCGAAGAGGACGACGGCGAGGATGGGGATCGCAATCGAGATGAAGGCCGGGCCGAAGTGATCGGCTTGAGCCACCAACGCCAGAGCGATCACCGCGCCGGACAGGATCGCGAGGAAGATGGGTGGCCAGGATCTGCAGCTTCGCGGATGTCGCAGTGTCGCGTCCGTCCGGCGGGATCTCGGTCGACATGTCTCCTCCGCCTGTGCGGGAACCCATGATGCCGCGTCCGCCATTCACTGGGGCTCGCCCGATCTCGCGGTCAGTCGCTTCGGCCCGGCGGCCACCGAAGTGGCGCCGTCGTCGACGGCCCGGCAGCCCGCGTTGCGTCATTCATGCGTCACATGGATAAGTCCGCAACGCCGAGCCCGCATGCCCTGATTGCCGGGCACGAGTGGGCTCGGGGTGAGCGTCGTCACGCTCGGACGACGACGGGGGCAGCCAACGGCGGAGATAGGCGAGGCTCGGACACCCAGGAAGCTGCGCACCCTATCCGCGAGACGAATATGTGACACAAGAGCGGCCTCGGCGGCTTGACCACGGAGGGCGGCCACGGAGGCGGCCACGGCGCCACATTCGGGCACCGTCCTTACCCGAACAAGGCGTCGAACTCCGCGAGGAGCTACTCGAGCGTGTCCGTCTCGAACGGCGAAGGGCTATGGCCCCACTCGCGCGCCGCTTGCGCGGCCACTTGGCTCTTCTTCGGCCACTCCCCGTCCGCCCCTGCCACCAGGATGGCGCGGACCCTTGGGACGAACACGAACCTCAGCCACTGCGAGAAGGTCATCGAGCCGGTGCCGAACGCGCCACCCCTGGCAATCCGCTCGGCGCTGGGTGCTGGCGCATCCCAGAACCCGATGCGCCGCATCTCCGTTTCGATCGCGTCAATGGCCGCGGCGATCGCGGCGTTCCGATCAGCGGCGGGCACGATCGGCAGCGACCCCGGGACCCTGGGCCGGCAATATTCCTATGCGCCGCGCTCCAGCAGCAGCTCTTCGTAGTTGGTCTCGTCTACGCCGCGGTCGATCTCCGCCTTGGTCAGGAGCAGTGGGACCCGGCCCTCGCGGATGGTTTCCTCCGTGATGATGCATTTCCGCACGTCGGTGCGCTCCGGGATGTCGTACATCACGTCGAGGAGCGACTCCTCCACGATCGAGCGAAGTGCCCGCGCCCCCGTCTTGCGGGCGAGCGCCAGCTCGGCGGCCGCGGAGATGGCGCCTGGCGTGAAGACCAGCTCCACCTTGTCCAGCTGGAGGAACTTCTGGAACTGCTTCGTGACCGCGTTGCGCGGCTCGGTCAGGACCAGCATCAGCTCGTCGCGGGTCAGCGCGGAAAGCGTGACCATGACCGGCAGCCGGCCGACGAACTCGGGGATCAACCCGAATTTCAGGAGGTCCTCCGGCATCAACTGGTCCAGGATCCGGTCGCGCTTGACCTTGTCCGTGCGTGCCTCCGAGCCAAAGCCCATCGACTTGCGACCGACGCGCTCCTCGACGATCTTCTCGAGCCCCTCGAAGGCCCCGCCGCAGATGAACAGGATGTTCGTCGTGTCGATCTGGATGAAATCCTGGTGGGGATGCTTGCGCCCGCCCTGGGGCGGCACGTTGGCGATCGTGCCCTCCAGGATCTTGAGCAGGCCCTGCTGGACGCCCTCTCCGGAGACGTCGCGGGTGATCGACGGGTTGTCCGCCTTGCGCGCAATCTTGTCGATCTCGTCGATGTAGATGATCCCGCGCTGGGCCCGGGCGACGTCGAAGTCGGCTGCCTGGATCAGACGCAGGAGGATGTTCTCGACGTCTTCGCCGACGTAGCCCGCCTCGGTCAGGGAGGTCGCATCCGCAATGCAGAAGGGCACGTCGAGCACCTTGGCCAACGTCTGCGCGAGGAGCGTCTTGCCGCTTCCGGTCGGCCCCACCAGCAGGACGTTCGACTTCTGGAGCTCGACGTCGTCCACCTGGTTGCCGGCGTTGACCCGCTTGTAGTGGTTGTACACGGCGACCGAGAGGACGCGCTTGGCGCGTTCCTGGCTGATGACGTAAGCGTCCAGGGCGTCCTTGATCTGGCGCGGGTTGGGAAGCTTCGCCACGTGCGGCTTCGTCCGCGGCGTCTCCAGCATCTCCTCTTCGATGATCTCCTGGCAGAGGTTGATGCACTCGTCGCAGATATAGACGCCCTGGCCCGCGATCAGCTTGCGGACCTGCTCCTGGCTCTTGCCGCAGAACGAGCAGCGGTACGGGACCTTGGTCCCCTTGCTCGTGCCTCCGGTGGTCGTGGTGGACATTCAGGCCGCTCTCCTGGCGGGCCGTCGCCGGCTCGGGCCCAACCGAGTCAGCGCGAACCCTTCTCCGGTGCGGGGGTCGAGTCGCCCTCGTCCACCGCTGCAGCGGGGATCTCCCCTGCGAGTCCTCCGCTCGCCTTCGCCTCACTGATCAGCGACTGATCGCGCTCGGCGTAGACCTCATCGATGATGCCATACGTCTGGGCCTGTTCGGGGGACATGAAATAGTCCCGTTCTGTGTCTTTTGCGATCTGGTCGGGCGTTTGTCCCGTGTGCCGGGCAAGGATTCCGTTCAACCGGTTGTTGAGCTCCTCGACCTCCTTGACCTGGATCAGCACGTCGGGCGTGTTGCCGCGGAACCCGGCCGACCCCTGGTGGATCATGATCCGGCTGTTCGGCAGCGCGTAGCGCTTGCCCCTGGCGCCCGCCGCCAGCAGGACCGAGGCCATGCTTGCGGCCATGCCGATGCAGATCGTGCTGACCGGCGCGCGCAGGTATTGCATCGTGTCGTAGATGGCGAGGCCCGAGGTCACCACGCCGCCCGGTGAGTTGATGTAGATGCTGATGTCCCGTTCCGGGTCTTCGGCCTCAAGGAAGAGCAGCTGCGCGATGACCAGGTTGGCGACATGGTCCTCGATGGCGTCGCCGAGAAAGATGATTCGCTCCTTGAGCAGCCGGCTGTAGATGTCATACGCGCGCTCGCCGCGACTGGATGTCTCGATGACCATCGGGACCAGCATCGCGGTGGTGGCTCGTGCCGCTTCGAGTGCGGCGGAGCGAGTGGGGATGGGACGGTTGGTCACGAACGGGCTCCCTCGGGTTCGGTCTGGGTGATCGGTTCTGGTTCTTCCGCGGGCTGGGCCCCTGATTCAGGAGCCGGGGCGTCAGTCTGGGTGATGGGTTCGGGGTCTTCCGCGGGCACGGCCGGCAGCTGATCGGCGTCGGCCTCGACCTCGACGTCGGGGAGTGCGTCTCCGACGCGCGCGTCCCCCATCGCGGCAGCCTCCCCCTCGGCATCCTCCCGGTCCTCGACATGGCGCACGTCGCTGAACTCGGGGTGCTCGGCGATCCAGCGATCGATCAGGGTCTCGACCGTCTGCGAACGGCGCAGCTGGGAGCGGATGTAGGAGCGCCCACGGTCCGACTCGAGGTAGGCGACGAGCCGCGAGTCCTCGGGGTTGTTGCGACGCCCGCGCTCGAGCTCGGCCTCGACAGCAGAGTCGGGGATGACGATCCCTTCCGCGTCGGCGACGGCTCCGAGGGTAAGCAGCACCTTGACGCGGTGCGCCGCGCCGTCGCGGTACTCATCGCGCAGCTTCGCCTCGTCGCGCTCGGTCACGCGCTGGTACTCGTCGAAATCGATGTTCTGCTCGGCCAGGCGGACCTTGAGTTCGTCGAGCATCACCTCGATCTCGCGGT
>JBBRYO010000121.1:0-8864 GCA_038237595.1 Candidatus Limnocylindrales bacterium | reverse complement strand
GGCGGATGACGTCCCACATGCCCAGTCGGCTGCGCGGATCGAGGCCGGTTGTCGGCTCGTCCAGGAACAGGAGGCGGGGCCGGCCGATGAGCGCGCTCGCCAGGTCGAGGCGGCGCCGCATGCCGCCCGAGTACGTCTTGACGACTCGGTTGGCCGCGTCACTGAGCTCGAACTGCTCGAGCAGCTCGCCGGCGCGCGATGTCGCCTCGGGCGATGAGAGCTGGTAGAGGCGGCCGAACATCCACAGGTTCTCGCGGCCCGTCAGGTTCTCGTCCACGGCCGCGTACTGCCCGGACAGCCCGATGACCGTCCGCAGCTGCTGCGCCTGCTTCACAACGTCGAAGCCCATCACCGTGGCGTGGCCCGCGTCCGGTCGCAGCAGCGTGGCGAGGATGCGCACGGTGG
The DNA here is from genome assembly GCA_038237595.1 of Candidatus Limnocylindrales bacterium. Taxonomy (GTDB): domain Bacteria; phylum Chloroflexota; class Limnocylindria; order Limnocylindrales; family CSP1-4; genus JAFMJV01. The sequence goes on along the minus strand of JBBRYO010000121.1, from coordinate 8,459 downwards.
TCGTCTTGCCGGCGCCGTTCGGGCCGAGCAGGCCGAGGACCGTGCCCTCTTCGACGGCCAGATCGACGCCGTCGAGCGCACGCACTTCCGACTTTCGCGACTTGTAGATCTTGACCAGGCCCTCGGCCGTGATCACCTGCATGGGCTCCCCCTGGATCTCGCGGGGAGACGGCGCCGCGCGCGAACTCCCTCGTCCCTACCTTGCCACATCCCCGGAAGATCGGCCAAGATCGCTCTCGCTCAGTCGCGGGCGAGGCGCTCCCCGGGCATCGAGTTCCAGGACCCCGACGGGTGCTGGCCGGAGCCCCGGTTGGCGTAACGCGGCGCGCCCGCGCCGGGGGGTCGGTGCGGCTGGCCGGGAGCGGCCGGCCGATGCGGCTGGCCCGGACCGGTGGGACGGCTCGATCGCCACGGACCGTTGCCGTTGGGGCGACCTTGGGCCGGACGCTGCCCGATGGACGGGTACGGCATGCCGCTGTGGCGCTGAGCCGCGGCTGGCCGCTGGTCGACGCCGTGCCGCTGGCCGGCCGCCGGCCGCTGGTCGATGCCGTGGCGCTGAGCGGCTGCGGGACGCTGATCGAGGGGATGCCTCGGGCCCCCGTTGAACGGGCGCGAACCCGGTCGGCCGCCTCGCGGGGACTGGCCCTGTGCCATGCCTGAACGCAGGCGGATCGGCTCGGGCCGGACCCTCGGATCGGGCTCGAAGCCGGGGACGATCTCCGTCTCGATCGGGTGGCCAAGCAGGCGCTCGATCGATGCGAGCAACGGCCGCTCGTCGACGCAGACCAGGGCGACCGCATCGCCGTCGATCCCGGCTCGGCCGGTGCGACCGATCCGATGGACGTAATCCTCGGGCACCATCGGCAGCTCGAAGTTGACGACATGCGGTAGCGCGTCGATGTCCAGGCCGCGTGCCGCGATGTCCGTCGCGACCAGGATGGCAGCGCGCCCCTGCTTGAAGTCGGCGAGCGCGCGAACGCGCTGCGACTGGCTCTTGTTGCCATGGATCGCGGCCGCGGCGATGCCGTCGCGCACGAGTTGCTCGGCGAGTCGATTGGCCCCGTGCTTGGTGCGCGTGAAGACCAGGGCCTGCTCGATGCGGCCCGAGCGGATGAGCTTGCTCAGGAGTTCGCGCTTACGCTCGCGATCGACCGGCAGGACGACCTGGTGGACGAGGGTCGGCGCGGTGTTGCGCGGCGTGACCTGGACCATCTGCGGATCGCGCAGGAAGTCCGCGGCCAGGCGGCGGATCTCGTTGGAGAACGTGGCCGAGAAGAGGAGCGTCTGCCGCTGGGCCGGCACGAGGGCAAGGATCTTGCGAACGTCGTGGATGAAGCCCATGTCGAGCATGCGGTCGGCCTCGTCGAGCACCATCACCTCGACCAGCGACAGGTCGATGGTGCGCTGGCCGACGTGGTCAAGCAGACGGCCCGGGGTGGCGACGACCACGTCCGGGCCCTGGCGCAGTCGCCGAACCTGCTGGTCGAAGCCGACGCCGCCGTAGATCGCGGTCGACTGGATCGGGCGCTGCGAGCCGTAGGTGCGGAAGCTCTCCTCGACCTGGAGCGCGAGCTCGCGGGTGGGCGTGAGGACGAGGACGCGGATCGCGCGACGGCCGTTGGCGTGCCCGACGCCGCGAGTGGAGGTGAGGCGCTGGAGGATCGGCAGGACGAACGCTGCGGTCTTTCCGGTGCCCGTCTGGGCGCCGGCGAGCACGTCGGCACCGGCAAGGACGAGCGGAATGGCTTCGCGCTGGACCGGCGTGGGCTCGGTATAGCCCTGCTTCGCGACCGAGTGGAGCAACTCCGGGGCGAGCCCGAGTTGATCGAAAGATAAGCCGGGCGTAACCCGGGCTTGATCGTGGGACATGAGAGAAATACTCCTGACGTGGGCCCACCCGCCACATTGCGGGGCCCGGTCAGGGCATCAAGGGGAATCGAGGTCAGCGGCAGAAAACCGGGGCGCGGACCGGAGCGCCCATCGAACACGACGAAGCAACAAGCCTAACCGAGATTCGCGTAACGAGTACGAGCCTGGGGGTCAGCGCGCTCGCAGTTGGCGTTGCTCCACGGCGCAGGGCCTCGCTTCAGAGCACTCGGCGTCCGCGGAGGAGCAAAGCCGCGGGGTGTGCCAGGACACTTGGATCCTCGCGTGGATCAAGGTCATATGTCACGACATCTGCCGATGCTCCGACGTCGATGGCGGGCATGCCAAGAAAGGCACGGGCATCCGTCGTCGCTGCGCGTAGGGCCCGAGACGGTGTTAGCCCGAACTCGACGAGTTTGGACACCTCGTCGACCATCGCTCCTGCACCGTCGGTTCCGGCCAGGATCCTGACGCCCAATCGATCAGCGATCGGAACGAGGCTGATGAGGTGTTCCCGGCGGCTGAGGCGCCGTTGACGGACGGATTCCGGGATGCCGGGCCTGGGTGGCTGTGAGAACGCCGTGAGGGTGGGTGTCCATGAAACGCCGCGCTCCGCCATGATTCGCAGGGTGGCCTCGTCCAGGGCTACGCCGTGCTCAATCGAGTCGACGCCGGCAGCCACCAGCTCGGCAACTCCCGGCCAGTTGGTGTGCACCGCAACTCGCGCACCTGCTCCGTGGGCTGCCGCGACGAGCGAAGCAACAAGAGAGGCATCGTAGGAGAGTTCCGGCGCGCTCCAATCGGCCGTGACCTTCACCCACTCTGCGCCACGACTGACTTCCTCTAGCGCCGCCTCAACCAGCTGATCCGGCGGCACCGGATCGTGGTACTCGGGGAAGAACCGTCCCTCGGGTGCGAGCCACCGGCCGGCAACCTGAAGCAGCGGCATGGAGTCATCTGGCTGGAGCCGGAGCGTCACGCTCTTGGGCGCGCCGAGGTCTCGAATCAGCGCTACGCCCTCGTTGCGGGCCCCGGCCCAGGCCGCACGAGTCTCCTCCAGCGTCCGGGGACCTTTGCCGACGCCGCCCATGGCCAGGTGCCGGTGGGCGTCGACGAGACCCGGCAGGGCAAATCTGCCTGGCAGTCGCTGGGCTCGCGGCGACGGTAGCGCGGTCAGGATGCCATCGGCCACCCAGAGGTCAGGCGTTCCGGAGTCCGAAAGGATGAACTCGGGGAGCCGCCACGTCTCAGACATCGGGACCTCGCCAAGTGGCTTTGTTACCGTCGTCGGGTCAGTCGCTAAGTCGGGTCGGTACGTCGCGCGCTTCTCGATAGCGCCGACGAACTCCGGCAAGTGCTCGTGGCCGAGCATCTGGCGGATCGCCAGGATCTCGCCGATGTGGAACCAGTAGTGGTACGTGACGCGACGGATGGCGTCGCCGGCGGTACGGGACAGCCCGGGCGGCGGCAGAGGCACCAGGAGAGTCTTCGTCGTCAGTGAATCGAGCCAGGGGTCGACCTCGCGCGTGGTCTGTTTCCAGAGCTTGAGCATTTCACCGAGCGGGGGAGTCGTGGCCGGGCCGCCGTTCGGGGCGATCTCGTCAAGGCTTGGAAGCGGCGTGCGTCCCTGGGCTCGCGTCAGGAAGTAGCGCTGCTCTTGCCAACCGAGGTGCGCCACGATCCAGCCGATGCTGTTCATGGGCCCGAGGCGCTGGAGCCCGTCGACGTCCGGTGTGCCGCGCAGCGCCCGCAGCCATTCGGCGCGGGTGAACCGAAGCTGCTCGACGAGCGGGTGCGCCATCACTGCCGATCCTACGGGACGGAGGGAGCGCTGTCAGTCGCCCGGGTCCGGCGGCTGCTCGTGAAGCGTGTCCACCACGCAGAAGCGATTGCCTTCCGGGTCGGCCAGGATCACGTAGTCCGCGTCGGGCGGCCGTTTGTCCCAATGGACTTCGGTCGCCCCAAGTGCCAGCAGGCGCTTGACCTCTCCGGCCTGATCGTCCGTGTACAGGTCGAGGTGGATGCGCGGCGGGATTGACAGCCTCGAGCCGTGCTGGTCGAGCGAGACGTTCGGTCCAACCCCGTCCCTCGGCCGCAGCATTGCGAAGTCGTCGTCCGTCGCCTCCTCGCGCGGCACGTAATCGAGCGCGGCCGCCCAGAACTCCGCCTGCTGGCGCAGGTCCTGGACGCGTATGACGATGGAGGCGACACGAACCGTTCCCACGGTCACGAGGCTACGACGCGTGGCAAGGGCCGCTAGACGGCGTGCGCCAAGCGGCTGTGCCCGAAGCCAATCGGCCTCCTCTGAGCCGTTCGCGCGTCGGTTGACCGCCCGCGACGGCAAGCGCCAAGTCGATCGGGATGCCATCCTGACGGCTGTGGCAGTTGCGACCAGTAAACGCCGGACGACCAGCCCATTGGTTGCCGTCAAGCCGGCTTGTCAGCCTCTTCGCGACATGTACGCATGGGCCGAGGCAGGCATCCCCAAGACTTGGAATGAGATCGAAGAGCCTTTCGTTCGGGCGATGGAGGCGTTCGATGCGAACGTTGCCTCCGGACTGGCCGACATCGGCGATCTGCAAAACGGCAAAGGCGACTTCTTCAACGACCTCCTGTCCCTTCTTCTTGAGAATTGCGCAGGCGTCGATCTCTACTCGAGAGGCGGCGTGCCGGGATTCATCTTTGCAAACCACAACTTGGACGTTACCTACCCAAACACAGGCGTAGTCAAGTTCACCCTCGAGGCCAAAGCGGTCGGAACGCCACGTCATCCCTTGTCGCCGAAGCAGAAGCCGATCGGGCGTCCGGGATCCGCCGACCTCGCCAAGCGAGTCAAGGAGGTGGCTTTCAAGACAATCGACCTCAAGGCCGAGCATGGGCGCCTCATGGCAATGCAGGGAAAGTCACCGGAGGTCCAGCCGGGCGGCAACATGACAACGTGGCTCCGGTCGGTACCTCCAAGCGCTTATCTCTTCATAACGGCACGCATTGTCAGTCCGAGCGACCTTGCTGCCGTCGTGGCGTTCGCGCACACAGCGGGTCAGGTTGAAGATGGCGTCGGCGTGTTCGCCTTTGGTCCGCCGACTCCCAACAAGCCCACCAAATACCGGGTGATGCCGGTGCCGGTGGAGTTGAGCATCGACCGGGTCCTGTATCGAGCCTGCCAGGACCTCGCCGCCCTGAAGCAGGAACCGCCCGTGCCCATCCCGCTTGGCGAGACCTCGGCGATCGCAGCTGAACAGGCTGCCGCGAGTGTCACACAAGCTGTCACACGGGAGCGTTAGCGTCGCCTCATGGCTATTGCTCGTCTGGAAGCAACGGATGAGAAGGCGCGGGGCGCCTTCTATACGCCGCCATCGCTGACGCGTTTCTTGGTGGGTTGGGCTGTGCGCGACCAAGGCGATACGGTCCTGGAGCCCTCCGCTGGCGACGGTGCGTTTGTTGAGGCTCTTGTTGAGCGTTTCGCCGCCATCGGTGGTGGATCAGGCGGAGCCTCGTTGCTGGCAATTGAGCGTGAGGCCCACGAGGCAGCGAAGGTGCGGACCGTCGCCCCGCTGGCGCAGGTCTTGGCTAGTGACTTCTTCGATGTGGACCCAGACTCGGTCCCGCGAGTAAATGTTGTCGTCGGTAACCCGCCGTACATCAGGTATCACGGCTTTTCTGGCGAGGTCCGAGATAAGGCCCAGGAACGAGCGCGAGCCCAAGGAGTCGACCTCTCCAACCTTGCCTCCTCTTGGGCTCACTTCGTTGTTCACGCGACCGGGTTTCTCACCTCACGCGGCCGCCTTGGTCTCGTGCTCCCGGCCGAACTACTGCACACCGACTACGCCGGGCCTGTCAGAGCATTCCTGACGTCACGATTTCGATCGATCACGGTCGTCGCGTTCGACCAAGCCGTATTCGATTCGGCTCAAGTCGATGCGGTGCTCCTCCTTGCTTCCGACGACGAACCTGCAGGCTTCAGAGTGGTTCGGGTTCGCAGTGACGCCCAATTGGATGAAATTGACCTTCGTCAAGTAGTCAGTCAGACGGGAGAGGCTCGTTGGAGCGGGTCAGTCGATGGAGATACACACGGTGTCTATGCGGAACTCTTGGCGGGCGACAACGTCGAGCGACTTGGTTGTTTCGCGCAGGTGGACATTGGGTTTGTATCGGGAGCGAACGACTTCTTCATTCTGACACGTGCCGACGCGGCCAAACTTAACCTGCCCGAGGCCCTACTGACGCCAATCATACGAGGTCCTCGTGACGTACCGGGTGTTCTGATTCGAGACGAAGAGGCGAGGCTTCTGCTGGACATACCGCGGCGCGCGCAACTAGACAATCCGACAATAGCCTACTTATCCCAAGGCGAGTTGGCCGGCATTTCGCAGCGCTACAAGTGTCGTCACCGCACCCCGTGGTACAGCGTGCCACTACCAAAGCAGTTGCCCGATGCTTTTCTTCCCTATATGCACCACCAGGCGCCCAGGCTGATCGTGAATCGCGATCAGCTTCGCAATAGCAACCTTGTCCACGGGGTGTCGTTGTCGACGGGCGCGCCTGATGCGTCTGCCCTTGCGGTGGCGATGGCGAGCTCGGTGACGCTTCTAAGCGCCGAGATTGAGGGTCGCGCATACGGCGGAGGTGTCCTCAAGCTGGAGACCAAGGAAGCGGAGCGCTTGCTGGTCCCAGTCGTACGAGACTCGTCCTTGCTTGAAGCTGCAGTCGGTCCCATCGACACCTTGATCAGACGAGGGGCAGTGGCTGAAGCCGCAGCCCTAGCTGACCAGCTTCTGCAACTGCCCCATGAGCGCGTCTGGCAAGCCTACGCGGTACTGCGCGATCGGAGACTCGGTCGACGCGGGCGCGGTTCACCGAGCGCTCGAGGACCACGAGAAATCGTCCGCTGCTAGTGGTGCCACTGGGAGGCTCTGGCGCTGACGGCTCCGGTTAGCGGTTCTGCCCCGCGTTCCTACAAGGCCGTCGTCAGCTGCCGACCAGCGTACTCGGAGGCGGTAGCCTTCAGCTGACTCGGCAAGATGGACGGTTGCCGCCGGGACCCGAGAGGCCGGTGGCACTGTCGGTTATTTTTCGCGCAAGAGTTCGTTAAGAGACTTCGCTCCGCGCTCCCGAAGCAGGTTCTCCTGTTCCATGTCGGAGCGAACTCCGAAATTGCGGTGGTACTTCTTCTCGATGGCACCGACCTGGGTATCGCCACGCTTCCGTCGAAGTTCACCATCCTCGTTCCTGGAACGCGTGCCCTTCATCCGGGGCGCATCCTTGCTCATGATTTCCTCCCTTAGCTGCAGCCGCTCGTGGAGCCGCAGTTGAGGCACTTGTAGCAGCTGCCGTTGCGGACCATGATCGAGCCGCAATCGGCGCAGCTGGGGGAGTCGGCACTCACTGAGAACGCGACCTTGGTATTGGCGCCCAGGGCCGCCGTGATCGCCGCGACCGCGGACTTGGCATGGCCGTTTCCGTTGCCGTTCCCATTCGCAGTTGCGTGTCCATTCGACAGCACCGGCAGCACCGCGCCCGAGCTCGGCTCGACCGCCAGGGCCGCCGTCGGCCGCTCCCCGCTCCCTTCAGCCCCGGAGGAGGACGAGGACGACTGCGCAGGAGCGGCCGGCGACTGATATTCCTTCCCCTCCCCACTCACGGATAGGGGCGAGCCGGCAGCATCAGACCCGGCAGTGTCGGACGTCGCGAGGGTCGGTGGCGTGTCCGTCCCCTGGAGCGAATGGGGAGCAGCATCCGCGGCAGACTGGTTGGTGTCACTGGTGCTGCTCCCAAGCGGAGCGCTCAGCGGAGCGTGAGCGGAAGGGGACGGATCCGACGCCGACCCCGCGGGCACGTCCACCACGTCCCGGCTGATGATGCCCAGCTCGTCCCGCTCGTCCCGTGAGAGGAACCTCGAGCCGAGCCACCGGAACACGTAGTCGACGATCGATTTCGCGATCGGGATCTCCTGGTTGCCCGTGAACCCGGCCGGCTCGAACCGCACGTGGCCGAACTTGTTGACCAGGTCGTGCAGCGGCACGCCGTACTGGAGCGCGATGGAAGTCATGGTCGCGAGCGAGTCCATGAGACCGCTGACCGTGGAGCCTTCCTTGGCCATCTTGAGGAAGATCTCGCCGGGCTGGCCGTCGGGATAGAGCCCGACCGTGATGTAGCCCTCGTGGCCGGCGACCTGGAACTTGTGCGTGATCGCCTGCCGCTCATCAGGCAGGCGGCGCCGATAGGGCTTCGGCTCCCCAGTGAGCCCAGCTGCCACCAGCGCCGCTGCCTGCGCGTCCTGCTCGCCATCCCCCTTCTTCTTGCCGGTGCTGAGCGGCTGCGAGCGCTTGGAACCGTCGCGATAGATCGCGATGGCCTTGAGCCCGAGCTTCCAGCCCTGCAGGTAAACGTCCTCGATGTCCACGGCCGTGGCGGCCTCGGGCATGTTCACGGTCTTGCTGATCGCGCCGGAGAGGAAGGGCTGCGTGGCGCCCATCATCCGGACGTGTCCCATGTACTGGATCGAGCGTTCGCCGTTGACCGGCTTGAAGGCGCAGTCGAAGACGGTCAGGTGCTCCGCCTTGAGGCCGGGCGCGCCCTCGATCGTCTCCCGC
>JBBRYO010000120.1:0-8927 GCA_038237595.1 Candidatus Limnocylindrales bacterium | reverse complement strand
GCCACCCGTGAGGCCCTGGGGCTTCCGCCATGCCTCGACTTCGAACTGCCATTTGAAGAGAGCCATCCCGCCAACTCCGATCGGGTTGGCTACGCTCTGATCCGGGCCGGCGACGTACCCGTCGAGCGAGATGGCCATCTGAAACCTGGTCTTGATCATCACATTCACGCCTCCGCGGGCACCGGCTCCAGCGCGGCGCCCAGTGCGTCGAGCAACTCCCGCGTGCCCCGCTCTCGCTCCGCCGGGTCGTCCTGGCCATCGAGGAACGCGCCCTGCTCTGTGTAGACGAGTCGGGTGGCGTCGCCCTCGCGCCGGAGTTCCACGGTCGCCACGGACACCGAGATCCGTGTCTCGTCGACGTACATCTCGTAGGTCGACACGATGCGTTCGTTCGGGACTATGTCCTGGTAGCGCGCATTGAAGACGTGCATGGGGCCGCCCTTCGGTCCGTTGCTCGCCCGCTCGACTCCACCGACCCGGAAATCGAGGGTATGGGTGCCATGCACCCACTCGTCCGGACCGCCGAACCAGCGAGCCTTGACCGCGGGGTCGGCCCAGGCCACGAACACCCGCTCGGGAGAGGCGCCATACGTGCGCCTGATGACGAAGGTCGAATGGGTCACGGCATGGTCAGTCATTGCTTTCTCCCTGGATTGAACCGTCCTGTACTTCGGCGAGGTAGGCGCCGAGCCGGTCGAACCGGGCCTCCCAATCTGCCCGCCGCTGGACGATCCACCGCTCCGCGGTCCGCAGTGCGGTGGGCTCCATCCGGCACGTCCGCACGCGGCCGACCTTTTCGGATCGGACGACGCCGCCGCGTTCCAGGACCTGGAGGTGCTGGAGGACCGTGGGCAACGACAGCGAAAGCGGCCTGGCGAGCTCGCTCACAGAGGCCGGTCCTCGGCTGAGCCGCTCGACCATCAGCTGGCGCGTGGGGTCGGCCAAGGCGTTGAAGATGAGGTCGACCGACGCCGGATAGTTAGTCATCCACCTAAGTATTGACGGATGCCGTGTACGGTGTCAAGCCCCTCCGCTTGCCTGCGGTTGCGTCATTCATGCGCCACGCGGATAACCTGCGCCGGGTCACGCGGCTCGAGGCCCTTTCTCGCTTGACATTCGATCGTTCGGACGCGTGTCCACGCTCGTGAAGCGTCTCCCGGTTGGACCCTCAAGGCAGTTTCCTAGCCTGAGAACGTTCGCGCCTGCCCGCCGTATCCGCTGGGCGAATATAAGACGCAACTGGCTCCAGCCGCGGCTGGGCGACTCGCGGTCAATGAGGCTCGTCAGCATTGGATCCGCGGCCAGGAGTCAGCGTGAAGACGCGTCCGCACAGCACGGCCCGATCCTCGAGCTGCGTGGTCGTGTGGACGTCGTACTCGGCCAGCGGGACCAGGTCATCCGCGGGCAGGTAGCGGCGGCCCGGATCGCCGACGAGGACGCGAGTGCCGTTGGCGGCCGCGCGGCGGAGCCAGGCCAGGACACGCTCGGCCAGCTGGCCGTCGTACCAGGTGTCGCCGGCGAGCAGCACATCGGCTTCGGGAGGGTCCTCGTCCAGTACGTCGCGGCCGACGAATCCAACACGCACGCCGTTTGCGCGGGCGTTGAGCGCCACCGCCACCTCGGCGTACGGATCGACGTCGATGCCCGTCGCCTTGGCGGCGCCAGAGCGCATGGCCACGATCGCGCACAGGCCCGATCCCGTCGCGATGTCGACTACCTGCTTTGCGCTCACTTCGTCGGGGTGCTCCTGGAGGAAGCAGGCGATCGCCAGCCCTCCCGCCCACGCGAACGCCCAGAACGGAATGGGCGCGCTCGAGACGCCGAGAGCGGCTTCGGTTGCGCGCCAGATCGGCCCTGCATCGTCGGCGAGGTGGAGCCGCACGCCGGGCACGCCCTCGACCGGGCGGAGTCGCGTATAGCGAGCCACTAGCGCTCGCCGGTGCGAGAGCGGGACGCGGCGCGGGACGTCCCCTGCCTGCTGGCTGCGAGTCATCGCCACAAAGCGTGGCAGAGTCAGCGGACCAGCGGAGCGCCTTTCGTGGGAGGACGCCCAGATCTGACGCCGGTGCTTCGGTCAGGAAGGAGCCGCGTGGATCGGTCCTTGAGCGAGGCTCTGGTGCACCCATGCCTGGAGAGACGTCGACTCCACGCCGTACGTGGCTGCGGTCTCGCGCATGTCGAGCGGCGAGTGGTACGTCTCCATGGCCGTCATGGTGTCGTTGACAACGTCAGGCAATCCAGGGATGCGTTCCCCAGGCGCGATCGTCTCGATTGAGGTCGGCCGCCCGGTTTCATGTTCGAAAGCGCCGACGATGTCTCGCCAGGAGACGGGCGTCGGACCGCCTATAGCGACGGTCTGGTTGGCGGCGGCGAGATCGTCCAGCATCGCGACGGCAAAGGCCGCTACGTCCTGCATGGCGACGAACGAATGCCTGCGGCGGCCCTCGCCGACCAACACGACCGGCTTTCCCTGACTGATGGGCATTCCAACGACCATCGGAATCAGGACGTCCATGTACATGTCCGGCTGGAGGATGCTGAACACCAACCCGCTCGCTCGTAGCCGAGCCTCCGTGAGGCCCTTGGCGCGCAAGAGCGGCGAGGGATGGTTCGGGCGCAACCGAGCACAGAGGTGAAGACGAACCTCCCCACACCAGCGGCCGCGGCCGCTCTGATCAGGTTTTCGTTGCCTGCATCATCGACCGTCTCGAACGTGTCCTCTCCACCACGAAAGGCCGCGTTGGCCGTTGTGACGATCGCTTCAGCGCTGTCGCATGCGGACGTCAGAGAAGGCGGGTCCTTCAGGTCCCCGATCACGGCGACGGCGCCCGCGTCCACAAGCGACTGATGGTTCGAGCCGGCACGGACGAGAATCCGCACCGTCCTGCCATCGCTGAGCAAACGACGAACGATCCTGCCACCAAGCAGGCCAGTGGCACCAACAACGAGTATCACGGGAGTTCTCCCTTCGTCAATTGGAAACGGTTGAGTTTAGAGCGCGTTGGCGTCGCGCGGGACGACTCCCGTCGCGCCGCTGGGTCAGCCCGATGGAAGATCGACGGAGATCTCGAGGATCGAATCATCCGCGCCGAGCGCAATGAGCCCGCCGTCAGGGGTGACCACGAACTTCTCGCGGATCGGATGCGGCGGGTCAGTTACCCACGCGCCGATAAGGCGGTGCTTGGTGTCGAACGCCTGGATTCGCGGTGCCGAGCAGTCCCAGATGAACGTGTGGCCCGCATCGTCGAGCCCGATGCTGCACGGGTCGTCCAGTTGCCCGAGGCCGAACCCCACGTCGCCGAAGTCTTCGACCTGGACTCCATCGCTGTTGGTGGCGAACGCGGGGCCTGCGTCGCCGCCGCCCAAGAACCAGAGACGTCCCCGGTTGTCGAATCCGCCGGTGTGGTCGAATTGTTGCGTATCCGCAGCGGGGGCCCCCTTGGCCACGCGCCAGAGGAAGTGGCCCGCCTTGTCCCACTTCGTGAGCGTCAGTGAGCCGGCGTCCTCGACGTAGACGTTGCCTTGCGCGTCGGCCGCCAGCTGATACGGTGCCTCGAACTGACCATCGCCGCTCCCGAAGGCACCAAACTTGCGGATGAACGCTCCATCCGGACCAAAGACCTGGACTCTCGCGTTACCAGGATCAGACACATAGACCTTGCCATCTGGCCCAACGGCGATCGACCCCGTGGCGAGGGGATCGTTTAGGTCGAATTCGCCGTCATGAGTGCCGTGGCGGCCCCAGCTGCGCAGAAGCTTGCCGGCCGGCGAGACAACGCTCACCATCGGACGACCGTCGAGAACGTAGACGTTCCCATCGGATCCGAGGGCCAGCGCTTCGGCGCCCTGAATGCCCGTCGTCGACGCCGCGAGCGTTGCCGTGATCCTGAAAGGGTTGGGCGGCGGTGTCGGGCTGGCACTGGCCGTGGACCCGTCAAGTAGGGTTGCGATCGAAACCGGACCGCCTGGTCCGGCGAGTGAGGGCTCACCGTACGCGCGAATCTCACCCGCCGTGTCCGCGGCGAAAACGAGGCCGCCGCTGACGACGAGCGTGCCCTCGAGCACGCCGGGCGTCTTGACCGCCCAGAGTTTCTTCCCGTCCGTCGCCCTCACGGCGACGATCCCGAGGTCTTCGGTCGGGGCGTAGAGGACATCCCCAGCAAGCGCGGGAGGACGGTAGCCAGAACCCGTGTCGGGTGTCGACCAGATCGGCTGATTGCTCTCCAGGTGGAACGCGTAGGTCACGAGGTCCGCGCTCGGGGTGTAGAGGATCCCGTCACGGATCGCGCCGGCTGCGATCTGTCCCCCACCGAGCCCACGGAAACGCCAGCGGGGCAAGCCTGTCGCACGATCAAGGACATCGAGCTCTCCGCTGGGCTCCCCTGCTCCCTGTCCGCTGGAAGTGATGACGACGTCGTCGGTGACCATCGGAAACGAGGCTGAGTCCCCGAGCACTTTGAAGTGCCACTGTTCCAGCCCTGTGGCGATGTCGATGGCATAGAGCGTGCCGCCGGCGACGTTGATGTAGGCGGTGCCATCAACGACAGTCAGGTTCATGTCGTCAGGAGCGAGCCATGCCCATCGCTCGGACCCGTTCGTCTCGTCAAGCCCTCGCGCGTTGCGATCCGACCCGGCCACATACACTACGCCGCCGACTGCGCCCTCCGCTTCTTTCACCGACGAGGCGCGCCAGCGCTCCGTGCCGGTTACGGCATCGACCGCGTGGAGGATGTGGTCGTCGGATGCCACGAATACGAGCCCGCCGTCTGCGACGGCCGCTCCGTGGAGAGGCGCACCGGCATCGAACACCCAGCGAGTCTCTCCGGTGCGCGCATCAAGCGCGTAGAGATGCCCGTCGTCGGCTCCAACAAAGAGGGTCCCGTCGGCGAGGATCGCGTTGAATCCATTGATCGGAGAAGCCGCCTTCCGAGCCCAGATGAGGACGGGCGCGGCGACCGGTCCCGGTCCAGGCTCGACGGATGATCGCTCGTTGTCCATCCGATACATCGGCACGTCGCCTAACGGCGGTATTGCCGAGGCCCTCTGAATGGGACTCGCGCCCGGTGTCGCGGACGCCGAGGCGGCGTTTGTAGGGACTGCGGCAAGGCTCGGACTGGGCGCCACAGCTGGCGCCGAGACGGCGGGGCTCGAACCACCGCCGCCAGAAACCGCGCCTGGAGGATTGACGACCGACGAACCGCAAGATGCGACGAACAGACCGGCGATGAGAATGACCACCAGATTGAATTGACGATGGTGTTGGGGCGACATGACGGTTTCTCCTGGATTGCTTCAGGGGTGAGGAATGACCGAGAGGTCTTCGGAGCCGAACCGTCGGCGGGACAAGTCGGCCAGGGTGCCGTCGGCTCGCATGCCGTCGAGGGCAACATCGATGGCAGCGCGGAGGGTCGTGCCGTCGCCGATGCCGGTGACGACAATGCGGCGCACTTCAGTGAAGGCGGGGCTGTCGAGTCGACGGACCGACGCATTGGTCGTGAGGTCGGCCGCAGTCGATGTGGACGTGACCATGGCCGCGACGGAGCCGGCGGCGAGCGACGTGAGGCACTCGCCGTCCGATGCCGTCACGACCAGGGAGATCCCTGGCGGCGGCGAGCCGACCGGGCCGCTCGTTTCCACGGCCAGGTTGCCGGCGAGCCACAGTTGGGCGCTCGATCCCTCGGCCACGCACACGGATTGATCGCCGAGACCGGCTGGCGCTGCGATCACTGACCCAGTGCTGACGACGACGTAGACAGGCCAGTAGTAATACGGAGTGGTGGTCTGCTCCGAACTCAGTTCCGTTGGAGTGAGGGCTCGCGACGGCATTGCAACGTCCCACCCGTCGATGCCCGGCGGGACCAGCATCCCGCTCTCGGGGACGGGGCGGATCACATCGAGCACCTGGAGCCGCCGCGCGAGTTCGCGTGCAACGTCTTCGTCGAACCCTCCCTTGTCCGCACCGTTGGTCGTGACCTGCGGGAAATCCGGTCGCACCGCGATGGTCAATGCGCCGGCGGCGCGCACCTTTGACAGGAGATCGGTCGGTGTAGGTGTAGGTGTCGGCGGAGGTTGAACGGGGCGCGTTCCCACATAGAGAACTGCGGCTCCCAGCAGGAGCAGCACGGAAACGAGCGCTGCGATCCCGGCCACTCGTGCCGCGGACCACCGGCCCGTACGCGCAGGCAGGCGAGGCTTCGCCTGACGACTAGGCCGATTGAGCCCAGGCTGAGAGAAACCGAGTTCGGCCGCAAGCTCGTCGTGAAGGGCGGTCAGGAACTCCGGGCGCGGTTCCGCCGGGTCGGCGATACGTCGCATGCTTGACGAGAAGCGCTGGTCATCCACGGTGCTGCTCCTCGTACAGGACACGGAACTGCTCGCGACCCCTGCTGAGCAGGGACTCCACCGCCGAGACACTGCGGCCGAGCTCGACCCCCGTGTCGCGCACCGAGAGCCCATCCACGTGATGGAGGATGAGCGCCGCCCGTTGGCTGGCGGGCAGCCGACCAAGGATTGCCAGGACCTCGGCCCGTTCGTCGCGGGTGTTCCACGGGTCCGAGTCGCCGGTCGTCATGTCGATCTCGCGCACCACGAGCCGGAGGTGACGACGCTCGTCGCGCTCGCGACGCCGGAGGTCATCGACCAGCAGGTTGCGCGCGATCGAGATGAGCCACGTGATGGGGTCGGATCGGCCATCGAACGAACCGCGAGCGTGGATGGCGCGAACGAATGCCTGCTGCGTGAGGTCCTCAGCCAGTTCGACATCGCCACCGCAGCGGCCATAGAGATAGCTGTACAGGCGGCGAGCCGCGACCTCGTACCAGGCGTCGAACGCGGCCGCATCGCCGAAGATGCGGTCCATTTCGCGCGCCCGATCGGTGACGCTGTTCTCCTGCACCTGGCCTCCTCGTGGCCGCATTCATGGTTCTCGGTGCAGGTTAGACGCACGTCATCGGCAATCACCGTCGGTCCAGCTGGCACCGAAGGATTTTTCGTTCTCCGAGCGTCTCACCTGCCTATTCATCCGACACCCGCAAGGAGGGCGAGCGTGAGATCCACAGTCGGGTACCTGCAACTTCGGCATATCGGGATGTACGCAACCAATTGGCGACGGGTCGCCGGCGCGATCGCAGTTGCGGTTCCGCTGTTGGTGTCGTTCGGGACGCCAGCGCTGGCGACGAACCCTGGACGCAACGGCCGCATCCTTTTTGCAAGCGCGGGACGGGTCTACTCCGTCCGCCCATCGGGCAATGGCCTCCGCCAGCTGACGCACGTCAGCAGTGGTCACTACGCGTGGCGGCCGAGGGCTTCATCCGATGGTCGCCGCATCGTGTACATGAGCGATCAGACCGGCAGTCCCGAAATCTGGGTAATGCAGATGAACGGCACGAACCACCACCAGGTTTCACACGACCCCGGCTTCGGCTTTGCGTCGCCAACCTGGTCGCCGAAGGGCGCGATCGTGTTCTCGCGCTGCTCGAATTTGCTGGGCACCTGCCACATCGCCACGATGCACGCCGACGGGACCCATATTCGGGAGATCACCCACGGAGCCGCACACGACGGCGTGGGGGACGGTCCCATCGCGGTGTCGCCGAACGGCAGGCGGCTCGCGTTTGTTAGCGACCGCGGGGGGTACGACGGCCGCATCTGGATCGTGCGCGCCAACGGCAGCCACCTGCGCGAGATCGGCCCGGCCGTACTGGGGCCATCCGCCCCGGTCGACTGGTCCCCCGATGGATCGCGAATCCTGGGCAACGCCGGGACCCAGTCCTGCTGCACGGCCTTCACGATCCGTTCCGACGGGTCCGGGCTTCATCTGCTGGCCCTGGATGCCCTGGCGAACGGCTACTCCCCTGACGGCCGCCTGATCCTGACGAACTTCGCGCCCGATTTCACCCTCTCCACCATGCGTGCGGACGGCACCCACGCGATGGGCTTTCCCGCAGTCCTACCAGAGGCCGACTTTGATTCCTTCACCTGGGCGCCTGCCCGATGACCGCCTTCCGACACGACAGGAGATCGACCATGCCCACCCGACTGCCTCGAGGGCGAAACCACCTGACCTTGGCGGTGTTGGTCTGCGCCACCCTGATGATCGTGGTGGCCCCAACCAGCATCGCGAATGCGGCCGTGGCCGATGGTCGCATCGCATTCCAAGGCTGCGATGACAATGGCTGCCAGATCTACACCGTCAACGCTGACGGTCGAGGACTGCGCCAGATCACCCCTGGCGGTGTGAACTTCCTGCCGGACTGGTCACCGGACGGCTCCCACATCGTCTATACCGCGGCTCTGCCGGACGAACCCCTTTCCCTCTGGATTGTCGACGCCGATGGCCAGCACGCACGCCAACTCCTGCCAGCGGAGCGGGACTCGCTATTCGCACATTTCACCCCCAGCGGCAAGGCCGTGGTGTTCACTGACTTCACCGGTGACGGTGACGGAGGCATCTTCTCGGTGCGGCCGGATGGCACCCACCGCCGCGTGATAGCCCCGAACAGTGGCAATTCCTACAACGACGCCGTCGTCTCGCCTGATGGCCACACCATCGCTTTCTTGCGCTGGCACGTCCGGAACGTCAGCGCGGCGATCTACACGCTGCCGCGTCTTGGCGGTCCCCAGACCCCGGTCACTCCCCCGGCTCTTGAGGCCTGGGCGCCCGAGTGGGCGCCCGACGGGACAAACATCCTCGTCGCAAGCCACGTCAGCCTGCCCAACGGCGCCATCTACAGCACACGCCCCGATGGGACCCATCTGAAGAGGCTCACGCATCCGGCGTTTCCCTTGGAGGACTACACACCGTCGTATTCGCCCAGCGGGGAACGCATCGTGTTCGCCTCCGATCGCCGCTACCCGGACCGCAACGGGTCAGACCTCTTCACCATGCGCCCAGACGGATCGCACATCCGTCGGATCCCGCTGCCGAG
>JBBRYO010000119.1:0-9016 GCA_038237595.1 Candidatus Limnocylindrales bacterium | reverse complement strand
GCGCTGCTGCGCATGGCAGTTGAGGCGGGAGCGCGCGGAGTCGTGGTGGCGGCCACGGGAGCGGGCAACACCGATCCGGACCTGCTGGCGGCGGCGACCGAGGCAATGGCAGCAGGCGTCCCCGTGGTGCTGACGACGCGGTCGCCCTCCGGGAGGACTTCGGCTGGCTACGGGTTCCCGGGAGGCGGCGCGACCTGGGTGCGGGCCGGCGCCATCCTGGGGGGCTACCTCGGCGGCCCGAAGGCGCGGGTCGCGCTGGCGCTGGGCCTCGGGGCAGGCCTCGACCAGACCGGGCTTCGCGCGTTGTTCGCGGACTGACCGGTCGGGATGGTGGCCGGGCAGGGGAGTCGTGCCGTGGATCGGCTGATCCTGGGGCGAGTCGCCTCGCTGGGCGGGAGCTCCGCCTTCGGGTGGGTCGATGGGATCGCGATCGCGAGAGGCCGAGTCGTCGCGATGGGGTCGGCGTCTGAGCTGGGGGCCCGGGCGGGGCTGCGAACCGAGGTGTGGCACCTGCCGCCCGACGTTGCGGTCGTGCCTGGTATCACGGACGCGCACCTGCACCTGACGACAGGGGCGCTGGCGGCTTCGCAGCTCGACCTATCCGGCGTCGAGGGCCCCGAGGCGACGTTGGCTCGCATTCGGGACGCGCACCTGGCCATGGCCGATCGCGGCGAAGCGGATGGCTGGCTGCTCGGGCACGGTTGGTCGCTCGACCGCCTGGGTGGCTGGCTGACCGGGGATGACCTGGAGCGCGTGGCGCCCGGGCGTCCGATCGCGCTGTGGGCGCACGACCACCACACGCGCTGGGTCAGCCGGGCGGCGATGTCCGCGGCATGCATCACTGCTGCGGCCACGGATCCGCCAGGCGGCATGATCCGTCGCGGCGATGCGGGAGTGCCGACGGGGATGCTCCACGAGGGAGCCGCAACGCTGGTTGACGGCGCGATTCCGGAGCCGTCAGCGGCCATTGTGGAGGCGGCACTGGCCGCGTATGCGGGCATCCTCGCCTCGCTTGGTGTCACCGGCGTTCACGATCCCGGACAGCTGGTGGATGACGCGGAGTCGAGACTCGGGCCGTGGCTGTACCGCGACCTGGCTGAGCGCGGCGCCCTGCCACTGCGAGTTGCCGCGTCGATCCGGGAGCGTCAGCTCGAACGTGCCCTGGCATGGGGAATGCGAACCGGGCGCGGCACCTCCGACCAGGGCGACACCGGCGGCTCTCAGGGACGCTATCGGGACGGCTGGTTGAAGCTTTTTGCGGACGGCTCGCTCGGATCGCGAAGTGCCGCGCTGCTCGAGCCCTACGAGCGCGACGATCCTGCCGGACCAGCGGTCGGCGGACCGAGCGGAATGCTCCTTCGGCCTCCCAAGGAGTTGAGCCTGCTTGCAGGTCTTGCCATCGCGGCGGGGATCGCGGTGCAGATCCACGCGATCGGAGACGCAGCTGTCCGTTCGGCGCTCGACGTGCTCGGCGGCCTGCCGCGACCGGCCGGCCCCAGACATCGAGTCGAGCATGCGCAGCTGATCGACCCGGCGGACGTGCCCCGGTTCGCGGAACTCGGCGTCGCCGCGTCCGTCCAGCCGTGCCACCTGTGCAGCGACGCGTCGATCGCGCGCCTGGCGTGGGGCGACCGGGCCGCCAATGCCTTTCCGTTGCGGGACCTGGACGCGGTTGGGGCACTCATCCCGTTCGGCACCGACGCGCCGGTCGAGCCGCCAGATCCATGGCGCGGACTCGGGGCCGCGGTGAGTCGCGCGGATCCAGCTTGGCCGCCGGGAGAGATACCACTCAACGCCGACCAGGCACTCCCCGTCTGGCGCGCCCTCCGTGCCGCATGCCTCGACCCCGCGCAATCCCTCGGAGTCGCCGACGAAGGCCACCTGACGCCCGGCGCCCGGGCCGACCTGCTGGTCGTGCCCATCCGGGGCCTGGAAGAGCCCGGACGCTGCGGGGCTGACCTCGCGTCGATCCGCCCGCTCGCCACCCTGATCGATGGCGAGATCGTCTTCCGGTCCTCGGGCTTCGATCCAGGACCGGAGGCCTAACCTCGCGACAGCGCGAAGCTGCTCCAGCCCTCCCGCAGGACGATGACGGCCACGATCAGGGCAGCGACGGCGTCGGCCCACCAGAAGCCGAATGCCTTCGAGGCGGCGAGGCTCGCGAGGCTGATCACGGCCAGGAGCGCAGCAACGGCCGTCAAGAGGCTGTCAGCCCGCAGCGCGCCGCTGCCCAGACCCCTCGCCACCCGGTACTTGGCCAGCGCGAGCGGCGGCAGAGAGATTGCAGAGGCGACCAGGAGCGCTGCGCTCACCAATGAACCCTCCGGATGCGACCCCATGGCCAGCGACCGCAGCGACGCCACGACCAGGTAGACGGCAAGGGCCACGAGGGCAGCCCCGACCACGCGCTCGGCCACGTGTTCGACCTGGGCGGCGCGCTCGGGTTGGCGAGTCTCCACATGAAAGCGCCAGATCAAGGCGACCGACGCGACAGAGTCGATGACGGCGTCCGCTCCGAACCCCAGGAGGGACAGGCTGCCCGTCCCCAGCGCCGCGTAGACCGCGATGGATCCCGCGACGCCATTCCACGCGATGCTGAGCGCGGACAGCCGCATTGCCTGTCGCAGTTGCCCGGCACGACTCGTCACCGCATCAAGGGTAGATGCTGTAGTGACTGCCGGCGAGGCACTCCATGAGGCGCACCTCTGGACGCCGCCCGGCGAGCGCGCTACGCTCAGCCGTCGCGAGGGTTGAGGGTCGACCCGGAGGGTGGTTGAGGTCCCCGTGGAATACCTGGACTTCGAGATCGAGATCGGGCAGGGGAAGGGCCGTAACTTTCCGGTCCGCGTGCTGCATTCGCCGGCTGGCGAGCGGGAAGGCAGCATGCATTTCCCGTTCGACGAGCTCGAGCTCGAGAACTATTTGCTGCGGCTCCAGAACGCGCTGCTCGCAACGGGCACCACACGGCGCCGTATCTCATCCCCGTCCGAAGGCGCGGTCGAGGAGTTCGGCACCGCGCTGTACGAAGCGCTCCTCTCGGGCAACATCCGCACCTGCTACGAGCTGAGCCGGCGCGAGGCCCAGGTCCAGGACAAGGGCCTGCGCATCAAGATGCGCCTCGAGGACCCGGCACTTGCCGTGCTTCCCTGGGAATTCCTGTACGACCGTGGCAAGGGCGAATTCGTGGCCCTCTCGCGCTACTCGCCGGTCGTGCGTTACATCGACTCCGAGAGCGTCACGCAGCCGCTCAGCGTGGCGCCGCCGCTCCGCATCCTTGGCATGATCGCGAGCCCTTCGGACCTGCCGCCGCTCAACGTGGAGCGCGAGAAGCAGCGGGTCGAGCGCGCGGTGGCTGCGCTCCAGGCAAACGGCATGGTGAAGCTGACGTGGCTCGAGGGCGGGAGCTGGCAGGACCTCCAGCGCGCAATGCGGCGTGGGCCGTGGCACGTCTTCCACTTCGTCGGCCACGGGCGCTTCGATGCGATGATGGAGGAGGGGGCGATCGCACTCGTCGGGGAGACGGGCGAGACCGAAGAGCTCATCGCGACGCAGCTTGGCCTGCTCCTGTCGGACCATCCTTCGCTCCGCCTGGCGCTGCTCAACGCATGTGAGGGCGCGAAGGGCGGCAAGAGCGACATCTTCTCGGGCACGGCCGCGACGCTGGTGCGCCGAGGCCTGCCGGCCGTCGTCGCGATGCAGTACGAGATCACGGACCGCGCGGCCATCGAGTTCGCCCGGACCTTCTACGAGGCGGTCGCTGACGAGATGCCGCTCGACGCCGCAGTCTCGGAAGCGCGCAAGGCGGTCCGGCTATCGATCAGCGGCACCGTCGAGTGGGGCACGCCGGTCCTCTACATGCGATCGCCGGACGGGGTGCTTTTCCACCTCAGCTCGAAGCTGGTGTCCGCGACTCCGATCGAGCCCAAGGCACCCTTGCCGTTCGCCCTGCCCGTCCCCGACCCCGAGCCCGAGCCTGACCTCGAAGTGGTTACGCGCTCCGCTCTTGTGCGCGAAGCGGATCCCGAGCCTGAGTCAGTCCTTTTCTCGGCTCCCGCATCAGTCCTCGAGCCCGACGTCGAACTGGAGCCCGAGCCGCCGCAGCCAGCCGCGTCACCCACACGGGTCGCGGCCACGCCACGCGACGCGGGACCGGCTGCACCACCCCCGACACCCGCCGCGGTCCCGCCACCCGCCGCGGCACCAACACCGGCGCCACCGCTCGCGCCGGCGCCCGCGCCCAAGGTCGTACCCGTTACGACGCCGGCACAGCTCGCGGCCCAAGCCGCCTACATCTTCAATGGCATCGAGGGACGGCTCGAAGTCACACCGTCCTCGGTTGTGCTCGCGCGGCGCGGTGCAGGCGGCTTGCTGAACCGGCAGGCTTTCGAGATGCGGAACGTGACCGCCGTCCACCTTGCACCGGCCAGCGCAACCGGCCGTGGATTCATCCAGGTCTGTTTCGTCGGCGGCCGGCAGACGCGTGCCAGCTACTGGGAAGCCCCCAAGCATCCCGAGACGCTCCAGTTCACGCTGCTGAACCAGCCGCTCTTCGAAAGCGCCAAGGCCTGGATCGAGTACTACGCCGGGCTCGCGCGCGGCGTTGGCGCCGGACCCGGGCAGAGCTGAGGGGAGGGGAGCCGTCCCATGCCGATCACGCTCCAGGAAGCCGTGGACGACGCCCTGTCAACGGTCCGGCTCGTCCCTCGCTGGCAGCTCGACACCGACGAATGGCAACCCGTCGAGGCGGCCCTCGATGACCTCGATCAGGCCATCAACTCGGGCGACGTGCGTGCTGTGCGGGCGGCGATGACCGCGCTCGAGGACCTGGGTCCCACCCGGTTGATGGCGATCCACGCGGGGAGCGAGGCGCCGCCGCGCGATCCCCCCGAGCGCGTGCTCGAGCTCGTCAACACCCTGGTGCATCCCTCGAGCGGCTGGTCGGGCGAGTCGCAACCGCCCGCGACCACGAAGCCCTAGCGTCGCGGTCCAGCTTGGCAGTCGGGAAGCCGGGGCTCGTCGTCCACGCCTTCGCACCCATCGGCGGGGTACCGGCCGACCGAGACCTGGCGTGGGCGCACCTGCAATCGATCTGGGCCGCCTGCGGCCAGCTCGGCATGGATGGCCCCCTGCTCGACTCCCTGGCGACCGAGCTGCCGGTGAACGCACCGGAACGTGACACTCCGGGCTTCTCGCTGCTGGCGGGCCGGAGCCGGGTCACGGCCGATCGAGTCGCGCAGGCATATGCCTTCACCCGGCACGACGTCGTGGGCATTTGCATCGCGCTTGCGTCCACGTCGGAGCGCGACCAGTTCTCGACGTGGAGCGGGCTGCTTGACGAGTGGCGCACGGCCGGCGGCGCGGTTCCGCAGATCACGCAGCTCCTCGGCACAGACCTCTGTTTCGTGGCGGATGTCGACGGTGACCTGGAGGCCTTCGCCAAACGCCATGGCGAAGGGGTGACCACGACGCTCCGCGGTGCCGGCCTCGACCTCTGGGACGTGCCGTTCCGGACCGCCGACGGCTTCACCCTCTGGGAGTGGCAGGACAACGCTGGGCAGCGCGTCTTCGCGGCCCTCTCGACGCGTGCCGCCGCGGACGATCTCTCGCGCTGGCTGTGGTGGCAGGGCGACCGGGAGCTGCCGCCCTTTGCCCGTTACCTGCTCAATGCCTCCAAGCTCGGCTACGAGGTCCGGGTCTACGACGAATACCACCGCGGGATGGGACAGCGCATCCGGGCCGTCGGCACCGATCTCGCCGAGCTGAAGGTGCTCCAGGACCGCGGCAGGCCGGGCAGCCCCAGCTCCATGCAGCGCGTGCAGGCGGCACAGGAAAAGCTGGCCGACGCCCAGATCGAGGCCGCCGAGCTGGCGATCGATCTCACCCACCTTCGCTCGCTCAAACGGACCGTCAGCATCGCGCGGCACAACCTGGCCCTGACCGCGCCGCAGGCCGCACCGGGCCAGCAGGTCACCGCCGCGCAGATGTTCGAGCGCGACCAGGCGCTGGCGGCGTGGCTCGACGGACAGGTCGATCAGGACGTCGGCTATGCCGAGGCCGTGGTGGAGCGGGCGCGCGAGGCGCAGAACGTGACGCAGCTGCGTCTACAGCAGTCACTGACCCAGCTCAGCCGAGCACAGAACCGGGTGGCGCTGCTCCAGACGAGCGTGCTCGGCGCGCTGCTTGCCAGCCTCACGATCGTCAGCGTGCTCCAGGTGGTCATCCCCACCATTGACGAGGCGCTGAAGGTCCCGATGGTCGCGGCCTTCGTCTCGCTCCAGCTCGCACTTCCGGCGCTCGCAGCCCACTGGTATGAGCGCTATGGCAACGTCGACCTCGTGGTTGCGACGATCTTCGGAGCGTCGACCGGATGGCTCGTTGCCGCGCTCGTCGCCGGCGCGCCGACACCCCCTCTCGCCGCCCTGGTCGGCGTTGCGGTCGGCGTGGCCGCGGCCCGCGGACTCACCACGCTGCACGACCGATGGCTGCTGGCCGAAGAAGATCGGGCCGCCTCTGTCACGTCTGACTCGACCTGAAACGTCTGTATCGGGCGACGACCCGCAACGTAGAGTTGGTCGCACGGCGAAGGCCGGTGCGCCGTGGAAAAACGCCCGCAGGGGAGGATCGACGGATGAGATCCGCGGCATCGCGGAGCAGCCGCTTCGGCGTGCTCGTCGCAGCGATCGTATTCAGCGCAGCCTGACCGACGGCACGGTCAGCGCCTATCCGTTGGCGAGGACCGGCGAGCAGGCCGCCGGATAAGCAGGCCACGGGGCAAGGGTCACCTGCCCCACGATCATGCCCTTCACCCACGTCCACGCGGGGCAGGTCGGACAGGCGCGAGAAGCGCCCGAACGTCATGACCCCGCTCATGCGCAGGTGCATGCCGACGAGCTCGACCGGTTCGGCGCGCCCGGGCGCTGAGCCCGGATCGGGCTCAGGTGGGAAGGAAGGAGAATCCCAGGTCATCGCGGACTCTCCCGAGGAGGGTGCCGACCCTCGGGCTCAAGCCCGAGCCGGCCTCGTTACGGCGTCTTCGGCTTCTTTGGCTTGGGCGGACGCTTCGGGGTCTTGTCTCCCATGACCGGGCCTCCTTTCGTGCGATGTCCCTGTCGGAGCCGGATGCAGCATGCGCTCGCCTGCATGGTACGCAACGGGATGAAGAGGCGTCACACTCCATTTGAGAAAGAGAGCTTCTGACGGACACTTGGCGGCTCGACGATCTTCGGGAGGCACGCACCATGGGAATAGTGGCCTGCGAGAAGCATTGATTGCCTCTGGTGAGGGTGATGACGATGGCCACCGAGGCGACCGGGAGGAATCGTCGATAGGGCAGGGTGACGGTCGCCTGACCCCGGCCGCCATCGTCGCGACCAGCCGGCGGGTGCTGGGATTGTCGTGGGTACCGTTGACCGCCGCGCTGCTCTCGCTCGTCCTCTCGCTGGCGAGCCTGTACATCAACAGCCGGCAGCCCGAGGTGCTCATGATCCTGCCGCAGGTCGTGCGCCTGGCGGGCGGGCACCAGACCGGAGCCTCCTACGTGTACCTCCAGCCGGCGTTCGTGAGCACCGGCACCAACGATCGCGTCGAGGTCATCCGGGGCGTGACCCTCAGCGTGCAGCCCGATGGCGGAAGCGCCCCCGCCCAGCTCCAGTGGGCTGAGCAGATCCGGCTCGTGAACGACACGTCCGGCGGGGCGCTCTCCTATCAGCACGAGGCCGATGCCGTGCCGCTCCTCGTCAGCCCCAGGAGTGCCGCAGCGCCCCTCTCGCTCTTCCCAGGCGACCCCGGGCTGGTTCTTCGCGGCGGGCACCTACCGCTTCACGCTGACGGCGGACCGCGTGGTCGCCTCGGACGCGCTTCGTGCGAGCTTCACGCTCGTGATCAAGCCCGAGGATCTGGCCGTGCTCAACGCGACTGGACCGGAGCGATTCCTGACCTATCCGGTCGTCCCGTAGTCGAAAGAGGCCGCCTGACAGGCCAGCATCCGCATCGTGCTGCGCAAGGGCAGCCTGGCGTTCCTCGACGCCGAGGGCGCCGAGGAGCCCCTCACGGCGGGGGCTGACGGCACGTTCCGTCTCGGCGAAGACGAGCAAAGTCCTGAGCGCGTCCGCTTCTCCGACGTCCTCCTTGACGGCCAGTGCCTGCGCTTCGACATCTCCGGCAACGACTACAACCGCTTCTTCACCCCGTAACCCCGACGGGGACCCGGGCGGCGCAGCCCGAGTCCCGACTGCGCTTCGGTGGTCAGTGGATGTTGGCCGTGACGACCATGCTGCGTGCGGACATGAACTGGTGGTCGCACGTCGAGACGCCGCGCCACTGGATGGCCACCGTGTGCGACCCGGAGCCCACGCCCCTCTTGTAGAAGGTGAACGACCGGCTCTCGGCACCGACGTTCTGACCGACCAGGTACAAGAGCTGCGTGTCGGACGGTGCCGCGGCCCCACCATCCACGGTCGCACGGATATACATGACGGAGCACGAGTTGACTTCGCCGCTGAAGGTGATGATCAGCTCGGCGGTCTTGCCACTGGGGATGGCGACCACGGTTGAGAGGCCCGTGACATTGACGAAGCTCGTCGATGTCGTCGTCGTTGTGTCCAGCGGACCCCTGGCCACCATCGCATAGCGCGTCGAGCCTGCTCCAACGAAGTCGGGGGCGATGGACGCCGCCACCGCGTAGCCGGCCACGAACACAGCCACGACCACGCTGACCAACGCCAGACCGACACGAAACCGCGTGCGCATGAGTGCCTCCTGCTGGTGGGAGCGAATTGATGTTCTGGGGCGCCCACTGGGCGCAGTGTAGGTCTGGCGGCCGCCCGCCAGTAGGGCCCCGCCAGCGTTGGGGGGTGCCCGCTACAATGGCGCTCCGCGGGCGGCTAGCTCAGCTGGTTAGAGCACTTGCTTGACATGCAAGAGGTCACTGGTTCGAGTCCAGTGTCGCCCACCACATCCGCAACGTGGAACGGCCCCTTCCAAGCGATTGGAGGGGGCCGCGTCTTTCTCCGAGCTT
>JBBRYO010000118.1:0-9096 GCA_038237595.1 Candidatus Limnocylindrales bacterium | reverse complement strand
TCGGACGTCGGCTTCCAGCTGTCGGTCGCCGCAACGGGCGGGCTCCTGGCCTGGGGGCCGCGCCTGCAGGGCCGGCTGAGCGGCCGCGCCCCTCGTCGAACGCCCGGTTGGCTCGTCGAATCGGCCGCGGTGTCCCTCGCGGCGCAGGCCGCAACCCTGCCCCTGATCCTTCTGCACTTCGGCCGGCTGTCGCTGGTCTCGCCGCTGGCGAACCTTCTCGCGGCACCCTTCATTGCACCGTCGATGCTGGCGGCACTCGTCGCTCTTCTGGCGGGCGTCGCCGCCAGCCTGGGCGTGCCGCAGGTCGTGCTCGTCCCGGCCTCTGTGCTCGGGGACGTGGGGCTGGCGGCGCTGGTGGTCGTGGCGCGCTTTTCTGCCTCGTTGCCGCTGGCCAGTCTTTCGCTGACGCCGCCCTTCGACCTCGCCACCGCGGCTGCCGCGGCGGTCGGGGTCGGCTTCTTCGGGACAGCCCTCGGCCGGCGATTCGGCTTCCTCATTCCGAGGCGGGTCCGCGGCATCTCGCGCGCCGACCGATCGCGCACGGGCCGCGGCGGCAAGAGCCCATCCCACCAGGCCGATGGATCGAGGACGACCGCGGTCGCAACCACCAACCGCGCGTCCGACCGTCGGAGGCTCGGGCGCGGCGTCCGGGCGATGGGCACGGTGGCGGCGGGCCTGCTGGTCGTCGCAGTCGCCATCGGGGCGAACCGGCCCGACGGCCGCTTCCGGATGACGGTGCTGGACGTCGGGCAGGGCGACGCGATCCTGCTGGAGGGGTCGCGCGGCGCAAGGATGCTCATCGACGGAGGGCCCGACCCGGACCTGTTGCTGAGCCGCCTGGACGAGCGAATCCCGGCGTGGGACCGGCGCCTGGACCTGCTCGTGCTCAGCCACCCGCACGAGGACCACGTGGCAGGGATGGCCCTGCTGCTCAGCCGCTACCGCGTCGCTGCGGTGGCCGAGACCGGGATGCTTGGCAACGGCCCTGGCGACCACGCCTTTCGTGCAGAGGTGACGCAGCTCGGCATCGGGACGGTCCTGCTCGCGGCCGGAGACAGCGTGCAGCTGGACGATGCCGCGCTCAGCGTGCTGTGGCCGCGGCGCGGCGAGGTGCCGCTCCATCCTTCGAACGACGGGAGCTCTGTCAACAACGTCTCGGTCGTGTTCGACCTTCGATTGGCGCATCGCCGGATGCTGCTGACCGGGGACATCCAGGAGGACATCGACCCGCAGCTGCTGGCGGCCGGGCTCGGACGGCCGGGCGAGCCTCCAGTGGACGTCCTCAAGGTGGCGCACCACGGAAGCCGCACAGCGACCACGAACGCCCTCCTCTCAGCGCTGCATCCGAAGGTCGCGCTCATCAGCGCCGGACTTGGCAATCCCTATGGCCACCCGAGCCCGGCCACGATCGACCGGCTCCAGGCCATGGGGGCCGAGGTTTTGCGCACGGACCTGGATGGCGACCTGACGGTCACCTCCGACGGCTCAGACCTCCAGGTTGCATCGGACGGTGGTCGCCCTCCCGCCGCTACGACAACACACAGCGGCTTCGTGGACCAGCCTGCACTTGCCCGCCCGGATCCCGGCCGGCAATCGATTCTGCCCCCTGTCGCCGCAACCGAGCCGCCGACGACCGTTGCAGGTCCCACGCTTCGGACAGCCGCCACGGCGTCCCTCCCGGTCATCGCCGGATTCGCGTGCGGGATCGTCCAGACGAATCCGGGCAGCGTCCGGAACGACACCTTTACCACGACTCGCGTATCCCTGGCCCAGCCGGCTGGCGGAGCGCGCCTCCTGCTCGATGTGACGGCCGGCGCCGGAACGACCGTGAGTGCTCGCGGTCTCGTGTTGCCGCCCAGGCTGATGGGTCACGCCGCTTCGCCGTCCGGCCGAGGTCCCAAAAAACCCGCAGTTCCGACCGACAGCCAATCGCCTTGCTACGCTCTGACCGATGACCGTCCCCTCCCGCGACGAAGCCTGCCTGGTGCTGCTAGGGCTCAAGCCGTCGGCGCGTCTGTTGCGACACATGACGGCCGTCGCGGAGATTGCCGCCTTCCTGGCCGAGCGGACGGAAGGGCGCGGCATCCCAGTCGATCGCCGCCTGGTGGAGAGCGCGGCCCTCCTCCATGACATCGACAAGGCCTATCAACGTGGCGACGAGGCCCACGGCGCGGCAGGAGCGCGGTGGCTCGCCGAGCACGGATACCCCGAGCTCTCGGAGGCCGTCGCATCGCATCCGGTCACGCGACTCAGTGACGACGCCAGCTACGCCGTCTTTGCCGCGAGGGCCAGCCGTGAGACCCGGATCGTCGCCTTCGCGGACAAGCGCGCTGCGCAACGCGTCGAGCCCATGAGCCGGCGCTTCCTCCGGTGGCAGCGCAAGCACCCCGAGCTGGAGGAGTCGCTCGCTCGCGCCCGCGAGCGAGCCGCGGCACTCGAACGCGAGGTCTGCGACGCGGCCGGTATCGCGCCTCGCGAGGTCCGCCGCCTGCGCTGGGTCGTCGCCGCCATGGCACGTGCCCGCAGTCAGAGGCGCAGGGCGGCCTCGGGGGAGGAACCGTCCGGCTCGGCCCCATCCGCGCGACGAGCAGCGGGCCGCCGCGCCCCCTCCAGGGCCACGTCGTGAGCCCGTCCTCCGCTTCGCGCCTCGCCTACTTCTGGGGTGAGGACGCCTGGGCGATCGACCGCGCGGTGGCAGACCTCGCCAGGGAGGCCGGCGCACCGGACACGCCACTCGAGATCTGGCGCTCCCCGTCGGACGACGAGAGCGGCAGTGAGGGCACCGACGGCGCGAGCGGAAGCGCCGCAAAGCGCCGCACCCGCCTCCTCGACGAAGCAGCCGCGCGCATCGGGACCGCGACGTTGTTCGGCGGCGGGACGCTCGCGGTGATCCGCCAGCCCGGCGCGATCCTGCGCGAGTCTGCCGCACGCGATCGACTGGTCGGCATGCTTGCAGCAGTGGCGCCGGGCAACGCCCTCGCCTTCTGCGATCTCGTCGCGTCCGGCGCCAAGACCCCGGCAGCAGCGGGCCTGCTCGCAGACGCCGTGACCGCGGCAGGCGGCTCCACCCGCCAGTTCCCTGCCCTGACGCGCGAACGCATGGAGCGCTGGATCAACGAGCGCGCCTCGGAGCTCGGTGTGACGATGGGTCCCGGTGCTGCGCGGCTGCTGGCGGAGCGGGTTGGCGCGTATGTGCACGAGTCCGACGTCGATCGACGGCGCCAGTCGCAGCTGGCCAACGGGGAACTCGAGAAGCTCGCCCTCTACCGGCCGGGGGGGACCGTGGCAAAGGAAGACGTGCAGGAGCTCGTCGCGGAAGCGGTCCCGGGTTCGACCTGGGCGTTCCTCGACGCCGCTGCCAGACGGCAGACGGGTGAGGCGTCGTGGCTGGCGAACCGGCTCCTCGAGGACGGCGTGCCGCTGCCAGTGCTGGTGAGTCAGCTGCACCGGCGGCTGCGGGACCTCGTCGCGGTGCGGGAGCATCTCGACTCTGGCGCGCGCGCCGGCGACCTGGTTCGGACGATGCGCCTTCAGCCTTTTCGCGCACAGAAGCTGGCCGAGCAGGCGGGCACGTGGTCAGCCGAGGGGTTGCACGGCGCGGTCGACGGGTTGCTCGAGCTCGACCTGCGGAGCAAGGGCATCACGCTCGACGGATCGACGGCGCAGATGTCGGAGGCGCGTGACGCGCTGGGCCTCCAGGTCTGGATCGCCGAGCACGCTATCCAGCGGCACTGAGCCGCCAGCAAATCCTAGGCGGAAGCGGCGCGCTCCTGGAGGACCACGTCGGACTCGATTGCGAAGATGCAACGGCCGTCGGGAATGTCCAGCAGTTCGATCAGATCCTGATCCAGGTAAAGCTGGTGGCAGTCCCTGCAGAGTGCCGCCGGGATCGCGAAGCAGAGGCGCTCGCTGCCGTCAGGCATCCGGAACGCTGTATCAAATCGCGAGTTGACGAGCTGCCTGCTGCACTGCGGGCACTGCTCTCGTATCGACGTCATCGCCAACCAGGACCTCGGCTCTCGACCGGCACTTCCAGTCGACCTGCAAGCGATGCTAGGTGCGCTTCCGTGCAGTCCCCATGACCCGTTCGTACCCTGAGCCCTCGCCCGGTTGGAGGCCCCGGATCAGAGCACGCGGAGGAGCAGCGGAGCCTCCGACCAGAGCTTCTCGAGGGCGTAATACTCGCGCTCGGGCGTGGCCATGACGTGCACCACGACCGACCCGAAGTCGAGCAGCAGCCAGTGATCGGTCGGCCCGCCCTCGCGCCCGATGGGCAGCATGCCCGTTTCCTTGACGCCCTCGACGATGCCGTCGGCGATGCCGCGCAACTGGCGCTCCGAGCCGCCCGATGCGATCACGAAGTAGTCGGTCAGCGTGGTCAGCGCCCGGACTTCGAGCAGCACGACGTCGGCAGCCTTCTTGTCCGCAGCGAGGTCTACGATCCTGCGCGCCAGCTGGAGCGCCTCCTTCTGGGCTTCGAGCTCGGCCTCACGACTCGCCCGCTGCTGGGCCGATTCCTCCCGCGTCCCCGCTCCGTCGAGCGGCCCTGTCGCGGCATCGGGCCGGCGGCGGCCCCTGCCGGCAGCCCGCACCGGGGTCTCGCGGGCAGGCAGGCCGCTGCGCGCGGGCGAGGCGCTCGTCCGCGGCGTCTTCGGAGTCCTCGGCGTCGTCGACGACTTCGGGTTCCTGGGCTTGGCGCGTTTGGCTGTGGGCTGGTCGTCGGTCACGCGGATTCGGCCTCCTCTTCGTTCAGTTCCTGGACCAGAGATGCGACGGGTAGAGCGAATGTTCGGCGATGTAGGCCTCCACGGCCTCGGGCACGAGGTAGCGGATGGAGCGGCCCTCCGAAACCCGTCGCCTGATGTCGGATGCCGAATGCCCGAGGTCCGGACCGTCCAGGAAAACGAAGCGGTCCTCTCGGCCCGGAAAGTGCTCGGCCAGCCATGGCGCGCCCGGCGTCGGGTAGCCGCGGCGCGGCACGACGGCCATGCGGCAGAGGTCCAGGACCCGTTCGGGATCTCGCCAGGCGGTGAGGCCGCGCAGCGCTTCGGCGGACACGATCATCACGGGCGCAGGGCGACCCTCGGACCGGCTCTCCGCGGCCAGCACCTCGAGCGTGTCGACCGCGTAGCTCGGTCCCGGTCTGTCAACTTCCAGGCGAGCGAGCCGAAAGCACGCATTGTCGGAAATGGCAAGTTCCACCATGGCAACGCGATGGGTCGGTTGCGTGACCAGTTGATCACTTTTATGCGGCGGCAGCCCAGCTGGCACGAAGAGCACCCTCTCCAGGTCGAGTGCCTCGCGCGTCTGCTCCGCGATCGCGAGGTGGGCGAAGTGCACGGGATCGAATGTTCCGCCCAGCACACCCCAGGCCCGCCGGGGTGTGCCTATGCCCACGGTTCCTCGTCCCACTCGAGCTCGTGGCCTGCGATTCGCACGAGGTCGCCCGACTGCACGCCCGCCCGTTCGAGCTCGCGCTCGATCCCCATGCGCGCCAGGGCCCGCTGGAAGCGGGTCGCGGACTCCTCGTTTTCGAAGTCGGTCTGGGCGACCAGGCGCTCGACCTTGCGTCCCCGCACGCGGTAGGCGCCGTCTGTATCGCGCTCCACGGCGAATCCGTCGCCCATCGATTCGAAGCGGTGGACCACCACTCCGGCGGGCTCGCCAGGCGAGGCGAGCGTCTCGGCGTCCGGGAGCAGCTTGGCGAGCGAGTCAAGGAGCACGTCGAGCCCGAGCCCGTCGCGCGCCGATACACCCACGGTCTCGATGCCTTCCGTGCGCCGCGCCCGGCGAAATGAGGTGAGACGAGCCTTGGCTTCGTCGAGGTCGATCTTGTTGGCCACGACGAGCGTGGTCTTCTCCAGCAGCCGCGGGTCGCGCGCCTCCAGCTCCTCGCGGATCGTGTCGTAGTCGCGTTCCGGGTTCGCCGCCGACAGGTCGACGACGTGAACGAGCACCCGGGTCCGCTCCACGTGCCGAAGGAAGGCGTGGCCGAGGCCCGCGCCTGTGCTGGCGCCTTCGATCAGGCCAGGCAGGTCGGCGATGGTGGGTCGACGGTGGTCGTCGGAATCGCGCACGTTGAGGTCGAGGACACCGAGGTTCGGCTCGAGCGTGGTGAAGGGATACGCGGCGATGCGTGGCGTGGCGGCGGTGAGCGCGGCGAGCAGCGTGCTCTTGCCGGCATTCGGCAGGCCGACCAGCCCGACATCGGCGATGAGCCGCAGCTCGAGCCGGAGCTCCCGCTCCTCGCCAGGCTCGCCCTTCTGCGCGTGCGTCGGCGCCTGGTGGGTCGACGTCTTGAAATGCGTGTTGCCGAGCCCGCCGCGCCCGCCCTGCGCCACGAGAATGCGCTGGCTCGCGGCCACGAGGTCCGCCAGGAGATCCCCGCTGTCCACCGCGAACACGACGGTTCCCGGCGGCACCGGGAGCTCGATGTCGGCACCCGACTTGCCGTGACGGCGCGATCCCTCGCCGCGACCTCCCGAACCGGCACGGAAATGGTGCCTGAGGCGATAGTCGGCGAGCGTGGTCTGGCCGGCGTCGACGCGCAGGTAGATCGAACCGCCACGTCCGCCGTCTCCACCGTCGGGGCCGCCCTGTGGCACGTGGGCCTCACGTCGGAAGCTCGAGGCACCGTCGCCACCGTGACCGGCCGCCACGGTCAGCGAAACGTGGTCGAGGAACATCCGTCCCCATGCTAGCAGGGGCGGCGCGCTGATCAGCTCGGTGGCGAGGATGCGGGCCGTCAGCTGAGCGGCATGAACCGGGTCGGGTTGACGTAGCCGCGATTCGACGTCGGCAGCGCCCCGACCGAGATCGAGAAGAGCAGGCTGCCCGGGGATCTGCCGAGGGAACCCAGGAGCGCGCCCTTCGAGACCCACTCGCCTGGCTTCACATCCACGTGGCCCAGGCCTGAATAGACCGTGAAGAGGTCGGGCCCGTGTTCGATCCAGACGGTCTGCGCGCCAGAACGATCCCTCCAGCTCTCGAAGATGACCCGCCCCGCCGCAGCGGCCAGTACCCTCGAATGCGGTCCCCCTCCGAGCTGCACGTCCGGATGATGGGCGTTGAAGCCGCGCAGGAAGGTGACCTTCCCGGCAATCGGCCAGCGCATCGCGTTCGTTCGCTGGGCGATCGCCGCGGTCAGGTTGAGCCGCGTGTCGCGAATGAAGAGCACCACGCCACGGATCGCGGGCACGTCGGTGTGATGTCTGGACATGATGATGACCCTGAGGGCCGCCTCGAGCGCGTCCTTGGTGGTCTGCCAGTAGTTCTGGAAGGCGGGACGGCCGCCGGCGCTCATCGGCTTCTTCGCCGATCGGTTTGCCTGGAAGGCGACGAAACCGAGGTACGAGAGCTTGTTGCCGTCGCTGGCGTGGCCGGGCTTCCCGCTCCAACCGTAGGCCCGGAGCACGTCGCTCGGCCACCAGGCGCCGGAGTAGCCGGCATGACCGAGCGGATCCATCACGTAGAAGCCGCCACGACCTCCGAAGACGTGCGGCGAGTAGCCGAGGACGAACACGGAATGCCCATCGACAAAGCCGGGCTGGAGAACGTAGTGCTGCGGCAGGTATCCATACCAGCCCTGGACTACGGCCGATCGACCCGAGGCCACCTGGCGCTGGAACTCGCTCCACGGCAAGTAGCGCTGGATGGGCAGCGGCTGTCCCTGAAAGGCGAAGGCGCGCTGGAGGTCCTCGAGGGACGTGCCTTGAGACGTGGCTCCGGACCAGGCTCGCATCTGGCCGCCGGTGGCGTTGAGGCCGGTCTGGACTTCGAAGAGCATCGCTCCGGCGGCCATGTTGCAGTTGGCGGTGGCGAAGAGGCTGCCGTCGAACTGGGTGGCGAAGAGGCCACTGAGATCGATGGCGACGTCGCTCACCGGCCCGACCAGCGGGCCGGCGGAAGGCGTGGCGGGTGGGGTCGAGTCAGGTGACTGAACGGTCACGTCTACCATCCCACCATTCGGCCCGAAGGTCGCGCCGTCCACTTTGCCCCCCGGCATGCTCGAGGTCGCCCGACGTCCGATCGTGATCTTGATCAGTGGCAGGGTTCTCTGGGCTCGCCGGTGGGCGGTCCCCTGGTCCGACGTGCTCGACGTGCTCGGCAGTTGGATGCTGTCGGTGCGCGAGGCGCCGTTGCCGACGAGTGCGGCCGGGTCCGAGGCCGTCGCGGTCCGGGAAGCCGTGCTTCGGCGCGTCTCCAGCGGCCAGAGAGCGTAATCGCGCGAGCGCAACGGTTTCGTCGACGGCTTGAGCACGAATCCGGCGGCCTGATGACCACCCTGGGCAGCCGCGCGCGAGGCTGTCAACCCGGTCGGCGATGCGCTCGAGAGTCCCTGCGTGTGCGTGCCGGTGGTCCGGGACATGCCGTCGGTGCCGGAGGCAAGCGTGTGGCCGCCTGCGCGAGAAGCGAGGCCATGCGCGGAGCTGGCCGGTGAGTGTCCGCCGGCGGAGCGTCCGAGGGCGGAGGCCTTGACGACCGCTGCGGAGTCACGCTGGGATGCGGCAGAGTGGCGGCCGCCTTCGGCCACGCTCGGGATCACCGCCAGGAGCGCGGCG
This sequence comes from Candidatus Limnocylindrales bacterium, assembly GCA_038237595.1. Taxonomy (GTDB): domain Bacteria; phylum Chloroflexota; class Limnocylindria; order Limnocylindrales; family CSP1-4; genus JAFMJV01. The sequence continues at coordinate 535 of JBBRYO010000118.1, read as the reverse complement.
ATGGCCGCGACCACCAACGTCCGGCGCATGGTCGGCCGCACAACACGCCACCGAACGGCGCCACCGACCTTTTCGTTCCCCGGCCCCAAGGCCTCCACCGATACGCTCTCCCATTCTCCGAGTCAGACATCCGCTGCGGGCAACGTCGAATGACGCGCCCTCGGCGGGTGCCAACGTCCCCTATCCTGACGCGTCCGTCAAGCCACCGTCGGCACTATCCGGGGTGGATCTGTCGTCGATCCGCGGTGGAGCGCTCGGCGCCCCGCAGCCAACCCGGTGCTGAGCGGCGGGCGTGGCGTGGCAAAGCCGCGGTGGAGCGGCGGCCGCTCGCCAGTCGAGCGGGAGTCGATCGCCGGTTGAGTCGCCGGCAATCGCCGCGAGCTACGCTTCGGCGGCAGCCTGCTTGGTGAGGGTTGCGAGGAACTGGGCGTTCGACTCGGTCTTGGCCAGCCGGTTGAGCAGGAGCTCGATTCCCTCGTTCGTGCCGACTGCACTGAGCATCCGGCGCATCGTCCACACCATCTTGAGGGTGCCC
>JBBRYO010000117.1:0-9139 GCA_038237595.1 Candidatus Limnocylindrales bacterium | reverse complement strand
CCTGGGCATCCACATCGCGCCGCCGTCGCCGGCCGGCCAGTTCCTCGAATCCTGGGTCGACATCCTCTTCATCAAGGGCTTCGACGCCGGTGAGAAGATCGTCTACATCAGCACCGACGCGGGTCAGCCTCTGACCGCCGTCCTCGAGCGGGTCACGTACGTGCCTGCTCTTGACAAGGCGTCGTTCAACGGGGGCGACGACTTCCTGGGCTCGGCCCGCGAGCGGCTGTTCGGCTTCATCAACGGCCAGACCGGCCCCGGCAACAAGCAGGCACAGGGCTTCGTTCATCTCGTCAAGGACGGCCACGCCTCGGAGGATGCAAGCGCAGCCAACACATCGCTGATCAACGCCCTCCGCAACGGCGGTGACCTGCTCAACGTGTTCGGTGACTTTCCGACCTTGAAGGACCCCCGCCACGCTCAGGCGTACAGCCCCCTCTGGGACGCCCAGCTCGGTCTCTGGACTGACAAGGCGGTCCGACTCGGCCTCAACAAGCGCCAGACCGACGAAGTCCAGGTCTTCAACCTGGCGGCCACCCGGCCCGACCTCCTGACCGGAGTCGATCCGGCAACCGGCAAGCCGGCCCCGTATGGATCCGTCGGGGTCTCGATCAACTGCGCCGTGATCGCCTTCATCGATGAGGCGCCAACGGCCAATCTCGCACAGCCAGCGCGTCACTCGCAGTTCCCGCCGCGCTGACGCAGCCGGCACATCGACCGCGGCGAGCCCAAGCTGGGCCGCTGCGGTCGAACAATGCCTCGCTTCAGGGCGGACCGAGCACGATCCTGACAGAGTGCGTCGCGCCGTCGTCGGCGAGAGGGATGGCGCCGCCGCCGCCGCCCGCCTGGGCCCGTCCATCGAGCGACGCCGACGCTACCCCGCGACTGACCCCTTGCGGGTTTTCCACGACGATCTCGTATCGGGCAGAGTGATAGCGGAAGTCGATCTCATAACGCGGCCATGCGCGGGGGATGCAGGGATCGAGCTGCAGCGTCGCTCCGCGCAAACGGAACCCCAGGATCCACTCGAGCCCGGCCTGGTACATCCAGCCCGCCGATCCCGTGTACCAGGTCCAACCGCCACGGCCGACGTGCGGCGGTTCGGCGTAGACGTCGGCCGCCATGACGTACGGTTCCACCTTGTAGCGCTGGACCCCGGCCCGGGCGCTGGCATGGTTGATCGGGTTCAGGATGGAAAACAGCTCGCCCGCCTTGTCGCCGTCGCCCAGCGCCGCAAAGGCAAGGACCGACCAGATTGCTCCGTGGGTGTACTGGCCGCCGTTCTCCCGGATACCCGGCAGATACCCCTTGACGTAGCCCGGATCGACGTCGGAATGGTCGAACGGCGGGGTGAACAGCAGGACGAGACCGTCACCGCGCCGGACGAGGTATTCCTCCACCGCGGCCATCGCCCGCTCAGCGTGGGGAGGATTGGCGGCTCCCGACAGGACGCTCCACGATTGGGCGATCGAGTCGATCCGGCATTCAGCGTTCGTGGCGGATCCAAGCGGTGTCCCATCGTCGAAGAAGGCTCGACGGTACCAGTCGCCATCCCAGCCGTGGCGCTCGAGCGCCCGCCGGAGCGCCTTCATGTGGGTTCGCCAGCGCTCCGCGCGAGGCTGCTCACCGCGGGTCTCCGCAATCGGCACGAAGGCTGCCAGAACAGTGTGCAGGAACCAACCCAGCCAGACGCTCTCGCCACGTCCCTCATGACCTACCCGGTTCATGCCGTCGTTCCAATCGCCCGACCCGATGAGCGGCAGCCCGTGCGCACCGACTGCGAGGCTCCGGTCGAGAGCCGCCACACAGTGGTCGAACAGCGACGCCGACTCCTGTGAGCGTTCCGGCTGGAAGTAGGCGTCCGTCTGGTCCGGCGCCAGTCCCGGGCCCTCGAGGTATGGGACGGTCTCGTCGAGGACCGCCGTGTCGCCCGTGACCGCGAGGTAGCGATCGACCGCATACGGCAGCCAGAGGCGGTCGTCCGAGATCCGGGTTCGGACGCCCCGACCCGACGGCGGATGCCACCAATGCTGGACGTCTCCCTCGACGAACTGATGGGCCGCAGCCCGCAGGAGATGCTCCCGGGCGAGCTCGCGCTTCGAGGTCACCAGGGCGATGACGTCCTGGAGCTGGTCGCGGAACCCGTACGCGCCGCCGGCCTGGTAGAACGCCGTCCTCGCCCACAGCCGGCACGCGAGCGTCTGGTAGATGAGCCAGCGGTTGAGCATGATGTCCATCGAGCGGTCGGGCGTCCGCACCTGGATCGTCCCCTGGATGTCGTCCCACTGGCTGGCCACGCCGCGCAGCGTCGCCTCGTGGTCGGCCGTTCGCCCGCGCCGGATCAGGTCGGCCACGGCCGCGGCTTCGCCCGCCTCCCCGAGCAGCACGAGGACCTGGGTCCGCGCTCCGTTGGCGAGCTCGAAGCTGGTCTGCAGGGCCGCGCACGGATCCATGCCGGCGCCGGCGGCCCCCTGCAGCCGGTGTCCGCGGTCCAGGCCGGCGGGCCGGTCCGGAGCGCCATTGCGGCCGAGGAACTCGGTCCGATCGGCCGTCCACGCCGTCTGCCGCCCGCCGAGGTCGAGGAAGGCGACGCGGCCCGCGAATTCGGTGTTCCACGGGTTGCGCACGAGGAGCGCTCGAGTCTCCGGATCGAGTGCCGTGACGATCCGGGGGGCGCTGTCCCCGCGCGAGGTGCCCAGCGCCCACTCGGCATAGGCGGTCACGGACAGACGCCTTGAGCGCCCGGATCGGTTGTCGATAGTCAGCACCGAGACCTTCAGCGGGTCGTCGAGCGGGACGAACTGGACGAGGTTGAGCTGGATACCGTCGTGCAGGTGCTCGAACCGGCTGTATCCGGGACCATGACGGGCGACATAGGTCGATTCCTCGTAGCGGATCGGCTGGGCCGTTGGACCCCACAACTCGCCGCTATCGTCATCCCGCATGTAGAGCGCCTCAGTTACCGGGTCGCTGACGGGGTCGTTGGACCATGGGGTGAGCTGGTTCTCGCGACTGTTTCCGGACCAGGTGTAACCCGACCCGGATTCGGAGACCTGGAACCCGAACGCCGGGTTTGCGATCACGTTCAACCATGGCGCCGGGGTCGATTGCCCCGGGCCGAGGATGGTGACGTACTCCCGCCCGCCATTGTCAAAGCCACCAAGCCCGTTGAAGAACTCCAGCTCCGGACGCGGCACCGCCGCCTCGCTCTTGGTCTGCCTCGAACCGGGCCACGCTGCGGGCGGAGCGATCCTTCTGGGACGCTCCAGGCGGATGACCTGATCGGCAAGACTGCCCCTGCGGCTCAGCAGGACGGCCCGGGCGGCCGCCTGGAGGAGCGTGGAGTCCTCGGTCGAGAGTCGGTCGCCGCGCAGGATGTACACCCCGCCGTGGCCCGGATGGCTCTCGTGGACCAGGGTGGACTGGCTCGTCCGCACGAGGGTCTCAAGCGAATCCTGGAGGTCCTGGGCGTACGTAGCGCCTTGCTCGTTGAGGATCACGAGGTCAACGTCGAGGAGCTTCAGCCGCCAGTACTCGTGCGCGCGGAGCAGCTGCCGGACGATGTCGAGGTCTGCGGCTTCGTCGATCCGGACCATGACGATGGGCAGGTCGCCCGAGATGCCGTGGGCCCACAGGCCGGATGCTCCCTGCTGGTTGCGGGCCAGATGCCCCGCCGACGGCCGCAGCGACGGGTCCGAGTAGAGGATCCGGTTGGCCAGGCGCTGGAAAAGGTGGGCCTCGTCGGACTCGATCCCCAGGTGATGAAGCTGGACCTGGGCCTGCGTCCAGGCCAAGGTCGCCGCCCGTTCGAAGGTGGCCGACTCACGGTACTTGTCGGCCAGGTCCAGGACCTGCTCGCGGGACTCGGCGACGACCGTGGAGAAGATCGCGTGGGCGGTCGCGCCCGGGGCGAGCCTGACCCGGCAGCGGAGGCTGAAGATGGGATCCAACACCGCACCGACGGTGTTGGAGAGTGGACGCCCATCGATGACCGAAACCGGCGAACGGACCGGCCGGCCCCGGCCGAGAAAGCGGGCGCGATCCGTCTCGTACTGGATGACCCCGCCGGTCTGCTCCTCGACCGCAGCAACATGTGCGGCCCAGATCGGCTGTTCGTCGCTGGATCTTGGACGGCGGGTCGCCAGAAGCGCGCCGATATCAGGGGCGAACTCAGTCTGCACGAACAGGTTCTGGAAGGCGGGGTGAGCGGCATCGGCCGCCTGCGGCGCGAGAACGACCTCCGCGTATGACGTGAGCTCGATTTCGCGAGTGTGCGAGCCGAGGTTCGTCAGCGACACGCGGCGGATCTCCGCATCGTGCTCCGCCGACACGACGATGGTCAGGCCGGTCACGATCGAGCCATCGCGACGGGAGAACTCGGCGTGATCCTCCGAGTAGTTGACCTCGTAGCTGTCTGCTTCCGTGCCGCTGGGTTGATGACCCGCCGACCACACGGCGCCCGTGTGCATGTCGCGCAGGAAAAGGTAGCTGCCCCAGCAGTCACGAGTCACGTCCTCGCGCCAGCGGGTCACGGCCACGTCGCCCCAGCGACTGTAGCCCGATCCCGCGGCCGTCACCATGACCGCGTACCGGCCGTTCGACAGGAGGTGCGTCCGCGGGATCGCGTCGTGGGGCGAGGTGAACCGGCGGGGGACCGGAGGCACAAGATCGCGCACATCGGAGGCACTCTTCACCTCCTCGGCACGCGGCCGGGCCACGAGCACGTCGCGCGGCATCCGCTCCTGGAGCAGCAGCTCGGTCGCCTCGACGATCGGGTCGGCATGGAAGCGCTCCACCATCGCGCCGCCATTGAGGACATTGCCGAGGGCCACCACGACCATCCCCTGGTGATGGGCCATGTAGCTCTGCACGATCGCGACCGACGCCCCTTCGGGGAGCCGCCGCGCCGTGTAGTCGAGCGCCTCCCGAAAGCCGTACCGCCCACCTGCCCCGGCCTTGCTCAACCGGGCGAAGTTCCGGACCGCGGCCTGGGGCTGGATCATCCCTCCGAGTGCGGTCGCGTACGGGGCCACGACGACATCCTGGCTCAAGCCCCGCTTCAGGCCGAGGCCCGGCACGCCGAAGCTCGAATACTGATACGTCCGCTCGAGGTCACGCGCGTTGAATGCCGATTCGGAGATGCCCCAGGGCACGCCCAGCTCGGCGGCGTAGCTCATCTGGCGGGCCACAACCAAGCGGTAGGTGTGGTCGAGCAGGCTGAGCGCGGGAGCACGCATCACGAGGGCGGGCATCAGGTACTCGAACATGGACCCGGACCACGAGATCAGGGCGGAGCCACGACCGACGGGCGTCAGCGCGCGGCCCAGCCGGAACCAGTGATCCGGGGCGATATCGCCCTTGGCGATCGCGAGGAAGCTGGCGAGGCGGGCCTCCGAGGCGAGGAGGTCGTAGTAGCTCGGATCCAACGTACCGTCCCGGACCCGAAATCCGATCGAGAAGAGCTTGCGGGTCGGGTCGAACAGGAAGGCGAAGTCTGTCTCGCGGAAGAGCTGCTGGGCCTGGTCGGAGATCGCCTGGAGTCGTCGAACGAGCAGCGCCGCGGGCGGCGATCCGTCGCCAGTCTCGTGGACCGGAGGATCGGCCAGCTCGGCGATCGTCCGGAAGGCGGTCATCTGCGGACGAGGTTGTTCCAATGCGAGGTCTCGGGCATGGCTGCTTGCGGCCAGCCGAGCCGCCTCGGCCCAAATCACCAGCTCGCCATCCGCACCCTCTCCACGCTCTGCAGTGAGGGCCGCAGCAACGTCCGACAGCGTCCGGGCGTGCGCGGAGAGCTCGGCCAGGCGCGCCGCCCAGTCCTCGGGCGTCGCTGGGACGACGCGGCTGGCTCCTGCGGGCAGCTCGAGGGCTTCGTCGAGGTGCCGCCGGGTGAGCGTCTGGCTTCTCCGGTCGTCGCCGATCGCGCCGGCGGCCTCGCGGGTCAGCGCGATCGCGTCATCGATCCCGGCGAGCGCAGCCGCGAGCGGAAGCGGCTGGTCGATCATCTGGCGGCAGGCGTTGGACAGGGCTAGCAGGTGGCCGGCGAGATTGCCACTGTCGACCGAGGAGACATATGCCGGCTCCAGTGGGTGCAGGTCGCGCGTGTCGTACCAGTTGTACAGGTGCCCCCGGAAGCGTTCGAGGCTACCAATGGTCGCCAGCGTCGCCTCCAGCCGATCCACCATCTCGAGCGTCCCGATCCAACCGAAGTCGCGAGCCGTGACGGTCGCGAGCAGGTACATGCCGATGTTCGTCGGCGAGGTGCGATGCGCTACGACCGGCCTGGGGTCGTCCTGGAAGTTGTCGGGCGGCAGCCCATGGTCCTCCGGACCGACGAAGGCCTCAAAGAACCGCCAGGTCCGGCGGGCGGTCAGGCGGAGGGCCCGGACGTCGGCGTCCGACAGCTGCTTTGCGGCCGATTCCGGTGGCGCCAGACTGACCCATCGAGCGACGAGGGGCGAGAGCAGCCACAGGCCGACGAACGGCGCGGCGATCCAGGCCGCGCCGGGCTTCAGGGCGAGGACGAGGATCGCGCTGGCGGCCGCGATCGCGACGCCGCCCGCCATCTGTCGGTAGAACCCCGCGAGGTCGAGCTCGACGTCGTGGCTCGCCTTGGCCTGCTCGGCGGTCCTCCATTCGAGGAGGTTCCGCCGGGTGGCATACAGCCGCGTCAGGGTTCGCACGATCGCGTCGACCATCAGCCACGCCTGGTGGGCGAGGAACGTGAAGCCGAGGCCTACGTGAGCAGCGGCGAGGGCGACGTCCGCGCCCACGGCTCGGATGTGGCTGCGCTTCGAGATGCCCTGCCGTCGCGGTAGCAGTCCCGCCAGGACGGGCAGCGCCGCGGGAACGATCACTGCGATCAGGACGACCGCGGTCCACAGACCGGCCGAGACCGAAGGGAGCGTCCAGGCCGCGACGAGTGTGGCCAACGTGAACGGGGCGGATATCGTCCTCCGCAGGTTGTCGACCATCTTCCAGCGGGCGATGGCGGGGATGGAGCTCCGGCTCCGCCGGCCCGTTGCGTCGCAGGCCCGGCCAAGGATCCAGGGCAGGAGCTGCCAGTCGCCCCGAGCCCAGCGGTGCTGGCGGGCCGCCGCGACGAGGTAGTTCGAAGGGGATGCATCGAAGAGCTCGACATCGGTCACCAGCCCGGCCCGGGCGAAGACGCCCTCGAACAGGTCGTGGCTCAGGAGGGCATTCTCGGGTACCCGGTCCGCCATCGCCGCGCTGAAGGCGTCCAGGTCATAGATCCCCTTGCCGGTGAAGCTCCCCTCCCGGAACAGGTCCTGGTAGACGTCTGAGACGGCGGAGGCATACGCGTCGATCCCGGCCGAGCCGGAGAAGATCCGCTGGAAGATCGATGCCTCATGCTCGGCCGGGAGTGTGGGTGTGATCCGTGGCTGGAGCACCCCGTAGCCTTGGGTCACCCGGCCGGACCGCGGATCGAACGTCGGCTGGTTGAGCGGATGGGCGATCGTCCCCACGAGACGCCCGACGGCGCCCCGGGGCAGCCGCGTGTCGACGTCGAGCGTGACCACGTAGCGCACATCCACCGGCGGGGTCGACGCGGTCCGCCCGCTCGTCAGCATGCTGGTCGTGAGCGAGCCGCGCAGGAGGGCGTTCAGTTCGTGGAGCTTGCCGCGCTTGCGCTCCCAGCCCATCCAGCAGCCCTCGGCCTCGTTCCAGGTTCGTTTGCGGTGGAAGAGCAGGAACCGGGCGCCTCCACCGGGGGCCTCGCCGTGACGCTCGTTGAGCCGGTCGATGGCCGCGGCCGCCGCCGCGAGGAGTTCGTCGTCGCCGGAAACATGCTCGGTCGGGCCGTCGAGCCAATCCGACAGCAGGGCGAAGCGAAGATCGCCCTCGCGGTTCGCCAGGTAGTGGACCTCCAGGCCGCCGACCTGGGCCTCGACCTCCATCTCGCTGATGAGGAGCGTCGGCACGACGACGAGCGTTCGCAATCGTGCCGGCACGCCATCGTCAAGATCGAGCCGCGGCAGCGGTCTCGGGCCCAGCACCCTCGTGACCTCCCGGTTCACGAGGGCGGTCGCAAGGTCGGAGGCCGGGCCGACCGCGAGGATCGCGACGACGAGGATGCCCACACCAGCGGCGCTGCCATCCCCGGACAGCAGGAGCGGCACGGCGACGATGAGCGCCGTGACCAGGGCGAGCGTCCCGAGATAGCCGCTCGTGGCGGACCTGACGTAGGCACGCCGCAGCCGGCCCGCCAACGGTACGCGAACCTGGAGGGCGCGCTCGAACGCGGAGCGGCCGTCGGAGATCAGGTAGTAGCCGGGGTCTCGATATCGAGCAGCCTGGGACGGTTCGATGTCGTCAGTCGACAACGCGGCGTCCGCCATCGCGGCGGCCTTCCGGGCGACCTCCACCTCGGTCAGACCCGAACCCCGGGCCAGCTCTTCGACGGCGTGCCGGTAACGATCTCGAGTCGCGAAGTCCATGTCCCCGAACGAACTTCTCGCACACAGGACCTCGTCGACCAGGCTGACGCTTTCGACGAACTCGGCCCAATCGAACCACGAGATGAGGCGCATGCTCGTGATCACGTTTCGGACCGTCACGTTCATCGTCGCCTGGCGCTGGTGCTCGAGGCGGACCATTTCCTCGGCGGTGGTCCCTTGGGCCGCGAGGAGCTCCTCCAGCCCGCGGAGGGCGGGGCTGGCCGCAGGATCCTGATCGCGCAGGCGCTGGAAGAGCTGGACGCGGGCAGCCGTCGGGAGCGCCGCAGGCGAGAGCCGACGCAGGGATGCCGCCGCGTCCTCCGGACTGTCCTTGCCGAGTCCGAGCAGGCTGTCGGCAAGCTCGTCCGCCTTCTGCCGCGCTGCCCGGCTGCGCACGATCTGCTCCGCGAGGCGGCGGAGGTTGTCGACGAGGAGGATCCGAAGGCTGATCGCGATCGCCCATAGCTCGCCGATCGTCAGCGGCTCCACCCCCTGGTAGGCCCGCACCATGCGCCGCAGGCTTTCCGGATCGAAGCGGCTGTCCGTGTGCGCGATGTAGGCCCAGACGACGCCAAGGACCCTGGGGTAGCCCGCGAGGTGGCCTTCAGCCAGCTTGGGGAGCTCGCGGTAGTAGTCCGGGGGCAGGTCGTCGCGGATCTCGCGGAGCTGCTCGTCGACGATGT
>JBBRYO010000116.1:0-9235 GCA_038237595.1 Candidatus Limnocylindrales bacterium | reverse complement strand
TCGCCTCAAGGACCTCACCGCGGCGGAGCGCATCTATCAGCTCGGCGCGGCCGACTTCCCACCCCTGAAAAGCCTGCACCAGACGAACCTACCCGTGCCGGCCACGCCGTTCCTCGGCCGTCGAACCGAACTGGCCGAGATTGGCGCGCTGCTGAACCGTGATGACGTGCGGCTCGTGACGCTCACCGGTCCCGGCGGCATGGGCAAGACGCGCCTGGCACTCCAGTCGGCCGGCGCAATGGCGGACAGGTTCGAGGACGGTATCTGGTGGGTGCCGCTCGCACCGCTGCGTGACCCACGGCTGGTGCTGGCCACGGCTGCGCAGGCGGTCGGCGCCAGGGAGGGTCTGGCCGAGCACATCGGTGCCAGGTCGATGCTCGTGCTCTTCGACAACTTCGAGCAGCTCATGGAGGCCGCGCCGGAGGTCGGCGGCCTGCTCGCCACCTGCCCGCGACTGACCGTCCTGGTCACCAGCCGCGAAGCCCTCCGGCTAGACGGCGAGTGGGAGTACGCGGTCGACCCAATGCGGGAGGTGGAAGCGATCGAACTGTTCGATGCGCGCGCGCGTAGCGTACGTCGCGACTTCGTGGTCACGGGTGAGGTGCGCGAGATCTGTGCACGCCTCGATAACCTGCCGCTCGCCATCGAACTTGCCGCCGCGCGCGTCAAGCTCCTGTCGCCGCGCGCCTTACTCGAGCGGCTTGACAGCAGGCTGCCCGTTCTTGCCGGCGGCGCGCGTGACGCACCGGAAAGGCAACGGACGCTGCGGGCCACGATCGAATGGAGCCACGAGCTGCTGAGTGCCGAGGAGCAGCGCCTCTTCGCCCGCCTGGCTGTCTTCCGCGGCGGCTCCACGCTGGAAGCGGCCGAAGCCGTCTGCCAGGCGGATCTCGAGACCCTCGGATCGCTCGTGGACAAGAGTCTCGTACGACAGAGGGACGATCGCTTCCTGATGCTCGAGACGATCCGCGAGTACGGCACGGAGCGGCTCGAGGCATCCGGCGATGCGAGCGACGTGCGCCAGGACCACGCCCGGTACTTCGTTGCCATGGCCGAAGAGGCCAAGCTGGACCTTCGCCGCGACTCGAGGGCAACAGTCGACCGCCTTGAGCGGGAGCACGACAACATCCGCGCTGCCCTGGATCGGCTCGAAGCCTCCGGCGAGAGCGAGCTCGCGCTGCGCCTGGCTGGGGCCGTCTGGCGTTTCTGGTATCTGAAGAGCCACCTGCTGGAGGGCCGCCGCCGTCTGGAACACGCGCTGGCCGCCTGCGAGGCCGCTCAGACCAGCGCCCGCGCCAAGGCACTCAGCGGACTTGCGGTCATGTTGCTCAACCTTGGTGATCTGACCTCAGCGCGCACGCTTGCGGAGCAAGCGCTTGCCCTCCATCGCACACTCGGGGATCGATGGGGCGCCGCATACGCTGCATTCATGGTCGGCAACACTGTCTCGGAGGGTGGAGACGCCGCACGTGCGCGGCCGCTCATGGCGCAGAGTGTCGAGGATTTCCAGACGCTGGGCGACGAACACTACGCCCTGATCGCGAGCACCAATCTGGCCTCACTTACGGGCGATATCGGTGATCGCGAGGGCGAACGAGCCCTCCACGAGGACAACCTGCGCCGGGCACGCCAGCTCGGCGACGAACGGACGGAGGCGAACTCCCTCGCCCAGCTCGCACTGTTCCTGCGCGACGACGGGCGGATCGAGGAGGCGAGCTCCATGAGCAGGGCCGCCCTGCGTATCGACCATGACGTCGGGAACGTCCTTGACTTCGCCGTCGGCCTGGGCCGCCTGGCGTCCATCCTGGTCCTCGCAGGGAGTGCGCAGACGGCGGCACGCCTTGTCGCAAGCTCAGAGACGCTCACGGCGGGTATCGGCGCCAGCGTGCCGTTCTGGGCGGCGGCGCGCAACGAGAAGACGCTCGCCAAGATCCGCGCGCAACTCGACGAAAGAACCGTCGACGAGGCGCTGGAGCAGGGTCGGCGGTTGAGCGCAGACGACGCCCTCGCGCTGGCTCTCGGTCCGGCAGAACGATCTGGTGACGGCATTCAGCCGGGGTGACCGAACCCACGTGGTAGGCTGTGGGCCACCCGTTTCACTGTGGAGATCCTCGCGATGACCAAGGCAAATCTCACGCTCCAACTGGACGCAGATGTGATCCGTCGCGCGCGGGTCGTCGCCGCGAAGAAGGGCACGTCCGTCAGCGCACTCGTTGCACGGGAGCTCGACGCTCTTGTCGACCGAGAGGACCGCTACGAGGACGCGCGTCGCCGAGCGGTGGATCTGATGACCGTGGCCAAACGGCGGGGCCGGAGATCCTGGACGCGAGATGGCATCTATGCGGAACGTCTCGATCGTTACAACCGCTGAAACCACAACGTTCGTCGATACGAACGTGCTGATCTACGCGTACGACGCCTCCGAGACGGTCAAGCAACCGAAGGCGCAGGCGGTGCTCGAGCAGCTCTGGTCGGAACGCAGCGGCGTGCTGAGCACGCAGATCCTGCAGGAGTTCTATGCCGTTGCGACCAGCAAGCTCAAGCCCGCCATGAGCCCCGCGGAAGCTCGCGAGATCGTAGCCCTGTACAGCGCCTGGCCCGTTGTGCTCATTGAACCGTCGCTGATCCTGACCGCCTCGCACCTCCACGAACGGCATCAGCTGTCCTTCTGGGACGCGCTCATGGTCGAGGCGGCCAGGGTCGGCGGTGCTGGGCGTGTCCTGACCGAGGACCTCAATGACGGTCAGCGCATCGAAGGCGTGCGGATGGAGAATCCTTTCAGAGCGTGAATCCTCCGCACCACGTCGGTCTCGTGCGCCTTCCACGCGAGTGCTATCGTTGATAGCAGAGGTGATGCCATGAGCCAGCTGATCGTGCGTAATGTCAGCGAAGAGACCGTCCGCGCGCTGAAGCGACGCGCGGCCAGGCATGGCCGCTCCGCCGAAGCGGAGCATCGGGAGATCCTGCGGACAGTGCTCGCGGAGGATGCCGGTAACGCGTCCTTCAAGGCGTTGCTGGGCTCCATGCCGGATGTCGGGGCTGATGACGACTTCGAGGCCGGGCGCGACCTACCTCGAGACCCGGAGTGAGCTGGCTCGTCGACACGAACATCCTCTCTGACCTTCGTAAGGGCGACCGGGCACACGAAGGCATCCGAGCCTGGTACGCCGACACGCGCGACGAGGAACTCTTCACCAGCGTGCTCGTACTCGGCGAGATCCGGCGCGGCATCGAATCGATCCGGCGCCGGGATATCCCATCTGCACTCGCCCTGGAACAGTGGCTGTTGCGACTGACGACGAGCTTCAGCGATCGCGTCCTGCCAGTCGACGCGCAGGTTGCGGACCGGTGGGGCGGACTCAATGTGCCGAATCCTTTGCAAACCGTAGACGGCCTGCTAGCGGCAACGGCGATCGTCCATGAACTCACTCTCGTCACTCGGAACGTTCGCGGTGTCGCAGGCACTGGTGTCCGCGTCTTGGACCCGACGTCCGCCTGAAACGTTCCGCACGGCCACTAGCTCGGACGGTCGACGCGAACGCCGATGGTCAACCGGAGCAACTGTCCTGAGTCGTCTCAGGGAAGGCACAAGTGGCGGTTGAGCGGGCCACCCCGAGCTTGGCGGTGGCGGCGATGACCGCTCGTCGGGCGGCTGGACCGAGGCGACGCGGCCAACTCGTCAGTCGGTGCCCATCGGTGCTCGCCATTCGTGCAAGACCACGACCGAGCATACTGGGCACTTCCACGTTCCGCGGTATGACCTCGGGCGTCGATCGGTCAGGACCGGGATTGTCCTGTCCATCTGGACCCAATGGTCGTCATGTCGATGCTCGAGTCGTGGCTGTTGCTCGCCCAACACCCGGAACTGCGCCGACTGGATCATATGTCCTCCGGAGTGGGTCTTGGACAAGGCATATTAGAACACCTGTGCTATGCCGTTCAGCCCGATCCGGGGCCTTATTCCGGCTCGGGCAACGCCTCCGATGCCGGCTGCCACAGCTCGACCCGGTTGCCTTCCAGGTCCTCGACCCAGCCGAACCGGCCGATGCCCGCCATCTCCTGGGCCTCCTCGGGGATGGTCGCGCCACTGGCACGCAGCTGCGCCAGCATCGCGTCCAGGTCGCGCACGCGCACGTTGATCATCCAGCCCTGGTCGCGTCGCCCGAAGTAGTCCGTGTCGGTCGGGAAGGGCGCCCAGACCGTCGGGCCGGCCTCCTGCCACCAGGTGCCGTCTGCCTTCTCGGAGTAGGTGTCGATGCCCAGTTGGTCGCGATACCAGCGCGCCAGCGCCTGCGGGTCCTTCGCCCGCATGAACACTCCGCCAATGCCGATTGCTCGTTCCATGACCCTCTCCCGTGCGACACGTTTCGTCGGGAAGGATAGAGAGCGCTCGAGCGGCCACGTCGGCATGCGCAGCGGTCAGCGCCAGCCGAGCTGCGGGGCGACGTCGCGCAGGATCGACTCGATGGCGTGCGCGTTGTAGTCCACACCGAGCTGGTTCGGCACGGTCAGGAGAAGCGTGTCGGCGGCAGCGATGGCGCTGTCCTCTTTCAGCTGCTCGACCAGCTCATCCGGCTCGGCTGCGTAGGACCGTCCGAAGACCGCTCGCGTGTTCTCGTCGATGTAGCCGATCTGGTCGCGCTCCTGTGATCGGCCGAAGTAGGCACGATCGCGGTCGTCGACGATGGCAAAGATGCTGCGGCTGACTGACACCCGCGGTTCGCGCGTGTGGCCCGCCTCTTTCCAGGCGGCGCGATACGCGTCGATCTGTCTGCGCTGCTGGACGTGGAGCGGCTCGCCGCCCTCGTCGAAGACGAGCGTCGAGCTCATCAGGTTCATCCCCAGTTGCGCGGTCCACACGGCAGTGGCGGTGGAGGCCGCACCCCACCAGATCCGATCCCGTAGCCCGGGTGAGTGTGGCTCCAGGCGCAGCAGGCCAGGCGGGTTGGGAAACATCGGCCGTGGGTTCGGTTGGGCGAAGTCCTCGCCGTTCAGGAGCTCGAGGTAGACCTTGGTGCGCTGGCGCGCCATGTCAGCGTCCGTCTCACCCTCTCCGGGTTGGTAGCCGAAGAGGCGAAATCCGTCAATCACCTGCTCGGGCGAACCGCGACTGATCCCCAGCTGCAGGCGGCCTCCAGCGATGAGGTCGGCCGCCCCGGCGTCCTCCGCCATGTAGAACGGATTCTCGTAGCGCATGTCCACGACGGCCGTTCCAATCTCGATCCGGGACGTTCGCGCACCGACCGCGGCGAGGAGCGGGAAAGGGGAGGCGAGCTGCCGGGCAAAGTGGTGCACGCGGAAGTACGCGCCGTCAGCGCCGAGCTCCTCGGCCGCGACAGCCAGCTCGATCGACTGGAGCAGCGCATCCGACGCCGAACGAACCTGTGAGTACGCAGAATCGGACCAGTGGCCGAACGACAGGAATCCGATGCGCTTCATGGAAGTGAGCTTAACGAGCGGAGCCAGGATCGCCGGTCTCTCGTTCCTCCCCCCATAAGTCGGCGCGAATGAACAAGCCAACGGCGATGAACCAGGGAACCGAGAGGATCGCGACGATGCCCGCTGCGAACAGCCAGGGCGCCGGACGCATCCAGCCGAACGCTAGCGTTAGGGCCGGTCAGCCGACAACAGTCGCGCGCGGCGTGTCTCCTCGAGGCCGGCCTATTCGACGGGCTGGTACACCCCGAGGATGTTCCCCCAGGGGTCCGCAAAGGTGAACCGCCGCCCACCGGGATACTCGTGCAACGCCACCTGGACTCGGCCGCCGGCAGCCAGGACGCACGCCAGCGCAGCGTCGGCATCGTCGGTTCGAGCGAGCGCCAGGACGCTGTCGCCGCGGGATGTCGGCTTCTGCGGGTTCAGCCTACCGAACTCCTGGCCAGGCCTCGTGGGGTCCTGGATCCCCACGTAGTCGGTGCCGTAGTCGGTGAACGTCCACCCCAGGGCCTCGCCGTAGAACACCTTCGCCTGCTCGAGGTCGTCAACTGCAAGTTCGATGTAGTCGATCTTGAGAGCCATGCCCGGAGGGTACCCTCTTTTCGGCCACACGAAATTGGCAACGCTCCTCCCATCAGTCACTCGTAGCGCGGGCCGTTCGGAGGTCAGGGATGTCTCTGTGGCGCCAGGGCTTGACGAGCCACGCATACAACCGTATGGTTGTATCTGATGGAGACCGGCGCCGACTTCGACCGTGTCTTTGCCGCCTTGGCCGACGCCACGCGGCGTGACATCGTGCGACGCGCGATATCTGGCCAGGAGGGGGTTGCGGAGATCGCCGGGCACTACCCCATGAGCTTTGCTGCGGTCCAGAAGCACGTAGCCATCCTCGAGCGCGCCGGCCTGGTGGAGAAGGAACGGATCGGCCGCAGGAAGGTGGTTCGCACTCAAGCGTCGGGGCTGCTGGTCGCGCAGCGCCTGCTCAACGATTACGAGGGGCTGTGGCGCGGCCGCATCGAGCGCATGACTGACATCCTCAAGGAACCCAAGGAGGCAACCTCGTGACCGTCACCAGCGTCCGCAACGACCCGGTCAACCTGACCCTGACTCTTACGGCCGAATTTGACGCAACCCCAGAGCGCGTCTGGCAGCTCTGGGCAGATCCGCGCCAGCTCGAGCGCTGGTGGGGTCCGCCGAACTACCCGGCGACGGTGACGGCGCTCGATCTGCGTCCTGGCGGCCGAGTGGAGTACCACGTGACCGGACCTGAGGGCGATGTGCCTGAGAACCCGTGGGAGGTTCTCGAGGTTGATCCGCCTCGGAAACTTGTCTTCCGCGACGCGGTCGTCGACGAGGACGACCACCCGGTCGACCAGGGGCCTTCCACCATGATTGTGAAGATCGAGCCGGTCCAGGCGGGACGAACCCAGATGCTCATCGAGAGCAAATTCCACAGCCGCGAGGCCCTCGAACTCGCCCTGAAAATGGACATGGACAAGGGGCTCGCCTGGGCACTCGGGCAGATCGAAGCGATCCTCGCGGAGTCGCAGCCGCGGATTGGAGCAGCGTGATAACGCAGGCGACCGGCTGGAGCGCCTGGTCGCCGCGCGCAGGTTGGCCCGGCCTTCTGACCCCCGTCTACCGGAATTGACAGGGCGTGCTAGTGGTGCCATTGTGGCACCATGGCAGAGGAAGAGCGCCCTGCGATCCGAAGGCGTCGACTATCCGTCGATCTACCGGTGGACACCGAAGTCGCCACTCGCGCCATCGCCGATCGCTACTTCAGCGGCGTCGCGACCGACGCGATTCGCTCATCGCTGTCGCTCCTCGCGTGGGTCATCCAAGCCAAGCAAGAGGGAAAGCGGGTGGTGGCCATCCGACGTGAGCGAATGCCCGACCAATTCGAGGAAGCCATCCTGCCCGGGCTCGAGGAGCAACTGGCGCACGATGCGACCTGGCTGGTCGAGCGGCCGCACCCCTGGCGACGTCAGCCTTGGATCAAGGGCCGGCGACTGGCGGCCGGTGATCTGGCTCGTGCCATCGAGATCGAAGGATGGAGTCCGGAGCGGGCCGCGAACGAATACGACATTCCAGTCGAGGCGATCCTCGAGGCCCAGCGTTATCTCGCTTCCAACCGCGAACTGGTGATCGCCGAGGAGGCCGAGAACGCCATTGCCGCGCAACAGGCAGCGCCACTGTCTGGGTGAAACTCCTTGTCGACGAAGACCTCGCTAGCCGCGAGCTCCTGAGCCGACTGGAGACGGCATTTCCCGGCGAGGTGATCGCACCGGACCGAAATGCATCGGACGAGGAAGTCTGGAGCCGCGCCGAGGCAAACCACGCGGCGATCCTGACCGGCAACATCGTCGACTTCCTGGCGCTGGCCGCTCAACGGATCTCCCACAGCGGCTTGCTTCTCGTCTACCGGCAGAACGATCCCAGCAGGGATCTGCGCGCCGCGGACATTGTTTCGGGTGTCGCCGCGGTCGTGGCGCGATATCCGGGCGGTTTGGACGACATGATCCTGGTGGTGAACGACGCGGGAACGGAGCGCTAAGGTTACGGTCGCGTGATCGTGCCACTGGTTGACTTGCCGGTCCGTTAGCAAGGGCTACCAAGACCACCGTCGTAGGAGCATAAGGATTTGGAGACTTCGAACAGCGACTCGCCCGCGTACGCATTCGACACGGTGCGAGAAGCCACCTACGCGCTTCATGTACAGGCCCAGAACGCAGGTGCGGAACGACTGTTCCTGCTGCCGTTCGATCGCTACGAACCCGACAATACCTTCTGGTGGCTATCGCCGACAGGCGATAATCCGGCGTTCAGGTACGCAAGATCGCGGTGTCGCCGGCGCACGCGACCCCCGGCGACATCTTCGTAGGCTTCTACACAGAGAAAGGGATCGGCGCAGCTGCGGCTCCACTTTTGCCGAGACCGCAAAAGGCAGGCGATGGATCACGGATGATACGTGGCTGTGGCGTTCGAGGCTGTTTGGGGCCCTCGATTCCGGAGAGTTCGCGCACGCCAGCGACGTCGCTCAGCAGGCAGCGGGTCTTCCTTTGACGATCGTCATCAATACCGGATATGTGAGCGCTCCCTCCGGCCAGGCCGTGGACGACTCGCAGCGCCCGCAGTACCTCCCGGAGACGACTCGGTATTCCTACGCCGAAGGAGTTCTGTCACTGCTCGACGTTGGACGTCCACGATCCCACGACCGGCACCGTGCGCTCATCATCAGTGGACGACATCGCGGCCTGGTTCCTGGACACCGACTACGACGGCGAGGCCTTCATCGTCCGCCATGCCTACTTCACTGGCGCGGGTGATCCCTACGACAAGCTTCGCCGCGCCCTTCGCGCCGACATCAGCGACGAGGCTCGGGCCAAGGTCAACAGCACCATCAGTCGACCGTTCCCGAAGCCCAAGAGTGGCAAGGTCGCGATCAAGGTCATCAACCACTACGGCGACGAGGTGGTGAGGGTGTTCGGGGTCTAGTCCGGCAATGCGCACCGTTCCGGGTCAGCGAGGATCGAGCGTCGACGATGCTCTGTATTCCGTTGCCGAGGCGGCCGACCATCTCAGTCTTTCCGTCCCTCGGACGCGTCAGCTCATCGCAAGCGGCCAACTGGCGTCCTTGAGGATCGGCGCGCGGGTAATGTGTTACATTGTGACACATGGACAGGGTCGGGATTCGAGAGTTGCGGCTTCGGCTGCGTGAATACCTGGCGAGGGTGGAGGCCGGACAAGAGTTCGAGGTCACGGTGTTCGGCCGCGCGATCGCCCATCTCGAGCCGAT